>JANQIO010000232.1 GCA_028282105.1 Halieaceae bacterium | reverse complement strand
GTCCTTGGGCCAAACTCAGCGAGCCCCACCCGATCCACATCCACCCGGTGCAGGCGTGCCAATACCGCAATTTGCTCGCCGTAGAGAGCGGCACGATCGCCGGGTTGCCAGCCTGGCAGGGCCGGGTCCCAGACGATGCGTCCGTCGAGGAATTCCATCAGGTAGAACACTGAGCCGATCACGCTCTCGTCGAGGCAGAGGTGGAGCGCCCGGGCGACCGGTACATCGCTCCCCGCCAGTGCCTGTAGCACTGCGAATTCGCGATCCACCGCATGGGCGGACGTCAGCAGGGTGCCGGGCGGCTTGCTGCGCAGTACATACTCGCCGCTGGCGGCCCGTAAGCGAAATGTCGGGTTGGACTGGCCGCCAGAGAACTTCTCCAGCTCGAGCGGTCCGTGGAAACCGGGCAGTTCCCGTTCCAGGTAGCTGGCCAGGCGCTCAGCATCGAGCTGCAACTGACGTGCTGGCTCAGCCATGCTCAGCAGCCGGCTGGATGGAAGCTGTGGGCAGTTGGTAGTCGGCGAACTGCTCACGCAGCAGGTTCTTCTGGACCTTGCCGGTGGCGCCAATGGGCAGCGCGTCAACGACCTGGATATCGTCTGGCAGCCACCACTTCGCGACTCGCTCGGAAAGCGTTGCCATGACACTGTCACGGTCCAGCACGGCGCCGGAGCGCAACACCACTATCAGCAGGGGCCGTTCATCCCATTTGGGATGGCGCATCCCGATCACCGCGGCCGCCGCCACGTCCGGGTGCGCCAGGGCGGCGTTTTCCAGGTCGATGGAGCTGATCCACTCGCCGCCAGATTTGATCACATCCTTGGCGCGATCGGTCAGCCGCAGGTAGCCCTCGGCGTCGAGTGTGGCGATGTCGCCGGTATCGAACCAGCCATCGTCAGTCCATTCGTCCCGGCCGCTGCGCTTAAAGTACTCCTGTGCCACCGCCCAGCCCTGGATCTGCAGGTGGCCAGAGCTCGCGCCATCAGCGGGGACGGGCTCCCCGGCCTCACCCACGACGCGCAGCCGGGCACCGAACACCGCTCGGCCCTGGCTCATCTTGGCATCCATTACCGCTTCGTCGCCGGCGCTGATCACGGCCGGAGTGAGGATCGGGGCTGAGCCCATCGACGTTGTTTCCGTCATACCCCAGGCGTGCAGGGGTTCGACGCCGTAGCGGTCGCGGAAGGTTTCCAGCATGCTGCGCGCCGCTGCCGAGCCACCAATACAGGCCTTCTTCAACGTCGTCAGCCGCTCCCCGGTCTGCTCCAGGTGATCAAAGAGCATCTGCCACACCGTGGGAACTCCGGCGGAGAAGGTCACCGCTTCGGACTCCATCAATGCGTGAATCGAGGCGCCGTCAAGGTCCTTGCCCGGCAGTACCAGCTTGGTGCCCAGCAGCGCCGCCGAGAAGGGAATAGTCCAGGCGTTGACGTGGAACATGGGAACGATGGGGAGAATCACATCGCGACTGTTGAGCTCCAGACCAATCACCGTATTCATGGCCTGCAGCACCAGCGCGCGGTGGGAGTAAACCACGCCCTTGGGGTTGCCGGTGGTACCCGAGGTATAGCAAATGCCCGCCGCACGATTCTCGTCCAGCTCCAGCCATTGGTACTGGTCGCTCTCTGCGGCCAGCAGGCTCTCGTAGGCCAGCACCCCGGGTAGCGAGCTGGCCGGCAACTCATCCTCATCACACAGCACAACGATCGCCTTCAGACCCACCAGTTGGTCGGCAATGGCCTCCAGCATCGGCAGGAACATGGCCTCCACAAACACCACCTGATCCTCGGCGTGAGCGATCACATAGGCGAGCTGCTCAGCGGACAGGCGCGGATTGATGGTGTGGTACACCGCCCCCATCCCGGGCGCAGCGTAGTACAGCTCCATGTGGCGATAACCGTTCCAGGCAATAGTGCCCACCACTTCGCCTTCACCCACGCCCAGTCGCTGCAGCGCGTTAGCAAGCTGCCGGGCGCGCCTCGCCAGATCGGGAAAGCAGTAGCGGTGGACATCGCCTTCCAGTCGTTTCGAGACGATTTCGACATTGCCGTGCACCTGCTCGGCGTGCTCCAGCAGGCTCGGCACCAGCAAGGGAAAGTTCTGCATGAGTCCGTGCATTGTTCACTCCGCGCTCTCAGCTAAAAGGCTTGAAAAAAGCCGGCGCCGGGGCGCCGGATAGAGGACAGGAAGCATTCGCCGGCAGGAGACGGCGAGCGCGTCCACGCACGTCAAAAGTTGAAGGTGATATCCAGGCCGTAGGTGCGTGGCGCACCCACCGTGGCGCGCACCGCGGTGGCGAAGCTTACGACCTCATCGAAGTACTCCTCGTCAGCGAGGTTGTTACCCCAGGCGGCGATGCTCCAGCGGTCGTCGGCAGAGTGGTAGGCCAGTCGAGCGTTTACCAGGCTGTAGCTGTCCTGGGTGTTTTCATCGATGCGGTTGCTGGCATCACCCGGGATCAGGTCAAAGTCGTACTCGCCGGTGTAGGAGTAGGTGACGGTCAGCGGCATATAGGCGCCGCCAGCCAGCTGCCACTCGTAGTTGAGGGACAGGAAACCCGAGAAACCGGGCGCGCGGATCAGCTCGTCACCCTCGGCGTCGTAGTTGACCGCCGCCACCACGGGGCCGGGGAAGGTGGTGGTATTGTAGACGTTGGGTGTGGCCTGGTAGTCGGTGTACTCCGAATCCATCAGGTTGAAACCGGCGGCAATCGACAGTGCCGCGGTCGGCGCCCAGGTGATATCTGCGTCGAGGCCATAAGCCTCCGCGCCACCGGCGTTTTCTACCGGGATGACCACGCCGACACCAGGCACCAGACCGGCGTTGCGGTTCACCTGCAGGTCTTCGTAGTCGTAGAAGTAGGCGGCTGCGCTCACCCGCAGGGTGTCGTCCAGCAGATCGGCCTTCACACCCAACTCATACATGTCGAGGGTTTCCTGATCCACGGACGCGTCCGAGAAGCCGGTCACGTAGGGGTAGGCAAAACCGCCGCTCTTGAAACCCATTTTGTAGGTGGCATAGGCCATGCCAGTGTCCCAGTCATACTGCAGGGTGGCGGTGGGCGTGAATTCGTCCCAGCTGTCGCTATCGCTAATAGGCCCGCTGGGGGACTCGGCGGTGATGTCCTTGTCCTCTTCGCTGTAGCGGCCGCCCAGGGTCAGGGACCAGGCGTCGTTGAAGGCGTAGGTGGCCTGGCCGTAAACAGCCCAGGCCTCAACGTCGAGGTCGCTGCGCGGGCTCACTACGGTCTCAAATCCAGCCACCACCAGGTCGCGCGCGTCAAAGGTCAGCTGGTAGTCGCCTTCGGATTCGAAGTAATAGACACCGGCTACCCAGCTCAGCGGGCCGTCCGTGTCGGATACCAGTTGGAACTCCTGGCTGAAGGCTTCGTTGTTTTCCTCGTCGTAGACGTCGGAGAACACGCCGGCAGAAGCATCGAAGTCAGCGGTATTGGTTTCGCTGTCGGTGTCCTGGTAGGTGCTCATGGAAGAGAAAATGACATTATCGAGTTGCACGTCGACGCGCAGCTGGGCATTGAACATCTCGATTTCGTTGTCGCCGTCGACACCGGAACGTACTTCATCCTGCTCCTTGCCGGTCTCAAAGGTATTGCCGAAGGGCGGGAAGCGGCCCGGGCCTTCAGCCCAGCTGTTGCCGATCGCGCCTGGCAGGCTGCCGAGCACGGACTTGCTGGAGGTGACATCGATGGTCTCAGCGCCCATGGTGTCTTCACGTTTCGTGTAGTCCACTGCGAGCTTGGCGGTCACTGCATCGCTGGCGTCCCATACCAGCTTGCTGCGGTAGGTCTGGGTATCGAGGTCGTCGAGGTCATCGAGGCCCTGCACTTGCTGCTCGCCGAAGCCGTCGCGCTGGCGGTGCAGTACCGAGAAGTTGGCGTACAGGTTGTCGGTAAGCCCGCCCTGGGTGTAACCCGACAAGCCGAAATAGCCAAAGTTGCCGGCGGAGAGTTTCACACGCGCCTCGAACTCCTCGGTGGGGTCGCGGGTGATCACGCGAATCGCGCCGCCGGTGGCATTGCGGCCATACAGGGTACCCTGCGGGCCCTTCAGAACTTCGATACGCTCGATATCCGGCAGCTCCATGATGCTACCCGTCGGGCGTGAGTAGTACTGGTCATCCACATAAGTGGCCACGCTGGGCTCCAGGCCCAGCAGTGACAGGGTGGTACCAATGCCGCGAATAAATGGCTGGGCCACCGTGCCCCGGTTGTTGAACACCAGGCTGGGGGTGACGACGGCCAGCGCCTGGGTATCGGCCACGCCGAAGGCTTCGAGCTGGTCGCCCTGGAAAGCCGAAACCGCCACAGGGACATCCTGCAGGCTCTCGGAGCGTTTCTGTGCCGTTACCAGCACTTCTTCGAGCTGTGCCTGGGCGTTGATGGAAAGCGTGGCGCCGACGGCCAGCGCAAGGTAGCGGTGCTTGAAAGGCATGGAAAAAGACCCCGTGTTGTTATGCGTTCAGCGACAAATCTTATAATATTTTGCGAAATCTAAACGCGAGGGCTTCCCTTGTCAACATTTTATTATAATAAAAGTGGATTTATCGGTGGTTTAGCGCTTAAATAGCCAATAAATTTATAACATAGCCTCCCGATCATCGGGCGGCTTACTTTTATTATAAGAGGACAAGTAGCATGTCAGAGCTTGCACTACAGGGCATCAGCAGCCTGGGCCGCGCCTTGCGCAGCGGTGAAATCACCGCTCAGGCGCTGACCGAACATATGCTGCAGCGCATTTCCGCGCTGAATCCCGCGCTGCATGCCTTTAACAGCGTTATCACCGAGCGCGCGCTGGCGCAGGCCAAGCTGGCGGACAGTGAACTGGCTGCGGGTCATGACCGCGGGCCGCTGCATGGCATACCGCTGGCGGTGAAGGACCTGCTGGATATCGCCGGCCAACCCACGACTGCCTCTTCAACCATCCTCGCCGGCAGGGTCGCCGAGCGCTCGGCCACTGCCGTTCACAAGCTGGAAGCTGCCGGCGCGGTTTGTCTGGGCAAGCTGAACATGACCGAGTTTGCTCTCTCCGGTTACCACCCGGATCTGCCGGTGCCGGTCAACCCCTGGCATGCGGATCACTGGGCGGGGGTGTCATCCAGCGGCTCCGGCGTCGCCGTCGCCGCGCGCCTGGCCTTCGCGGCACTGGGCTCGGATACCGGCGGCTCCATCCGCCTGCCGGCGGCGGCCAACAGCGTGGTAGGCCTCAAGCCCACCTATGGCCGCGTCAGCCGCAATGGCGCGTTTCCCCTGGCGGAGTCCCTGGACCACATCGGCCCGCTCGCCAACTCGGTAGAAGATGCTGCCCTGGTGTTGAACGCCATCGCCGGCTATGACCCCGCGGACCCCACCTCACTGCAATCCGCCGAGGAAGATTTCACCCGCCGCATCGGCGCCGATATCCAGGGCCTGCGCATCGGAATCGATGCCGCCTATAACGCCCAGGTCGATCCGGCCGTGGCAAGCGCGTTGGCAGAGGCCGCGGACACACTCGCGGGACTCGGCGCAGAGATTGTCGATGTGAGCGTGCAGGGTATCGAGGAAGGCGCCGAGCATTGGTTCACTCTGACAGCGATCGAAGCCGCCGTGCACCACGCGGGGCTCTATCCGGAGCACGCCGCAGACTACGGCCCGGTATTCCGCAGCCTGCTGGAACATGGCCACAGCGTGGACGGTCTGGCCGTATCACGGGCCTATACCGCGCGTGGCCGGGTCAACCGCGCGCTGCGCGACGCCTTCGGCGCCATGGACGCGCTGCTTTGCCCCTCCCTGGCCGGGCCGCCGCCCGCGCTGGCTGAGTTCCCCCCGCAAATGGTGATACCGCCGGAGGCGGTGGCCCCGGTGGTCCTGTACCAGGCGCCGTTTAATTTCTCGGGCAACCCAACCCTGTCCTTGCCCATGGGTTTTGCCGGCGAGGACCTGCCCCTGAGCCTGCAACTGGTCGGTCGCCATGGCGAGGAGGCACTGCTGGTCGGCATCGGCCACGCCTTCGAACAGGCCACGGACTTTCATCAACGCATTGCACCGGGCGCGGCCCTACCGCAAGCGCCGGCACACTGAACACCACGGAGAGCATCACCATGACGACTTCACTGGAGCAACAGGTCCAGCGCCTCATCGACATCGAGGACATCAAGCAACTGAAAGCGCGCTACGCCGCTGCCTGTGACAACGACTACAACCCGGACCAACTCGCACCCCTGTTTGCAGAGAACGCCATCTGGGACGGCAGCATTCTCGGCTACGCCGAGGGCCGCCAGGGTATCCACGAATTCTTCTCGGCATCCAGTGACCTGGTGCCCTTCGCGGTACACCAGGTGTCAAACCCGCTGATCGAGATTGACGGCGATGAGGCCAGCGGCCAGTGGTACCTGTGGCAGCCCATGGTCTTCCAGGGCCAGGCTCTGTGGCTGTCGGCGACCTATGACGACCGCTACGTGCGCCAGGACGGACAGTGGCTGTACCAGCACCTGAAGCTGAATATCCGCATGCTGACACCCTACGAGGAAGGCCCCGCCAAGACGCGGATCATCGAAGTCGATCTGTAGGGAGCGCTCAGGCGCTGCGATGGTGAATCCAGGGAGCGCCAGGATCGGGCCGCTCCCCGGCGATCAGGGCGTCTGACCAGTCGATGTGGTACTGGTAGGCAGCGGTGGCGCCGTCCACGTCGCCGGCCAGCACGGCGTCGGTGACCCGCTGGTGATTGCGCACGTAGGCCGCCGCGTAATCCTGCATGGGGATGTACTCGGGGAAGAATATCGCCCAGAAGAAGATACCCAGGCGGCGGGTGGCCTCGTTCAGCTCGGGCATGTTCGCCACCTCATGCATCACCATGTGATAGCGCAGCAAGACCATGATGAAGTCGAAGCCGCCGAGGGTGCCGGCCTTCTCACGGATCAACTCCATGGCGTCCTCTACCAGGCCGGCAGACTCCGGATGGGCGTTGATCTTGGCGGCCGCAAAGCCGACACCCAGCTTGCCGACGGCGCCGTGGATCTCCCACCAGTTGCGCACCTCGTCGCGGTTCAGGGTGCGGATACGGGCACCCTTGCCCGCTGTCAGGTCGATTACGCCCTCGCCGGCAAGAATGTGAATCGCTTCGCGCACCGGCACGATGCTCACTTCCAGCTCCTCGGAGAGCTGCCGGGCATTGACCTTTTGTCCGGGTTGATAGCGCCCGTCCAGCAGGCCCTCGATGATCTTGCGCAATACCCGATCAGAGGAATCCCGGCCCGTGGCCAGGCTATCGAAGATATCCGGGAAGCTGCTGTCGGTGATGGACGCCAAGGTAGCCCCTGTCAGCGACCGTCGCCCGGTCGCCTTGCTCTGTTTTGTTGTTGCAGGCGTGTTATCGACGGATTCTAACCTCAAGCCCAGATCCTCACCAGTTGTGACTCCAGGGCGAGGCACACGCCCAGGAGACTGTATTGTTCTGCCTATTATTATAAAAAATACTTGAAAACACACGCCTTGAAGCTAAAATAAGTGCGTTTATTATAATATTTACGGAAAACGCATGGCTGATCTCAACAGAAGGCGGTTTCTCCGCGGCGCGGCACTGGCCGGCGCGGGCCTCGGCGCACTGCCCACGCCGCGGGCCTGGTCACTGACCACACTGCAGCCGATCGGCGACACTCTCAACAGCGACTACCCCTACCGCGGCTGGGAAGATATCTACCGGCGGGAGTACGAGCACGAGGTCACCGGCTACGCCGCTCACTGTGTGAACTGTCACGGCAACTGCGCGTTCAAGATCATCACCCGCGACGGTATCGTGGTGCGTGAGGAGCAGCTCGCCCAGTACCCGCAGATCGACGAGGGTATTCCCGACACCAACCCCCGCGGCTGCCAGAAAGGCGCCATCCACTCCCAGGCCATGTACGAAGCAGACCGTATTCGCTACCCGATGAAGCGGGTGGGAGAGCGCGGCGAGGGCAAGTGGCAGCGCATCTCCTGGGACCAGGCCAGCGAAGAGATTGCCGACAAAATCATCGACCTGTACGAGGAACACGGCCCCGGCTGCCTGATGACTCACACCGGCACCGGCATTGTCTCCAACGGCAAGCTGGCGGCGGGTCTGCGCTTCGCCAGCCTAATGGGCGGCATCCACGAAGACGGCATGACCGATGTCGGCGACGGCCAGTCCGGGCAACACCTGGCCTACGGGGACCCGCTGCAGAACGCCACCTCCGACGCCTGGTTCGATTGCGACTACCTGCTGCTGTCCTACCTGAACCTGAATGCCACTCGCATCCCGGATGCACACTATGTCTGGGAAGCCAAGTACAACGGCGCCCGGGTGGTGACCACCACGCCGGACTACAACCCCACCAGCATCCACGCCGACCGCTGGCTCAACGTCCAGGCCGGCGCCGACCCCTTCCTTTACATGAGCATGGTGCACACCATCCTCGAGGAAGACCTGTGTGACTGGGACTTCGTCAGGGAGCAGACTGACCTGACGCTGCTTGTGCGAGATGACAACCGCAAGCTGTTGCGCGAATCGGATATCGAGGAAGGCGGCAGCGACGAGGTGTTCTACCTCTGGGATAGCGCCGCCAACCGGGCGAGCAAAGCACCCGGCTCCATGGGCAGTGCCGACAAGACCCTGGCGCTGGGAGCGATCACTCCCGCACTGGAAGGCGGCTTCAAGGTGAACGGCATCAGCGTGCAACCGGCCTTCGTGCACATGCGCGCAGAGGCCCGCAAGTTCTCCCCCGAGGCCACCCAGGAGACCACGGGCATCCACCCGGACATCGTCCGCGAGGAAGCGCGGGCCTTTGCCGGGGCGAAAAAGGCGGTGATTCTATCCGGCTTCGCTTCCGCCAAGATGCTCAATGGTATCTATACCCAGTGGGCGCAGATTCTGATGTGCGCCCTGACCGGCCACAACGGCGCCCGCGGCGGCTATTGGAGCCCCTGGACCGACTGGGGCTGGGAATCTACCTACGTACTCGGCTTCATGCAGACCGGCAAGATGCCGCGCTTCGAGGCCGGCGGCCTGGGCGAGTTCGTGCACGGTGAAAAAATTATCGAGGCGCGCCAGCACTACGACAACGAACGCCTGAAAGCCCGCGCCGGTTTCGACGTGGAAGAGATGCAGGCCATGATCGAAGAGGTTACCGGCAAGGGCCTGATGCCGGTGTACGGCGGCATCAAGGGCGCCATCCTGATGGCCGACAACAAGTTCGCCCGCAACAAGGGCCCCCACTACCGGGAGCGCCTGCTGGAGAAGTTCTCCGAGCTGTTCGTGAACATCAATATCCGCATGGACTCCACCGCAGAATACGCCGACTACGTGCTGCCGGGCTCCGGCCACTACGAGGGCTGGGATATCCGCATGACCCCGCTGCACCGTTTCGGCAACCTGTTCACCGCGCCGGTCAAACCCATCGGCGAGGGCAAGCAGGAGTGGGATATCTTCGTGCTGCTGACAAAGAAGATCCAGGAACGCGCCCTGGCCCGCGGCATCCAGTCCTACCAGGACGGCCCCTTTACCCGCGACCTGCACACCATTCACGACGACTACACCATGGGCGGCAAGATCATGGATGCCCGCGAGGAAGTGCGCTTCCTGGTGGAGAACGCGCCCCAGTTCCAGGGCCAGTCCTTCGAGGAAGGCGTCGAGAAGGGCTTCCTGTCCATGTGGAACAGCCCCTCGCCGCCCAGCGCCAAGGTGGCGCCCAACAAGCCGGTGCAGGCCTGGGAGCGGCAGACCGAAGACAAGGTCCCCTACCCGACCCTCAGTGGCCGCATCACCTTCTACTGCGACCACCCCTGGTACCAGCAGTTGGAATCCTCCGTGCCCACCGCACGGCTGGGTGCGGGGCCGGAGAGCTCCCGCTACCCTTACACCTTCTACACGCCGCACACGCGCTGGGGCATCCACACCACCTGGCGCTCCAACAAGTACATGATGCGTTTGCAGCGCGGCGAGCCCAACGTCTACATCAGCCAGGCCATGGCCGACGCCAAAGGTGTGGCCGACGGCGATCAGGTACGGGTGTTCAACGCCCTCGGCGAGTTCTATGCCCAGGCCAAGGTCACCCCCACGGTGCGCGACAACCAGGTGATGATGGAACACGCCTGGGAGCCGCACCAGATGCGCGAGCGCAAGGGGCTCAACAACGTCGTGGCTACCCTGATTCAGCCACTGGAGCTGGTGGGCGACTGGGGCCACCTGAAGTTCAGCCTGTTCCGCTGGAACCCCAACCAGTTATCCAACGAATCCGGCGTCGACATTGAACGCGCCGACCGCGTGTAAGGAGGGCCTGAACAATGACCAGCAGACAGCTCGCCATGGTGATGGACCTCAACAAGTGCATCGGCTGCCACACCTGTACCTCGGCCTGTAAGACCCAGTGGACCAACCGCAACGGCCGCGAATACATGTACTGGAATAATGTCGAAACCAAGCCCGGCGACGGCTACCCGCGCTACTACGAGGTCAGCGGCGGCGGCTTCGACGAGAGCGGCCAGCTCAAGGCCGGCAAGCTGCCCAGCGCCGAGGACTACGGCGAGCCCTGGGAGTACAACTACGAAGATGCGCTGATGACCGGCACCGACCCCTGGCTGCGCCCCAATGTGAAACCGAGCTGGGGCCCGAACTGGGACGAAGACGAGGGCGAGGGCGAGTATCCCAACAGCTACCACTTCTACCTGCCGCGGATCTGCAATCACTGCACCAACCCGGCCTGCCTGGCGGCCTGCTCCCGCAACGCCATCTACAAGCGCCAGGAAGACGGCATCGTGCTTATTGATCAGGAGCGCTGCCGCGGCTATCGCTACTGCGTCACCGCCTGCCCCTACAAAAAGGTGTACTTCAACGAGAAGCTGTCCAAGTCCGAGAAGTGCATCTTCTGTTACCCGCGCATCGAAAAGGGCCTGCCCACCGCCTGTGCACAGCAGTGTGTGGGACGTATCCGCTGGATCGGCTACCGGGACGACACCGACGGGCCGGTACATACCCTGGTCGACAAGTACAAGGTGGCCCTGCCCCTGCACCCGGAGTGGCGCACCGAGCCCAACGTGTTCTATGTACCGCCCACCGCGCCGGATGCCTTCAATGCCGACGGCACCGCGGCGGAAGACGACCGCATCCCGCTGTCCTACCTGGAGAGCCTGTTTGGCGACGGCGTCCGCGCTGCGCTGGACACGCTGGAGAGCGAGCGCGAGAAGAAGCGCCGCGGCGAGGACAGCGAGCTGATGGACACGCTGATCGCCTACAAGCACGCCGATATGTTCAAGCTGGACTGATGCCATGAACGATTCGAGCACGCCGCTGGCCCGCGCACGCTTCTTCCAACTGGCCGCCCTTGGCTTTGCCCACCCCCGGGCAGAATGGCATGCGGAGCTGCAGAGCGGAGAACTGGGCCGCCTGTTGCAGGCTTCTGCCCTTGCAGGCTTTTCTGAGGCGCTGCCCCTCATCCAGACCGACCTGCAGTTTCCGGAGCAGGAAGCCGCCTACATTGACCTGTTCCAGGTCGGCCGCAGGGGGCGACCCCGGGTGCACCTCAACGCCGGCGAATACGGCGAGCTGTGTGGCGAGCACAGCCGACCGGAACTGCTGCTGCGCTACTCCAGCTGGTATCGCCACTTCGGACTGGCGGCGGCGCTGGAAGGTGAGCACACCGAACTGCCCGACCACCTGGTATGCCAGCTCGAGTTCCTCTGCTGGCTGTGTCAGCTTGAGGCCGGCAGCAAGGACAGCGCTTGTATCGACGGTTATCGCCAGGCCCAGGCGGACTTTATCGAGCAGCAGCTATTGCCGCTGCTAACACTACTGACTGAAGCGATCGAACAGCAGGCGCCGGAAACCCTCTACCGCGCGCTGGCCCAAGGCATCCTGCGCTGCGCATCAGGCCTACGCAACCAACACACCCCAAGCGCTCAAGATGAGCATGCCGCCCGTATCACGGCGGTCAATCTCTGGGACTAGCATCATGACAAGAATCCTACTCCTGCTTGCACTCCTCACCCTGCCAGGCTGCGGCGCACAGACACCACCGGAGCCGGCGGCAATGCCGCTGCCGCTGGGTGAGACCGCCTATTGGCTGGACAGCGATGGCGGCGACTTTGCCAGCCCGCTTAGCACCGACTGGCACCGGGCCCCTGCCTACCAGGTAGAGTTGACGCTGGCGCCGCCGGTGCATCCCTCGGTGCAGCTGCGCCACCAGGCTGATACGCCACCGCGACCAGTGCGCCTGCAGGCCGCCCGCAGCAGTGAACGGCTGTACCTGCGGCTGCGCTGGGCAGACAGCTCCGCAGACCAGCAAACCTCACGCACTGCCTTTGCCGACGCCGCCGCCGTCCAGTTCCCGGTGGGCGCCGCCGCGCAAACCTCATTCATGATGGGCGGCCCCGGCCAGCAGGTGAATCTCTGGTACTGGCGCGCCGGCCTGGAGCAGCCCCAGAACCTGGCGGCTGCCGGTTTCGGCTCCACCACTGAACTGCAGCAGGGCAGCCTCACAGCCCAGAGCTATCACGACGGCAGCCATTGGAATCTGGTGTTGTCCCGCGAGCTGAATGAGAGCGGCGAGTTGCAGGCAAGCCTGCAGGAGTCCGCGGCCCTGGGGCTGGCGCTCTGGGATGGCGACGGTAAGCAACGGGATGGACTCAAGCATGTGACCATGGGCTGGGTGCCACTGGCGCCACAGCCCAAAGGCTGAGGAGAACTCGATATGGCAAACGATCCTGTGCAGATGATCGGCAGCAGTGACCAGCAGGTGGACTGCGGCCGCGGCCACGCCTGCAACTTCTGCCCGCTGGAAGAGCAGTGCGACCTCGACAAACCCAGTCACAACAGCCTGCAACTGTCCGAACGCCTGGGGAAGATCAACTGGATCATCCCGGTAATGGCCAACAAGGGCGGCGTCGGCAAGAGCACGGTGTCGGCCAATCTCGCCGTGGCACTGGCTCGCCAGGGCTACTCTGTGGGCCTGGCGGATGCAGACATTCACGGGCCCAATGCGCCGCGCCTGCTGGGCCTGCAATCCCAGCGCTCGACCCTGTCCCGCACAGGGCTCAGCGCCCCTGAACTGCCCATCGAGGGTCGCGGTTCCCTGCGCGTCGGCTCGCTGGGATTCATGCTGGACGATGCCGAGACGCCGGTAGTCTGGCGCGATGCCTACAAGCACGACTACATCCACCACCTGCTCGGCTCCTTCGACTGGGGCGTGCTGGATTTCCTGATCGTGGACATGCCGCCCGGCACCGGCAATGAGCTGATCACCCTGGCGGATACCCTCAAGGGCTGCAATACCAGCAGCCTGCTGGTGTCGTCGGCAGACGCTATCGCCCTGCAGGACAGCCTCAAGGCAGCGAGCTACTGCCTCGACGCCGAGCTGCCGATTCTCGGCCTGGTGGAAAACCATGCCGGCGTCATCTGCCCACACTGCGGTGGGGAATTCGACATGTTCCCACCGGCGCCGGAGGCGGCGCGTTTCGCCGAACAGGGCATAGACACCCTGGCGCGGCTGCCGTTTACGCCGGATATCGGCAACGGCGCCGCCAGCGGCGTGCCGGTAGCCTGCGGCGATTCCCCGCTGGCGCAAATCTTCACCGAGCTGGCGCAGGCATGCAGCCAACGGCTGGTCAGCCAGCAACGGGCCATGCTGGCGTGAACGCGCCGCAGCCAGCGATCAGCCGTCGCGCCGCGTTGCGTCGCCTGCTGGGCGACCTCAATGCTGGTCGCCGCGGCTTGCAGCCGGTCGCCAACGACAACGCGGGATTCGATGGCGTGCTGTGGCGACTGGCGAGTACGGAGAGCGGCCCGATGCTGTGCGTCGGCGACGACGGCCAGATCGGTCGCTGGCAGGATTCGGCCTGGCACTGGCAAACGCTGCCCGAGCAGCTCAACCTGCACGCCCTCTGCGAGGTGGAAGGGGAGCTGTATGCGGTGGGCTGGCTGGGCGCGCTCTACCACTGTGGTCAAGACGGCGACTGGAAGCTACTACAGGGTGGTGCAGATGCGGCGGGGCGCGAGAATTTGCCGCTGTTTGATATCGCTGCGGACGGCCACAATCAATTGTGGGCGGTCGGCGACCACGGCCTGGTCCTGCGCCGCCGGGAACAGCACTGGGAGGCCATGGACAGCGGTTCCAGCGCCAACCTGCGTGCGGTACTGCCCCTCTCCGACGGCCGGGTGCTGGCAGCCGGTCTGTCCGGCACCCTGTTGGTGCTGGACGCGGGACGGTGGCAGACGGTGCAGACCAACACCGGCTGCCCGCTGGTCAGCATGGCTGAATGTCCGGACGGTCGGGTCGTCCTGGTCGGCGGCGAGTACTCCGTCGCCGATGGCGGCTTCCGCGGTCGCCTGCTTGAGTACTCTGACGAGGGCGTGGTGGATATCACGCCCGAGGCGCCGCTGCCCCGGCTGCGCCGGGTTCGCTGGCTGGACGACGCCCTGTGGATCTGCGGCGACGAGGGCTTTGCCCTGCATTGGTCCGACACTGGCATCGAACACTTGCATAACCCGGCGCGCTTCGACCTGCACGACGTATACCGACACGGCGGTGAGACCTGGTTTTGCGGTGACCGCGGCAGCCTGTTCCAGGTGTCCACCGAGGCTGCCGCGCCGGCGATTCAGGCAGGCAATGAACCCCACTGGCAACTGCTCAGCGAGGGCGGCATCCGTGGCGCTCTGCGCACGCTCTGTGTGCTCGACAGTGAGCGCATACTGGCGGCCGGTGACGCCGGCCACGTGCTCCATATCGAGGGCGATGAGCTGCGCTGGGAACAGCTGCCCGGCGGCCTGCGTATCCACGACCTTTGGTGCAGCTCGCCGCGCAATGTGTTCGCCGCCTGCGATGGCGGCACGCTGATGCACTACGACGGTGAGTCCTGGGAAGTCATCCACCGCGGGCGCAGCGATTGCGCCCTGCTGGCGATACAGGGCTTCGGACCCCACGATGTGTTTGCCGTGGGCGACAACGGCTACGCCCTGCGCTACGACGGGCTGGGTTGGAAGACGCTGGAAACCGGCGTCAAACAGGAACTCTACGGCCTGTGGGGCCAGGACTCCGACCACCTGCTGGCGGTAGGCGGTGGCGGCCTGGTGCTGCGCTGGAACGGCAGTTCCTTCCGCAGTTTCGGCGCCGGCACCGACCAGGATCTGTACGCCGTCGCCGGGCGCGGGCTGAACTCGCTGCTGCTGTGCGGCCTGGCCGGCAAACTGATTCGTTTCGCGGACCAGCAGTGGCACCAGGAATTCACCGGCGTGCGCAGCGATCTGCACGGCCTGGCCATCGACGGCGCGGAAGCGATATGCGTCGGCTCCCACGGCACGGTGTTGCGCTCGGTGACGGATCGCGACGGCAGGCTGCGCTGGGATCCGGAAACCACGCCCACCACCCATACCCTGCAAGCGGTGGCCAGCAACGGCTCCGGCAGTTGGGCGGTCGGCAGCTTCGGCTGCGTGCTGCGCCGCAAGGGAGACGGCCACTAGCACGACGCATTGTCAATTGCCCGCCCCTGGCCTACCCTCAGCGCACCGGCCACGCGTCGCTGTCCAATACCGAGCCTGGCAGCAACGCCCCGTAGCGCCGAGCAAGGGATTGCCAGGGCCATGAAGCTCTACACCTATCAACGAGAATTCCAGCTCAACGGCCAGCCCTGGCGGGTTGAGGTGGTCAGCACGTTCAATTCTGTCACTTCCCGCCTGCTTTGCGATGGCGAACTACTGGATGAGCAATCCTATGTCGCCGCAGAAGGCATTCGCACCCAGGTGCACGAGCAGGTGCTGGAAGGCAGCGGCGCACGGCTGCGGGTGGAAGTGGGCTACTTCAGTTTCTGGTCAGTGGGCATCCGTGTCTATGTGGGCGGCGAACTGATACACGAAAGCCACCCGGGCCGGGACATTCACAGCGGCGAGCGCAAGCACGGCCCGAAGCCCGGACGCACCGAGCAATACCGCGCCCAGCAAGACCGCTGGGCGGAAACCAAGTACTCGGTCTATGCAGACATTGGCCTCGGGCTGCTGTTTTTCGCGGCGGGCAAACTGACCGGCGATCTTTCCAGCGCGGCGCTCATCGGCGCTGCCGCAGGCCTGGCGCTGGTGCTGGCACAGCGTTTCGTGACGGTGGACCTGCTGGGTGGCTTCGCCGTATTTGGCACCGTCATGCTGCTGATCTCGGCCGGCTTCTCGCTGGCCTTCCAGAGCGAATTCATGGTGCAGATAAAGAGTACCGTGCTGGGGCTGCTGGTCACCGGCTTGATGTTTGCCGACGGCCTGTTTCGCAAGGGTGAATTCTTCGGCGCGCGCATTCAGCGCTACCTGCCTTTCACCATCGTGCCGCAGCGCGTCGCTGCCGGTATGGGCGCCGTCGGCCTGCTGATGGCGGGACTCAACTACGGAGTTGCCGTGGCCTTTTCCGAAGATGACTGGCTGACCTATACCACCTTCCTCGACACTCCCCTGTCGATTGGCCTTACCTATGCGGTCTTCCTCTGGGCAAGAGAAGCGGATTAGTTGGTGCTGAGGCAAAGGCCGGCTAGACTTCCTAAAGACCTACAAAAATCGTGGTTACCAGGAGGGGAAACCATGCCCGCAAATCGACTCGCCTCACTGATCGCAGGTACCCTGCTCACTCTGTCCCTGACCGGCCAGGCCCAGGAACCGATACCCGCAGAGGAAGCACTGATCAGGGCCTATCCCGGCCAGAAGCACTATTCGCCCTATGCGGGGCGCAACTTCCCGACCCAGGTGTTCTGGGGCGACACCCACCTGCACACCGGCCTGTCCATGGATGCCGGCGCGTTCGGGGCACGGTTGCGGCCGGTGGATGCCTACCGCTTCGCCAGGGGTGAGGAGCTGATGTCTTCCACCGGCCAGCAGGTCAAGCTGGGGCGACCATTGGATTTCCTGGTGGTGGCCGACCACTCCGACAATATGGGTTTTTTCCCGCGATTAATGGCTGGCGAACCCGCCTTGCTAGCGGACCCCACGGGCAGGCGCTGGTACGACATGATCCAGGAAGGTGGGCAGACAGCGGTACAGGCGGCGGTGGAAGTCATCACCCGCTTTTCTGCCAACGACTTCCCGCCGGCGCTGGCCTCGCTGCCCGGTAGCGACGCTTACGCTGATGCCTGGGAGGAAACCATCGACGCCGCTGAGGCCTACAATCAGCCGGGCAGCTTCACGGCCTTTATCGGCTATGAATGGACCTCTACCGAGAAGGGTTTCAACCTGCATCGGGTGGTGGTCTACCGCGACGGCGCTGACAAGGCCAGCCGAGTGGAGCCCTACACCACGCTGCCACCGCTGGGCAGCCCCGACCCGGTCGACCTGTGGGACTGGATGGACGCCTACGAGGACAAGACCGGCGGCCGCATGCTGGCCATCGCCCACAACGGCAATATGTCCAACGGCTGGATGTTCCCGGAATCGCGCACCTACACTGGCCGGCGTGTGAACGAAGAGTATGTGGAGGCTCGGGCCCGCTGGGAGCCGCTCTATGAGGTCACCCAAATCAAGGGCGACGGTGAGACTCACCCCGTTCTTTCACCCGACGACGAGTTCGCCGACTACGAAACCTGGGCGGTGGGCAATCTCGACCTGTCAGAGCTGAAGAGCGACAAAATGCTGCCTGGAGAGTACGCCCGCAATGCACTGCAGATGGGCCTGATGCTGGAAGACAAGTTCGGCACCAACCCCTACAAGTTTGGACTGGTAGGTGCTACCGACAGCCACACGGGCCTGGCCGCAGTGGAAGAGGAAAACTTCTTCGGCAAGCACTCCGGCGCCGAGCCCAACCCGGCGCGTGCCGAACACCCCATGGCCAAGGTTGACGACAACGAGTACCCCGGCTGGTCGATGGTGGCCTCCGGCTACCAGGGCGTGTGGGCCACGGAGAACACCCGGGAGGCGCTGTTCGACGCCATGATGCGCAAGGAGACCTACGCTACCACCGGGCCGCGCATGATGGTGCGATTCTTTGGCGGCTGGGAGTTCAACGAGGCGGACGCCCGCAGCCGGCTGCCGGCCAACGCCGGTTATCTGAAAGGGGTACCGATGGGCGGCGACCTGCCGCCACGCAAGGCCGATGCTGCGCCTAGCTTTATCGTGGCGGCCCTGCGGGACCCCCACTCCGGCAACCTCGATCGCATCCAGATAGTGAAGGGCTGGCTGGACAAGCGCGGCAGGCAGCAGGAGAAAGTCTACGACGTGGTATGGTCAGGCGACCGCGAGCCCGATGCGGACGGCAAGCTGCCGGCGGTGGGCAATACCGTGGACGTGGCCAACGCCACCTGGACCAATACCATCGGCAGCCCCGAGTTGATGGAGGTGTGGACTGATCCCGACTTCGACCCGGCACAGCCGGCAGTGTACTACGCCCGGGTGCTGGAGATTCCCACCCCGCGCTGGACCGCCTATGAAGCAGCGCGTTTTGGTGTAGAGATGCCCTCCGAGGCAGTGCCCATGACCACCCAGGAGCGAGCCTACACCTCACCCATCTGGTATACGCCCTGAAGCGCTCGGTGAGAACGCGGCCGGCGCCAGGCGCCGGCCCCACTCCAATACGATTACCGTCAGCGCCGGCAGCATGGTCAGCGTGACCAGCGCGGCGCCGAGAATACCGAACATGACGATGGCGCCCACACCGCGATAGAGCTCGGTACCCGCACCCGGAATCAACACCAGCGGCGCCAGGCCGCAAATCGTGGTGATGGTAGACATGGCAATCGGCCGCAGCCGCGCTTCCACCGCTTCCTGTACGGCTTCCACTACCGACTCCGTACCCTCTCGCAGGTTGTCCACCGCCCGGTGCACCACCAGGATGGGATTGTTTACCACCGTGCCCATGAGAATCAGGAAGCCGAGCATGGAAATCATGTCGAAGGGTTGTACCAGCCGCGGTATGCCAAACATGGGCAGCAATGCGCCCACACCGTTCAGCACCGCCAGGCCAACAATGCCGCCGGCGATGCCCAGCGGAATCGAGGTCATGATCAGCAGCGGGTAACCCCAGTGGGTGAATATGGCCACCATCAACAAATAGATAGTGAAGATGGCCACCGCGTAGTTGCCAAACAGCGCCTCGCGGGTGGCGTCGAGCTGGTCGGCGGCGCCGGTGATGTCCACTTCCACGCCGGCCGGTATCTCACCGCGCTCGCGCAGGTACTGCACCACCTCAGCCTGGACCCGGGCGACGCCGGTTTCCAGCGCGATGCTGCGTGGCGGAATAATGTTCAGGGTGACTGTGCGACGACCATTGACGCGGCGCAGGCTGCTGGTATCCACCGTCTCTACGATGGACACCAGTGAGCCCAGCGGCAGCACCGCGCCATTGGGAGTGAACACCGGCAGCTGCGCCAGGTTGTCGAGCTCGGCGCCCTGGCCCACGTCGCTGTACAGGTAGATATCGATTTTGTCATCTTCCAGGAAAAACTCATCCACGTAGGCGCCATCGGTCAGCGCCGCCACGGTAAAACCCAGGCTGTCGGCGGTCAGCCCCAGCTCGGCGGCACGCTCCCAGTGCGGCCGCAGCTCCACCAGCGGCTGCGCGAGGGTCAGGGATGAGGGCGAGCTTTGCAGGCGCGGATTCTCGAACACCTCGCCGGCGCGGCGGTAGGCCGCCAAAGCAACCCGGTAGATGTCTTCCAGCTTGGACCCGCCGATGTCCAGATTGATGCTGCGGGTGCCCCCGTCGTTGCTGGAGATGATCGAGCCGCGGGCAGCAAAGGCGCGCATCCCCGGGTATTCGCGATACTTGGCGGTGATCACATCCATCAGCGCCTGGATGTCACCGTGGTCGGTGGGTTCCGAAATAATCCGCAGCCCGCTGGCCTGCACTCGCAGGTTCATATAGTTGAGCGCCGGCACCGGTGACTCACCGCGCTGGAAGGCACGCGGGTCAGTGCCCACATGGGGCAGGAAGTAGGCTTCAATCTCGCGGCCGATGGCCTGCATGGCCGGCAGGTTGTAGCCGGGCGGAGCGCTCATACTGGCAAACACCTTGGGTTCCTCACCCTCTGGCAAATACTCGGCCGCCGGTGTCAGCAGCACAATCACGCCGAGGCTGATGGCCACGGTGAGGCCCACGCAGGTATATCGACGCCGCGGCGTGGCCAGCAGCTTCGCGACAACACGCAGAGTGAAATGCCGCAGCGGGGAAGCTGCCGACTGCCTGCTCGTCGCAGGCGCAAAGTTGGCGGAAGCCGTCGGCAGCACGGTGATCGCGACCAGCATTGACGCGAGGATGGCCGCAGAAATCGCGATGGCGATATCCGAGTACAGCTGCCCGGCTTCCTGCTCGACAAACACCACCGGAATAAACACCAGCACCGTGGTCATAGTGGAGGCGAACACCGCAGGCCAGACCTTGCCCACCCCGTCGACTGCCGCCCGCAGACGACTGGCTCCGCGGCGCCGTTCCAATTCTATGCTCTCCAGCACCACGATGCTGTTGTCCAGGGTCATGCCGATGGCGAAGGCTATACCCGCCAGGGAAATCACATTGATGGTACGCCCGGCCAGCAGCAGGCCCAGGAAGGCGACAATAATGCAGATCGGTATGCCCACCACTCCCAGCACTGTGGTGCGCACCGAGCGCAGGAACAGGTACATCACCAGGGTGGCGAGCAGCGCGCCGAGGGCCAGGTTTTTCCAGACGTTGCGCACCGAGTCGCTAACGTAGCGCACATCGTCCGACATCAGCTCCATGGACAGCCCGGCCGGCTCCAGCACCTGGGCGTTCACCAGCGGCAGCTCATCGAGCACCGCGCGCTTGATCTCGATAACGTTGGAACCGCTCTGGCGGCGCAGCGCTATCATCAGCCCCGGCCGGCCGTTGAAGGCCACCGCCGAGCGCTTCTCAAAATGATCGAGCTGCACCTGGGCCACATCGCCAAGCCGAATCACCGAATCCCCGCGCCGCGACAGCACCAGGTCCTGGAGTTCATCCACCGCGTCGAAGCGACCCACCGTGCGCAGCAGGTACTGGCGCTTGCCGGATTCCACCTCACCACCAGAGCTGTCGCGGTTGCGGCTGCGGATCGCGTCGCGCACGTCCTGCAGGCTTAAGCCCCGCTGGGCCAGCCGCGCCGGGTCGATCAGCACCTGCACCTGGCGCTCCGCCCCGCCCCAGACGTTGACCTCAGAGATGCCGGGCACCCGCGACAGGCGCGGTTTGACGTTGTCTTCGATGAAGTCCCGCACCAGGTCCATGTCGAGCTGCCGCGGGTTGCCTTGCAGCGGCGTAACGATGAAGAACATGAAAGAGTTGTTCGAGAAGGAGTTGGCGTAGATGCGCGGCTCGTCGACACTCTCCGGGTAAGACGGCACCTGGCTGAGGGCATTGTTGACGCGAATCAGCATCTCGGTGATGTCGGTGCCGAAGGGAAACTCCAGCTCGATCTCGGCCACCCCGCTACTGGCGGTGGCGATAATCCGCGACAGGTTGGGCAGGGTACGCAGGTACTCCTCCTGTTCGATAAGGATTTCTTTCTCGACATCCTGGGGCGTGGCGCCAGGCCAGCTGGTGCGCACGCTGATTACGCGGATATCCAGGTCGGGGATCATCTGCACCGGGATACGCAGGGCAGCGACGATACCCAGCACACAGAAAATCAGCACCGCCACCGACAGCAGCGTGCCGTGCTTTACGATACGCTCGAACACGGTCTAGCCGCCCCGGGTGGAGACGGCGACGGGAGCCCGCACGTCCACCGCCTGGCCATCGCGCAAGGCTTCATTGCCTTCGACCACGACGCGGTCTCCTGCATCGACGCCACCGCGTATCTCTACCATGCCGTCGAACTGCAGGCCGGTCTGCACCCGGTGCTCCGAGACGATGTCATCGCCCACGGTCCACACCACAGTGCGGCCGTCCGGGTAGCGCAGCAGTGCGTCGCGGGGCACCACCAGGCCGTCGCGGCCAGTGGGCAGTTTCAGGGTGGCCGTCACCGACATCCCCGGCAGCAACAGCGGCTGGTCGCCGGTGGGGCGCACCCGCAGCAGGAAAGTGCGGGCATTGCGGTCGGTCACCGGCACTACGGTGGCCACCTCGCCATCAAAGGTGTCGCCGGGCCGGGCATTGAGGGTGTAACCGACGCGACCACCCGGGGCGATGGCCGGCAGGAAATCTTCTGAGACTGAAAAATCCAGGCGTATGGCATCAATGGCCACCAGCTCAAACACGGCCTGGCCCGGGCTGACCCACTCACCCAGCTCGCTGAGCTTGGCGCTGACTACGCCGTCGAAGGGGGCCCGCACCTGGTGGCGCTCCAGCAGGGCGCGCTGAAAACCCGCCTCGGCCAATGCCTGCTGGAGGGCGGCCTCGTCCAGCGCCACTTCCGCTTCCCGGTCGCGCACCGTGCTCTCGGCAATGCTGGCCTTGGGCACCAGTTCCTTTGCCTCTTCCAGCCGGCGCCTGGCATCTGCCAACTCGCTGCGGGCCTGCTTGACCCGGGCCTCGGCGGCCTCGAGCTGCAGTCCGGTCAGCTCCGGGTCCAGCTCCAGCAGCACCTCGCCCCGCTGCACCTGAAAACCGGCATCCACGTTGAGCACGTGGACCAGGCCGCTGGTCGCAGCGGACAAACGGGCGCTGCGTTCCGATGTCACCGTGCCGGTCATGGGCACGGTGCGGAAGATCTCGCGGCGGGTAACCTCAGTGGCGCTCACCGGCACCGGCGATTGGGCCAGGGTCGGCAGGGACAGCACACACAGGCCTATTGCGGCGGCCGCGATGCCTTTTATTGGTTTCATAGTCAGCACGATGTTGATACTACAGCGGGGTCTGTTTGGACCCCTCGAAACCCCAAGTTTAACAGTCACAGCCGAAGCCGTTTTGCCGGCGGCTGTGCCGGCGTCATTCGGGGGCGCCAACATTGCTTTATAGTGGCCTCATGACCATGCCCAACAGCAGCTTCTGTCCGGACTGCGGCCACCCGCTGGCGCCGCATCGCATTGCCGATGAACACCGACGCCACGGCTACTGTGAACGCTGCCAGCAGGCTCACCACGACCACCCGACCATCGTGGCCACGACCTTTATCGCCCATGAGGACCGCCTGCTATGGGTGCGGCGGGCGATTCCACCCAAGCAGGGGCTGTGGGCCATTCCCGGCGGCTATGTGGAGCAAAGCGAACCCCTGCGCGTGGCTGCCGCCCGGGAGCTGCAGGAAGAGGCGGGGCTGGTGATCGATCCCGACCAGTTGCACTTCTATATGCTGGGCACCCTCACCTTCCTCAACCAGATCTATGTGGGATTTCGCGGCCGGGTGTCAGATCCGCGCTGCAATCCCGGGCCCGAGTCACTGGAAGCCTGCTTCTTCAACCGCCGGGAGTGCCCCTGGGGACACGTCGCCTACCCGGAAGTGAACGAGGCGGTGCTACAGGCCTATGAAGACCTGGAGCGAAACAGCTTTGAGCAGTGGCATGTGGAGATGACCGCGGAGAGCTACCGGCGTACGCTCATTGCCCGCGGACCACTCAAGACCTGATACCTGCCCCCGTCGCTACTGGCGCGCCCGGCCACGGGCCATCACCGCCTCGCGGCGCTTCTCGATATCGCCGGCGGTGACATCGGCGTTGGCCACGGAGGATACCTGGTGTTCGTGGCGCAGGGCGTCCTCGAAGCCCATGCTGTAACCACTGCTGATCAGCTCACCATAGGCGGCCAGGAACGCCGGATCGACAAAGGCAATGTCTTCAGCCAGCGCCAGGGCGGTGTCCAGCAGCGCCTCGGGCGCGACCACCTGGCTCACCAGGCCCCAGTCCAGGGCGGTGGCCGCATTGATGAAGCGGCCGGTGAAGGACAGCTCCTTGGCCCGTGCCAAACCAACCGTGCGTGAGAGTTTCTGGGACAGGCCCCAGCCCGGCATGATGCCGACCAGGGCGTGGGTGTCGGCAAAGCGCGCGCGATCCGACGCTACCAGGATGTCGCAAGCCAGCGCCACTTCGAAGCCGCCGGTTATGGCCACACCGTTGATGGCGCCGACCACGGGCTTGCCGCAGCTGCGCACGGCGTTGACGGGGTTTACCCGCGGGTCGGTGTCGGTCGCCTCCTTACCGACGTTGCCCTCACTGCCCAGCTCTTTCAGGTCCAGGCCCGCTGTGAATGCCTTGTCGCCGGCACCGGTCAGCACCACGGCCTTCACCGCTTCGTTGGCCCTGATGGTTTGCATGACCTCGTAGAGCTCATTGCGCAGGGCGCCGCTCAGGGCGTTCATGGCGGTGGGGCGATTGAGTGTCACCACGGCAACACCGCTGTCGTGGATGTCGAGGAGAACAAGGTTTTCAGCAGTCATGGGGCGTGTCCTGGGATTCGGCGAGAAAATTGAGCGGGGCATGATAACGCGACCGCCCAGGTCGCGCATTTGCGAAGTCGGGAACAGCCGTGACACCATAAGCGAAACGCGGTTGTTAGCCCGGCGGCGGCGCGCTCGGTACACTGCAGCGCTCACTCCACCACCACCCGTGGCTGGCCTGGGGCCGGTCACACAAAGAACAGCTGAACAACGTGCACTACCGACGCTCTCGACTCTTCCCACTGATGCTGTTTTGCCTGCTGGCGGCGCCCGCCGCATTCGCGCAGCTGGACGCCCAGAACCTGCGGCGTGAGCTGATCGCCATGGAGCAGGAGGTACACCGCCAACCGGCCCGCATTCTCGAGCAATTGCAGCAGGCCCAGGCGGCGTACGATAACGCCGACGGTGAAACCCAGCTCTGGTACCTGTTGCGGCGCGCCCAGGCCCACAACGCCCTGTTCATGTACGAGGAGTTCCAGAACGACGTGGAGCTGGCCCGCGGCGCCCGGCTGTCCGGGGCCACCCCGGAGTTGGTGCTGTGGCTGCATACCTATGCGGGCATCATCGAGATTCGCAACGGCGAACTGCGCCGCGGCATCGAGATTCTCACCGACGTCGCGGAACAGGCGTTGACTATCGACGCCAGGCGCCTGTACGTGTTCGCGGTCCAGGAGCTGGCCTTTACCCGTGGCGTGTTGGAGCAGTACAACGCCTCACTGCAGGAGCTGCAAATGGCCTACCAGGTGGCCATGGAGTCCAATCAGCAGGACCTGATCGCCATGGTCAACGATGCCTATGGCGCCGTGTATGCCTACATGGACGACTACCCCCGCTCCATCGAGTATTACATGAAGTCGCTGGAAGACCTGCAGCGACTCGGTTACCAGGAGCAAATCGCCAGCGTGCTGCTGGGCCTGGCCAGCACCTTCCGCTACGCGGGCCAATGGACCCAGGCCGAGAAGTACTTCCAGGAGTACCTGCAGCACACCCGCTACGCACCGGGCGTCAGCCGCCTGTTCTACGGCAACTACGGGCTGGCGATGACCTATGGCGAGCAGGGTGACTGTGCGCGTGCCGTCCCCGCCATCGAGCTGGCGCTGGGCTACAACGGGCCGGAAGACTACGACGCCGAACTGCTCAAGGAGCTGGCCAAGTGCCAGGCCCAGGCGGGCGATATACCCGCCGCCCAGGCCGCTTTGGATCGCGCGGCGGCGATTCTCGGCAGCATGCCCGAGCTGGCGGGCACCAGTTGGATGCTGGAGCTGGACTATATTCGCAGCCAGATCGCTTTCCACAGCGGGCAATCCGCCGCAGCCTACGCGGCGCTGGATGCCTACCACCGGGCTTCCATGACCCTGTCGGAGCAGAATTCCTCTGACCGTATGAACATGCTGCGCGCCGGCCTTGAGAGTGAGCGCAAGGATCTGGAAATCAATCTGCTGGAGCGCCAGGCCGAGATCAATCGACTGCAGGTGGAGAGCCACCAGTCGGCCAACGAGACCCAGCGCTACCTGATCATCCTGGTCGTGGCGCTGTGCCTGATGGTGCTGGGAGGACTGCTGTTCCAGTGGCGCAACAACCGCCACATCCTCGCCCTGTCGCATCGCGACGGGCTGTCGGGGCTCTACAACCGCGCCTACACCTTCGCCTATCTGGAAGAAGTCATCCCCAAAATTACCGTGGAGAGCGGCGGCCTGTCCGTCATTCTTATCGACATCGATAACTTCAAGGCCATCAATGACAACTACGGCCACCCGGTGGGCGACAGCGTCATTCGCGAGGTGGCGAACATCGGCATGAGCTCCCTGCGCAACCGCGACATCATGGGCCGCATCGGCGGCGAGGAATTCCTCTGCGTGTTGCCGCGCACCACCACCGAGCAATGCAGCCAGGTAGCACAGCGTCTGCTGGAAGCCATTGCCGCACACCGCTTCACCACCGAGGACGGCGCCAGCTTCTCGGTGTCTATCAGCATCGGTATCGCCGACTCCGACAGCGCCCTGAAGAGCGCCGAACAGCTCTATGCACGCGCCGACCGCGCCCTGTACCAGTCGAAGTCAGCCGGCAAGGGGCGAATCACTACCTTCAGCCCCGGCCTCGCCGCCGGCTTGTCGGGATAGGAGTCACCTGCGATAGACTGCTGGTCCGCACCTCGGGAGGTATGCATTTATGAGCGCCCCGCAGTACCTGAGTTTTATCGACCAGACGCTTCACTACTTTGATCGCCCCCACGAACAGCTGCCCAGCGCCAGCCTGGACCTGCCCGCCGCCTGGCGCGGAGACCAGCTGGCGGGACTCGAAGACCTGGCCTACCGGCTCGACCAGCGGCAACAGGCCCAGGTCCTCGAGGCCGTGCGGGCGGCGGCGGCACTGGGCCGGCCGACCCGCGAACTGACGGCAGCGGAGTTCCCGCTGCCAGCTTTCACGCATTTGTTCGACGGCTGGCGGCAGGCCCTGGCTGAGGGCCGTGGTTTTGTGGTGGTGCGTGGCGTGCCCGTTGAGGCCATGTCTGCGGCCGAGGCCGAACTGTTTTTCTGGTGCTTCGGCCTGCATCTGGGTCGCCCGGGCGAACAGAACCCGGAGGGTCACCTGCTGGGCCACGTCACCGACACCGGCGCCGCGGCCACCGATACCGCCGCACGCCTGTACAAGACCGCGGCAAAAATTGCCTACCACTGCGACGCCGCCGACGTGGTGGGCTTGCTGTGCCTGAACAAGGCCAGGACCGGCGGCGAGAGCCGCATTGTCAGCTCTGTGGCTGTCTTCAATGAACTGCTGCGCCGCGAGCCGGAACTCGCCTACCGCCTGTTTGAGCCAGTGCTGCTGGATATCCGCGACCGGGAAGTGAATAGCGAGGGCAGCACCCTGCCCATCCCGCCCTGCCGTTTTGCGGGCGGCGCTCTGCGGACGTTTTATCACGCAGACTATTTCCGTTCCGTGGTGCGCCACGCCGAGGTCGGCGAGCTGGGCGAGACTGAGCAGGCGCTATTCGATTGCTATGAGGGGATCGCCAACGAGGCGGGTATGTACTTCGACATGGACCTCGAGCCGGGTGACATTCAGCTACTGTCCAATCACAGCTGCCTGCATGCCCGCACCGCCTATGAGGACTTCGAAGAGCCCGAGCGGCGCCGGCATCTGCTGCGCCTGTGGTTGTCTTTGTGAGGTCTCGCTAGCGCCCGGGAAACTCCACCGCACAGGAGATACCGGCGGGGATGGCGTTATCGCCGTTGTCCAGCTCCAGCCGCACACGGAAGGTGCCACTGGCGGCATCGACTACCGGGTCCACGGTTTTTACCACCGCCTGCAGCTCGCCGCCGATGGGTTGTTCGGGAAAAATCTGCGCAGTCATACCCGGCTCGATGGTGCGATACAGGCCCACTGGCGCGATCACTTCAACGTAGAGCGGGTCCACCTGGGCCAACAGCAGGATGGGTTGTTCCTCGACGTACTCGCCCACCGACTTGTAGCGGTCGACCACGTAGCCGCTCAGCGGGCTTGTGATCTCACGCAGCTTTAACACCTCCAGGGCGCGCTGGTACTCCAGGCCGGCGATAGATTTTTCCTCTCTGGCGGTGTCGTAATCCAGCTGTGCCAGCCGAGCCTCGGTGCGGGTCTCGTCCTGCTCCTTCTCGGAAATCATCTTGTTGGAGTGCAGGGTATCTACCCGCGCCAGGCTGCGCTGTGCCAGAGACAGTCTCTCCTGCTGGGAGCTGATTGCCAGTTCGCTCTCAGCGCGCTGGCGCGCCAGTTCCGCGCTGGCGCGCTCGACACCGGAACTGAGCCGGGCGAGCAGTTGGCCTTCGACGACTGCGTCGCCGCGGTCCACCTCGATACTCTCGAGAATGCCACTGACCGCGCTGCTGAGCTGTACCTCGCGTGAGGGTTGAATCACGCAATCCAGCCCCGCCAGACCCTGGGCGTTTACCGCTGGCGCCAGAAGCACCAGACCAAGCGCTGCAATGCGTACTTTCATACGGTCTCTCGACAGCCGAACCAAACCTGTGTGTCAGCATACTGCGGCGAGCGTATTGGCGACAATAAAGCCGGGCACTTGATGGAGCTGCCCGGCAAAGGTCCGAGAGAGTACAGACTGTCGTCCGCAGCCATAGCGCTGTCGCCCATGACCCGCTACATTAAACGGCGGAAACACAGGTCTCGCGAGCGAAGGGGGAACAGGGAATGCGTGTCGCCACCAGGACAGGGCGAGAGAGTTCCACTCATATGACCGCGCGGGCGCTGCGTGGAACGGCAGCGGCACTCGCCATCAGCGCTATCAGCGCCCAGACCTTCGCCGAGGATAACGGCGACTGGTTGGTCGGGGTTTCCGCCGGCTGGCAGAGCTTCGATGGCAATCTCGACGTTGACGAGGGCGACGTCCAGCTTTTGTTCGACCCTGATGACGAAGGAAGCACCCTCGGCCTGCGGCTGGGCTATCACCTCAACGAGCGCTGGTTTGCCACCGCTGAATTCAGCCGGGTCGACGCCGACGATACCGAGATAGACAACTGGTTCCTGTCCATCAACCGCCGCTGGCGGCTGACGGATAACTGGTCCTGGTCCCTGGGACTGCTGGCCGGCGAAAGCACACTGGACTGGCAGGATGCGCCTATCGAAACCCTCAACCGCGATCGCGAAAGCGAGGATTTTCTGTGGGGCGTGCAGACCGGTATTGCAGTGATGCTGGGAGACCGCTGGCAGCTGGAAGCCCGCTACCAGTTCCTGGCGCCGGAACACAACACCCGGCTGCGCCCGGCAAGCGGCCGCGGTGAGTATACCCACGAGGAGTTTCACCATCTCGCCATCGGCCTGGACTTCCGCTTCTAGCCCATCAACCCCTGGCTGCAGAACAGTGAGCACGGATAAGAAGACATGCTGAAACGCTTCGGAATACTACTTCTGGCAGCCCTGGTCTCCGCCTGTGGCGGTGGCTCTGATGCTAGTTTCGACAACGGCAATACCCGCCTGCTGACGGCAATCGAAGTCAGCCCCGCCGAAGCCAGCATTGCGGTTGGCATGCAGCAGGAATTCTCAGCCACCGGCGTCTACTCGGACGGCAGCCGGGAAGACCTCACCACCCGGGCCAGCTGGGCTAGTGCAGACGCAGCGATTGCCAGCGTCGACAGCGCCGGGGTAGCGACCGGCCTGGCAACCGGCACTACCAGCATCAGTGCCAGCCTCGACGGCGTCAGCGGCGCTGCCGAGCTCACCGTGAGCGAGGCCGTCGCACAGATTCTGCAGATCCTGCCGCCGGCGGCGAGCATTCCCGTCAACACCACCCAGGACTACCGCGCCTATGCGGTTTACAGCGATGGCAGCGTTGAAAACGTCACTTTTTCCGCCGAATGGACGCTGGAGAACGACAGCGGCATTCTCGCCGCCTACGAACCTGGCGCTGCGCCCGTCTCGCGCGAAATCGACGATTTTGGCACGGCCATCGGCGTCGCCGTCGGCGAGGACGAACTGGTGGCGAGCTTCGCCGGCCTCACGTCCACATCCTCGATTACCGTCACCGAGGCCGTCCTGGAGTCCCTCAGCGTCACACCCCGGGATGAGGCCACACCGGAAGGCACGCTGGTCGCCTACACCGCCACCGGTAACTACAGCGACGGCAGCACCGCCAACCTAACCAAAGTCGTCACCTGGTCGAGCAGCGACCCGGGCGTGGCCACCATCAGTAACTCGGACCCGACCCGCGGCCTTGCCGCGGCGCTGGCGCCCGGTGCAAGCGACATCATCGCCAGCTTCGAAGGCCTCTCGGACCAGACCTCGCTGACGGTGCTCGATGACAACGTCGTGCGCATTGATGTGCTGCCGCCCCAGGCCGTTATCGATGTGGGCCAATCGCTGCAGTACACCGCCATCGCCATTACCGAAACCGGTCGCAGCCTGGACATCACCAGCGGCGCAGACTGGGGCAGCCAGAATGAAGCGGTTGCCACCATTGACGAGGGCGGCTCCGCCAGTGGCAGCGCGCCCGGTACTACTGCGATTACCGCAAGCTACGACGGAGTGACCGGAACAGCACAGCTGGCCGTGCGCGGTGCGGAGATCGACCTGGTCGCCATCACCGTCGAGCCCATTAACGCGGCCCTGTACAGCTTCACCACGCTGCAGTACACCGCCACCGCCATCTACTCGGACGGCAGCAATGCGGATGTCACCGAGCTGGTGACATGGGGCAGCCTGGATCGCACGATTCTGGTGCTCAGCAACGACGACGATTTTGGGCGCGGTCTGGCCTTCGGCCTGCAGCCCGGTGAGACCGATGTCACCGCCGAGCTGGACGGTGTGTCGGGCAGTACGCCGGTGACAGTGGTGCAAACCCAGGCAGAAATCGAACTGGTCGTGCGACCCGCCCTGATCGGCTTGCCAGTGGGAGCCAGCGTCCGCTACAGCGCCGACCTGGTGATCGACGGTGAGCGGGCCATCGATGTCAGCGAGTTCGTTGGCTGGTCTTCCTCCGAGCCGGGCGTTGCTTCCGTTGATGCCACCGGCCTTGCCCGGGCGCTGGCGGAAGGCACCGCTCTCATCGTGGCCGAGCTCGGTTTGCCGGGGCTGACCCTGGAGGGGTCCGGCCAGTTGAATGTCAGGCCGGCACCGCCAGAGATCCTTGAGCTGGCAGTAACGCCAGTCAACGCCAGCGTGATAGAGGGCGGACAGCAGCAGTACCAGGCGCGCGCGATATACAGCGACGGCACAACGGAAGATGTCTCCGACGATGTCCAGTGGAGCACCGGCGACGGTGGGATTGCCGTGGTGGATACCAGCGGGCTCGCCACCGGTGTTAGCGCCGGTACTACCAGCATCAACGCCATCCTGACGCTGAGCAGCGGCGACATCAGCGGCGCCGCGAACCTGCAGGTGCTACCACCCGCCCTCACCGGCCTCACGGTGACACCGCCCAGCGCGACCACCCTGCCCGAAGGGCAGGTGCAATTCACGGCCACCGCGGAATTTGAAAACGGCACTACCGAGGATGTCAGCGACAGCGTGTCGTGGCTGTCCTCGGATCCGACCGTGGCCCAGGTCGACAGCCGCGGCCTGGCCACTGGTCTAAACCCCGGCGCCGTCGATATCCAGGCGACCCTGGCGACCCCGGATGGCACGTTTTCCGATGCAGGCAGACTCCGAGTCAATACACCGGCGGTAGTGATCGAAGAACTGGTTGTCGACCCGGCGGCGGCCGAGGTGCTGGTGGGCGGCAAACAGCAGTTTAATGCCCGCGTCCTTCTCAGCGACGGCAGCTCCCAGGACGTGACCACCCAGGTGAGCTGGACCAGCGAGAACAGCGCCATCGCCTCGGTCAACGACCAGGGCCGTGCCACCGGTATAGCCGAGGGCAACGCAGGAATCACCGCCAGTCTGACCTACGAAGCTGTCACCTATACCGACACAGCTGCACTCGAGGTCACGGCAGCGGCGGTGACGATTGAGGAATTGATTGTCGATCCCGCCAGCGCCAGCGTTCTGATTGCCGGCACCCAGCAGTTCTCCGCCCGTGTGATTCTCAGCGATGGCAGCAGCCAGGATGTCACCACCGATGTCGGCTGGAGCAGCAGCGACAGCAGCATCGCACAGGTGGATGCTGACGGACTTGCCACCGGGCTCGGCGAGGGCCACAGTGAGATTGTCGCCACCCTGCTCTACGAGGGCGTGACCTTCAGCGACGCCGGCCGCCTGACGGTCGAGGCGCCTCCTGTCAGCGTCGAAGAGGTCCGGGTCCAGCCGCCAACGGCCACAGTCATCATCGGCGGCACTCAACAGTTTAGCGCCGAGGTGGTGCTGAGTGACGGCCGGGTGATTGACGTGACTCGCGACGCCAGTTGGCAGTCCGCCGATAGCGACATAGCCACGGTCAATGGCTCCGGCCTTGCGACCGGTGTGGCTGAGGGCGCGACCCGTGTGATCGCCACCATCGAATACGACGGCGACAGCTTTAGCGGCAGCGGCGCACTCACGGTGACGCCGCCTGCGGTGACGGTGGAGGAGCTGGTGGTCTCTCCCGCCCGGGCCACAGTACTGGTAGATGGCACCCAGGCCTTCACCGCCCGCGCAGTGCTGAGCGACGGCAGCGAACAGGATGTTACGGATGAGGTGAGCTGGAGTTCCAGCGACACCCAGGTCGCCAGCGTAGATGCCACCGGGCTGGCCCGGGGCCTGACCGCGGGCGCCAGCAATATTATTGCCCGCCTGGACCTGGGCGACGCCCTGCTTGAAGACAGCGGGCGCCTGCGGGTGGAAGACGCGGCTCCGACCGTGACGGCGGTGCGGGTTGAACCCGTCAGCAGCGACATCCTGGTCAATACCAAGCAGCAGTTTCTCGCCTTTGCCGAGCTGAGCAATGGCGAGGAGATCGATGTCACCCGGGACGTTAGCTGGAACTCCACTGACGAGGATATCGCCCATGTGAACGGCAATGGACGGGCGACCGGTTTACGCGCGGGCAGCGTGGATATCGTCGCCACCCTGGCCCTGGAGTCTGGCAGCCTGACCGACAGCGGAGCGCTGACGGTATTGCCGCCACCGGTCACGGTGCTGGAACTGCGCATCAGCCCGGAGACGGCGGAAGTGCTGATCGAGGGCACGGTGCAGTACAGCGCGGTCGCCGTGCTCAGCGACGGCAGTGAGCCCGACGTTACAGAAGACGTGAATTGGCGCAGCGGCAATAGCAGCATCGCCCAGATTGACAGCAGCGGTCTGGCCACCGGGCTTGCCGAGGGCAATACCAATATCCGCGCCACCCTCATTTACGGCGACGGGCAGTCGATCGAGGACAGTGCCGCTCTGGCCGTCAAGGCGCCGACAGTGGTAGTAGAGTCGATCGACGTTGCGCCGTCATCAGCCAGCGTTTTTGTGGACGGTGAGCAGCGCTATACCGCCACCGCCAGGCTCAGCGATGGCAGCTCGCTCGACGTCAGCCGGGATGTGACCTGGCGCAGCGCCCCGGACGATATCGCAGCGGTGAATCGCAGCGGGCTGGCGACCGGACTGGCCGCCGGGGTCGCTACCATCAGCGCCAGCCTGCCCACCGAATCAGGCCCGGTCAGCGATGACGGGGAACTGATCGTTGAAGAACGACCGCCAGAGCTGACCGGTCTTGAGGTTTACCCACCGGTGGTCACCATGCCGCTGGGCACCACCCAGGATTTCCGAGCGGTGGCCTTCTTCGATGACGGCTCTCGCGAGAACGTGACCTTTGCCGGCACCTGGTCGCTGAGCAACGACCCGCCAATCCTGGAGCGCTACGATCCCGCCGACCGCCTTGGGCTGGGCTCGCTTGATGATTTCGGTACCGCGCTCTCGATCAACCTGGGCATCGACGACCTCACCATCGAGTACCTCGGCGAACAGGCCAGCTCCCGCGTTGAGGTCGTCGAAGCCGAGCTGGTGTCGATCACCATCTCGCCGCGGGACGAGCGGGTGCCGGTGGGAACAGTGACAGCGTTCACCGCTGATGGTGTGTTTACCGACGGCACCAGCAAGGACATTACGGATTCTGTGACCTGGGCGTCCAGTGATCCCGATGTGGCAATCATCAGCAACACGTCGCCGACGCGCGGCGCCGCCCAGGCACTGGCGGTGGGAGATACCACCATCAGTGCCACCCTGGGCGCCGTCAGTGACTCCACACGGCTAAGGGTGAACAGCGATCCGGTGGTGCGCATTGACGTGCTCCCCGCGCAACAGACCATCGACGTCGGTGGCAGCCAGCAGTACCAGGCTATTGCAGTTCTGACCAGCGGCGAGACCGAGGATGTCACCTTTGAAGCCAGCTGGACCAGCAGTGACGGCACTGTGGCGTCCATCAATGACCTGGGGCTGGCGCAAGGCCTCGGTGCCGGCGACAGCACGATCGGCGCCACATTCGAAGGCATCAGCGGCAGCGCCCAGCTTACCGTGCAGGATATTGTCAGCGTAGTCTCGGTGGTCGTGGACCCACCACTGCAGGTCCTGATCACGCTGCAGACCCAGCAGTACACAGCAACGGCCATCTACAGTGACAACAGCTCCCGGGACGTCACCGATGAAGTGGTGTGGTCGGTGGTCGATACCAGCGTCGCACGCATCAGCAACAGCGCTTTCTTCGGCAACGGCCTGGCCATTGCCCTGTTGCCCGGTGAGACCAGCGTTGTCGCCCGCCTCCAGGTAGACGAGAGCAGCGTGGAAGGCAGCGCCAGCCTGCAGGTATTACCGCCGCCCACCGGCATCGAAAAACTGGAAGTCAATCCGCCGCTGGCAAACATCGTGGTCGGCGAGACCCAGCAGTACGAAGCTATTCTGGTGCTGACTGACGGCGGCCGCATCGACGTCAGTCAGTACGCGACCTGGACCAGCAGCGACAGCTCCATTGCCTCCGTCAACGCTGGCGGGCTCGCCCATGGCGAAGCGCCCGGAGACGCGACCATCACGGCGCGTCTGTTCGGCACCGATATCAGTGGCAATGCCAGCCTCACCGTACGCGATGAAATCACCGTCGACGCAGTGGTGGTGTCGCCGCCGCTGGCAGAGGTGCTGGAAGGCGGCCGCCAACAGTACACCGCCGTTGCCCAACTGAGCGATGGCAACGAAGTGGATGTGACCGACGATGTCGACTGGACCACCGGCAACAACGCCATCGCCGTCATCTCTGAAGCCGGCGAGGCAGAAGGCGTCGCAGCAGGCAGCACCGCTGTGATCGCCACGCTGGACGTCAACGGTCTTATCGTTCGGGGCGCGGCACAGATCACCGTACTGCCCGCTATCACGGTGGAAGCCGTTGTCGTCTCACCCCCACTGGCCACCCTGCTGGTCGAAGGCACGCAGCAGTACAGCGCCGAGGTCAGACTCAGCGACGGACGGGTCATCGAGGTAACCGGAGCATCCTGGACCAGCAGTGATAAGGAGGTTGCCCAGATCAACAGCGATGGCCTGGCGACCGCGCTGACGCCGGGGCAAACGCAGATTACCGCCACAGTCAAAGTGGATGGCGAGGACTTCAGCGGCGACGCAACCCTGATTGTCGAGGCGCTGACCGTCGACAAAATCGTCATCACACCGCAGCAGGCCAATGCCCTGGTGGGAGACTCGCGCCAGTTTACGGCGACGGCGGTAATGTCCAACGGCAGCACCCAGGATGTCACTCACAATGCCAGCTGGTTCGTCACCAATGAGGCCGTGGCCAGTATCGAGTCCGGCCAGAACGCCGGGCTGGCCACCGGACTGGGCGCCGGCACGACCCGCGTCTACGTGGAATACCTGGACAACGGCGCGCTCGTACCCTGCGAAGAAGTACCGAGCTGTCGCGCGCAGTTCAGTGTTGAAGAGCCAGGCGTCACTGAGATCGTTGTTACCCCCGCGGTCAGCGAAGTCATCGTCGCCGAGAAACAGCAGTACCGCGCTACCGCAATCCTGGAAAACGGCGACTCGGTCGATGTGACCGACAGCGTGAGCTGGCGCTCCTCTGACACGGCGATCGCATCGGTAAATACCGATGGCCTGGCCACCGGCCTCAGCGTCGGCGAGGTGCGCATTAGCGCGGCGCTGGATGATGACGGCACCCCGGTGGAGGGCGATGCCGAGCTGAGCGTGCTGGCGCCGCCCGTCACCATTGAGGATATTCGCGTCACACCGGAGAACGAGACAATCCTGCTTGGGGATACCCTGCAGTACACCGCCACCGCCCTGCTCTCCGACGGCTCGGCGGTGGATGTCACCGATGCATCGGGCTGGGAGAGCAGCGACACCAGCATCGCGTCGGTGAACGGCAGTGGCCTCGCCACCGGCCTGTCCGCCGGCGAAGTCACGGTTACCGCCAATCTCAAAGTAGAAGGCACGGTCTACAGCGGCAGCACATCCCTCACCGTCGAGGAACCGCTGACCATCACGGCGATCCAGGTCACCCCAAAGGTCGACGAGATCCTGGCCGGTAACACGCTTCAGTACACCGCGACCGCCGTGCTCAGCGACCTCAGCACGCGCGACGTCACCAGCCAGTCCATCTGGTTTACCAGCGACGCCGGCATCGCCACCGCCGAGCAGGGAGCAAATGCTGGACGGGTAACAGGCCAGGCTGAAGGCACTGCAAGCATCTGGGCGGAGTTCACTTTTGAGGGCACCACCTATCCCTGCCAGGGCGAACCAGGCTGCGAGGCCACCCTGCGCGTGACCGAGCCGGTGACGGCGGTGCGGATTGACGTAACGCCACAGACCGCCAGCGTGCTGATTGATGACACCCAGCAGTATCGAGCCGAACTGGTGCTGAGCGACAACACGGTGATCGATATCACCGACAGCGCCGCCTGGCGTTCCTCTGACATTGATGTCGCGAGGCTGCAGGCGCCGAACGGCTTGTTCATCGGCATTGCCGAAGGCACAGCCGCCGTTTTCGCCTCCGGCGACTTTGATGGAACCACCCTGGATGGCAGCGCGGAGCTGATTGTCGAGCCGCCGGCCGTGGTGGTCGAACGCATCGAGGTGGTGCCGGCCAGCGCCAGCGTATTCGTCGGCGACAGCGGCACGTTCGAAGCCTTCGCCTACCTGAGCAACGGCGAGGTGTTGGACGTGAGCCTGGAGAGTGTCTGGCGTTCCAGTGATACCTCCGTCGGCGTCATCGATCCCGGCACCGGTTTCGCGGAGGCGATTGCGGCGGGCTCCACACAGATCAGCGCCAGCTTTGACTACAACGGCGACATCTCCACGGGCACCAGCGACGTCACCGTTACCGAAGCCCAGCCAGACCTGCTGGAGGTGGCGCCGGTAACCGCCGCTATCGCCGTGGGTGACGAGCAACAGTATGTCGCCACCCTGCACTACGAAGACGGGCGCGAGGAACCGGTGACCGACAGCGTCAACTGGAGCGCCGGCGACACGGACATCGCCGTGGTCAGCAACGCCCAGGGCAGTGAGGGGCTGGCCACTGCGCTGGCCGAGGGCAACACTCGCATCATCGCCACGCATGGCAGCGGCTTGACCGGCGAGGGCAGCCTCGACGTCATTCCGCCCACCCTGGTCGCGCTGGAAGTCGATCCCGCCAGCCTCGACCTGGTCGAAGGTGAGAGTGACCGGCTGTTTGCACTGGCGACCTTCAGTGATGAGTCGGTGCTGGACGTGTCAGCAGAGGCAGACTGGAGCAGTGACGACAATGCCACCGTCAGCGTCGGGAACGGCGTCGACAATGGCGGCGTCATCAGCGGCAACCAGCCCGGCAACGCCACGGTTACCGCGCGCTATGAGGGCCTGGACGCAGTCAGCGCTATCAGCGTCGCGGCCAACAGCCTGGTCAATGGCTGGATTGAGCCCGGCTCCAACACCATGGAAGTTGGACAGGAGGAGGACTACCGGGCCTTCGGCGAGTTCCTGGATGACAGCAGCCGAGAAATCACCGACGAGGTCATCTGGCAAACCAGCGATCCGGCCGTAGCGACCGTAGGCAACGGCAGCGGCCGCCGCGCGGCTCAACCCAAGGGGCGGGTGCTGGCGCTGAGTACCGGTAATGCAGACATCAGCGCATTGTTTGAAGGCGCCGAGGTGGATAGCTCACCCCTGACCGTCACACCCCGCACGGCCACCGCGCTCACCGTCAAACCGGACAGCGCGCTGTTAGTGATAAACGAGACCGCGGCGCTGCGTTCGGTCGCCACCTATGCGGACGGCAGCGACGAAGATGTGACCGACAAGTCTATCTGGAGCAGTAGTGATAGCGACGTTGCCGTGGTGGGCAATCGCGGCGATACCGCCGGCGTTGTCACCGCCACCGGCCTGGGCTCGGCGACAGTAAGTGCCGCATTTGATGGCCTTGAGGCAGACAGCCTGATCCAGGTGGCCGATGGAGATTGCTCCGGGAAGCCGACCTCAATCGTCATTGATTCCGGAGACCAGGTGGTACAGCAAGGCCAGACGGTTCGCTTCACGGCACGCGCCACCTACCCGGATGGCTGCAGCCAGGACGTCACCGAATCGAACCAGACGGTCTGGCAGAGCCAGGACAAGAAGATATGCGACTTTGAAAGCCCCAAGGGTGGCATCGCCACAGGGCTCTCGGTGGGTGTCGCCACGGTGGAAGTGAAACATCGGGGCGTCAACAGCACTGCCACCTGTACCGTGATCGCGCGCGAAGACTGCGACCTCGACCAGAACGAGCTGCCCGACTTTATCTATATCGTTGAAGCCAAGACCGTGGCCCCGGGCGAACAGGCCCAGTTCGAAGCGCGCGCCGTCTGGCGCGGCGGCGCCTGCGAGACAGATGTCACGCGCAGTCCGTTCCTGCAGTGGCGCACACTGAACGGCGGTGAGCAGATTTGCAGCATCGTCCCACAGACGGGTGTCGCCACCGGCAAGAAGGATGGCGTCTCGGACATTGAGGCCGCTTACAACGGCGGGCGCAACGACCAGTCCACCTGCACCGTGGAATCCACCCCCTCGCCGGGGACCTGCGGCCCTGAGTGGCAGGTGAAGGGTGCCAGCTACGTGATTGGCGACATCGTGAGCTTTGAGGGGCAGAATTACGAATGTCGACAATCGCATACCACTTGGGGTGATCCGAACTGGGCGCCACCCAACACCCCGGCGCTGTGGACGCCTGTGGGCGCCTGTAACTGACTCAGGCCTGCGCCGCCGCTTCCTCCCGAAGCTTGCGGCGCACGTCCATCAGGACTTCGCCATAGGTGTTGCGGCCACGCCGATCGCGGCCGCATCCCCAGTAGTAGTCGTAGGCATTGTTCTCCACCAGCCTGGCATTGCCGGTCTCCAGCAGCCGCGCGGCCACCTCCGGATGCGTGCGACAGCGGATATAGACGGCGCGGGTCATGATCACCTTACGGATCTTCGGCCAGTCAGCGCGCAGCGTCCGCCACCGCGAGCGGCCCAGCTTGCGGGCTTTCTTGGGGTGGGGCGCGCTGCGAATCTCCTCGCGGTAGCCAGAGTCCTCAAACTTCATGGCCTGGAAGTAGTGCTCTACCGACGGCCATTCGGCGTCGTCCAGGAAAAAGCCAAAGCGGGAAAAGCTCGATAGCGGTTCGTTCACGTCGGTGCGTGAGAGATAGATTGCGTCACTGTCGTCGCCGGGCCCGAACATGGAGCTGGTTTTCCGTGCTTATGGATTTCACAGGGCTATGGTATACACCGCGCATGAGTGAAAGCACTGTGCACAGTCACCTGAATGACGCCCTGCCCGCGGAGCTACCGCGCATCAGCTACGTGCAACCCGGCGACCCCTGGCTGCGCTCGCAACTGGTTACCATGCTGGAAGTGCTGACCGGGCGCCGCAAGGTGGAGCAAGTCTATCACCAGCTCAAGCGCGAACCCTTCGAGCTGGAGCGTTTCTTCAGCCGCGGCCTGGAACTGGCGGACATCTCCTACACGGCAAACCCGGCGGCGGAGGCGCGCATTCCCCGCGACGGGCCGGTGGTATTTATCGCCAACCATCCCTTCGGCGTGGTGGACGGCACCATGCTGTGCGACATCGCCGCCCGCACCCGGGGCAACTTCAAGATCCTGATCCATGCACTGCTGTGCCGCGATGACGACCTGGAGCCCTTCTTTCTGCCGGTGGATTTCTCCGATTCACGCGAGGCCCAGCGCCGCAATATAGAAACCAAGCGCGAGGCGGTGAAAGTGCTGAAGTCAGGGGGAACGCTGCTGGTGTTCCCCGGCGGCGGCGTGTCCACCACCCGCAGGGGCGGCTTCGGTGAATTTGCCGACCTGCCCTGGACCACTTTCACCGCCAAACTGATCCACCAGGCCGAAGCCACCGTGGTGCCGATTTTCTTCCATGGCCGCAACAGCCGCTTGTTTCATATGGCCAGCAGCATCAGCATGACCTTGCGCGCCGCGCTGCTGCTGCATGAGGCCAGCAACAAGATCGGCTCACGCTTTGCGGTGGAGATTGGTGCGCCTATCCCCTACTCGGAAATCGCACACCTGGGACGGAAGGAGCTGACTCGACACCTTCACGCGGTAACCTGGGAGCTGGGCGCGCCCGGCTGAAGTCCTCCGGCAAATCCACGGCCGGCGCATTCTGGTAGCGCGCCATGAACAGCTCTGCGAGCCGCTCCGGGCTGCCCACTTCACTGGCCAGGCGCAGCTGGCTGACCGCCCTGGGCATGGCCGGCTCAGTCGCCGTATCCGGATCCTGGGCCCAGACATCACAGCCGATGCCATGCAGGGCCTGAGCGCCCTGCAGCCCGTCGGTGCTGGCGCCGCTGAACATGATGGCGCCGGTCAGTCTTGGCTGCAGGCCAGCCACGCTCATCATCAACTGATCGATATGCGGGTCGACCTTGCCACCCCAGGCGTCTCGCAAACTGAACACCTCCCCCTGGTGACCAAACTGCAGTCGGCAACTGGCCGGCACCACCAGCATCTGGCAGGGGTTGAACCAGTGCCTGCCCACGGCGAGCACCGCGTGCAGGTGGCGATTGACCTTGTTGAGCTTGTTGACCAGGCCGTGTTGCTCGCCGGCGGGGATGTGCTGGGCGTAGAGGAAGGCCACCGGCGGAATATCCGGTAGCGCTTCCAGGAAATCCCTGACGGCGCTGTCCATACCCACCGAGCCGGCCAGCAGCCAGACGCCCTCTACCGCGGCGTAGTGGTCCGGCGTGGAGGTATTGTCGCGGCGCGGGTGCCAGGCGTCGGCCGTCCATTTCTCCAGGGTTCGGAGGATACGCTCACACCAGTTGCGGTAAGCCAGCCGCTCTTCCACGCCGGGTCGATTGCTCAGGGCCAGCACCGGCGCGTCGATGTCCGCCAGGTCATCAGCTACTGCGTCCATATCGTCGCAGTCCACCACCCAGATATCCACGCTGGGTCGCATGCCAGGCTTGAGCATGGCTGGCGATACGCGCGCTATACGGTAGCCCGCACCCTTGATACGACCTGCCAACACCGAGAAACTGGCGTCGCAGACCACGCCGATAAAAGGTTGTGATTCCATAATGAAAATGATCATTCCACGGCAGTTTGTGACATGGAAGGACAAAAGCTGACGCAAACTAGCTTTTGTGACTGCCGTCCAAGTTCATGCATTCCAGCTAAGCTTTCATTGAGTTGTGACTGCGCTTTGATCGCGAATGGATCACGAATGGATCGAGTGCATCACAACCGGCTGACAGCCGGGGATTGAACTTAGACACCCCCCCGCGGACAAAAGGGAGCACCGAGGAGGCAACATGCGACAGCGGCTCTTGAGCCTGATAGCGACAAGCGGACTACTGGCCCTGCTGGTAGCAGCACCCATGGCATCGGCCCAGCACGACTGCGCGCCGGACGGCATCGCCGTGGGTGGCTACGATCTGGTGTCCTACCACCAGCCGGGCGGGCCACTCCCGGGGCAGCAGGCGTTTGAGCTTGAACACGAAGGTTTGCGCTACCGCTTCGCCAGCGCCGAGAACCTCGAGCGCTTTACCCTGGCGCCAGCCGACTATCTGCCGCGTTACCGCGGCTGGTGCGCGGCAACCCTGGCCATGGGCCGCCTCACCTGCCCGGATTACACCAACTTCAAAATAGAGGATGGGGAGCTGCTGCTGTTCGAGCTGGTTGGCTTTACCAATGGCCGCACCGTCTGGGACAGTGATTCCGCCGGCTTTCGCGCACGCGCGGATGAGAACGCCCGCAAGCTGCTGACACCATGAATCGGCAACAGACCACGGCGGGGCTGCTGGTATTACTGGCGCTGCTGGCGCTGCCTGCTCGCGCGGCGCTGGTGCTGGGCGTACACCCGGAAGAGCCGGCCCCCAGTATCGCCCGCTTGCTGGCCGGCCTGACACCGGATGAACAGGCCATCAGCGTGCGGCCCTTCGAGAGCGGCGAGCAGTTGTCCGCGGCGCTGCAGGCAGGCGACATCGATCTCGGCATACTCGAAGACCCCGGCGCGCCGCTCACCGGCCTGGCGCTGGTCGCTGATCTCTATCCCAGCGTGCTGCATGTACTTTACCGGGGCAGCGACACCCCGCGCGACCTGGGCGAGCTGTTGGCCCGCGGGCCGATCTGGGCAGGACCACCGGGATCCACAGGGCACCGTCTGGCGCGCGAGTTGGCCCGCGACTTCGGGCTGGAGGATGCGGACGTCGAGTTGCTCGACGACGCGCTATCCAGCGAACCGGACAGCTATTTTATTTTCGGCGGCATTCTCGCGCCGGACGCCCTCTCAAGACTGCCCGGATTTCGACTCTACAGCCTGGATGCGCCCCGGCAGCTAATGCACGGCAGCGTGGCCGAAGGCATTGCCCTGCGCTACCCGTCCCTGCGTCCCTTTGTGCTACCAGCCCAGCTTTACCCACCGCTGGGGGATGAGGCGGCATTAACCCTGTCCGTTACCAGCCTGCTGGTAGCCAGGGGATCACTGCCGCGAGACACAGTCTACGAACTGGCTATGGCCGTCGATGCGCTGCGACCGCAGCTGGCTGCGGTGTACCCGCTGGCCGGTGTGCGCAGGCCCATGGAGCATATGGAGGCCGCCCAGGCGTTGCCGCTGCACGAGGGCGCACGGCGCTACCGGGACCGGGACCTGCCTGGCTTCCTGGAACGTTACGCCGAAGTGCTGGCGCTGGGCACCACCGTGATGCTGGCCACTGGCACGGTGCTGGCCACGGTACGCCGCCAGCGCAAGCAGTCGCGCAAGGACCGGCTCGATACGTTTTACCAGCGCCTGCTGACCTTGCGCGATGAACTGTCTGAGCCCGACAGCGATGACAGCAACATTGCCCAGCGCGTCCGTGACGCTCAGTCTGAGGTGATGGCGCTGGTGATCGACGAGCGCATCGACGCGGATGGCTCGCTGATGGCTTTCCTGACCCTCTCCAACCGCTTGCTGGAAGAGGCAGAGAAGCCGGCATAAAAAAGGGCCCATCCCTGGGCCCAGTTGGGGGTCATACGTGGCGCGCGAGTGCGGCATCCAGGGTGGACCTGGACTGCACGCCAGTGAGGGTTTCCACCGGCTCGCCATCCTTGAACACCATCAGGGTGGGAATGGAGCGAATGCCGTAGCGACCGGCGAGGTCCTGATGGGCGTCCACATCCACCTTGCGTACGCTGGCGCGGCCGGCGAACTCCTCGGCCACCTGATCCAGTACCGGTGCGATCACGCGGCAGGGACCGCACCACTCGGCCCAGAAATCCACCAGCACCGGCTGGCCGGCCTGGATGACCTGTTGGTCGAAATCGTTGCTACTTACCGCCTGGGGTCTGAAGTCACTCATGGGGTTATCCTCCGTGGTTTGAGCTATAAAATATGACCAGTCGTCTTACTTTTACAGAAAATTTTTTTACGCCGTTACCATCGCTTCTTCGCCCAGAAGCCTGGGCAGCAGTGCCAGGAAGGCATCCAAGGGCGCCCGGGACTTGTCGGCCTTCATGCGCATCAGCGTGCCCTCCCAGGCGTTGAACAGGAACTCGGCGGTTTCTGTCGTCTCAATCTCCGGGGCCAGTTGCCCCGCCGCCTGGGCCTGTTCCAGTACCGCGCGAAACATGTCGGCATTGGCGGCCAGGGTCTGCTGCACCTTGCAGCGAATCGCCTCACAGCTGTCGGACATTTCCTGCCCGAGATTCCCGAGGAAGCAGCCAGCGCGAAAATCATCGGCACAGGCCTGCTCGGTATGCGCCAGAAAGAAGGCCCGCAGCCGATCCAGCGGCAGCTGGCTGATATTGCCAAGTAAGCGCTCACCTTCACTCAGTGTTGCTTGCCCAACGCTGTCGAGAGCAGCCACTGCAAAGTCTTCCTTGCTCGCGAAATAGTTGTAGAACGAGCCCTTGGGCATGCCGGCGGCATCGACAATGTCCTTCACACTGGTGCCGTTGTAACCCTGCACCTTCATCACCTCCAGGCCGCGCTCAAGCAGCAGGGCTTTCCTGGACTCGCGCTTGCTCATCGCCAGCTTGTCTCTGATCTGGTTGATTTCATGCCCATTACAATATGACCGGTCGTCTTGTTTGGCAAGCAAATCCTCAGAACAATTGCTTCTATCGATATGAGGAGCCCCCAAACTGGCGGCTATCTGCGCCAGGGATGATGCTTATCAACATTTCAGATGTGAATAGCAGGTATCCTAACTATAAATTTCATTTATGCAGTCGGCCCACCTACACTGCTCACCATTCGGGCAATGCCCACACAGTTTTTGTTGGAACTCCTACAGCTATACAGGTACATCACGATGTCTACTTACCAGGAACTCGTAAGCAAGTTCGCTGACCAGCGCGAGGCCCACGGCCACACCTGGGACGCAATCAACCCCGAATTCGCCGCTCGCATGGAACTGCAGAACCAGTTCAAGACCGGCCTCGATATTGCCCGCTACACCGCCGCCATCATGCGCAAAGACATGGCCGAGTATGACGCCGACAGCGCCTCCTACACCCAGTCCCTGGGATGCTGGCACGGCTTCATCGGTCAGCAGAAGCTGATCGCCATCAAGAAGCACCACGGCACCACCAACAAGCGCTACCTGTACCTGTCCGGCTGGATGATCGCCGCCCTGCGCAGTGAATTCGGCCCCCTGCCCGACCAGTCCATGCACGAGAAGACCTCGGTTTCCAGCCTCATCGAAGAGCTGTACACCTTCCTGCGCCAGGCCGATGCCCGCGAGCTGAACCACCTGTTCCGCGAGCTCGACGCCGCGCGCAACGGCGGTGACCAGGTCGCCGAGCAGGCCGCGATCAACGCCATCAACAACTTTGAAACTCACGTGGTACCGATCATTGCCGACATCGACGCCGGTTTCGGCAACGAAGAGGCCACCTACCTGCTGGCCAAGAAGATGATCGAGGCGGGCGCCTGTGCCATCCAGATCGAGAACCAGGTGTCTGACGCCAAGCAGTGTGGCCACCAGGACGGCAAGGTCACCGTGCCCCACGAAGACTTTCTGGCCAAGATCAACGCCATCCGCTACGCCTTCCTCGAGCTGGGCGTGCCCGACGGCGTCATTGTGGCCCGCACCGACTCCCTCGGCGCCGGCCTGACCCAGAAGATTCCGGTCTCCACCGACGCCGGCGACCTGGCCCACAAGTACAACGCCTTCCTCGAAACCGAGGAAATCGGCGGCGCTGAAGATGCCAATGAAGGCGATGTCATCATCAAGCAGGACGGCAAGCTGGTGCGCCCGGTGCGCCTGCCCAACGGCCTGTACCGCTTCAAGGCCGGCACCGGCGAAGATCGCTGCGTACTGGATTGTATCACCAGCCTGCAGAACGGCGCTGACCTGCTGTGGATCGAGACCGAGAAGCCCCACGTCGGCCAGATCGGCGGCATGGTCAACCGCATTCGCGAGGTGATCCCCAATGCCAAGCTGGTCTACAACAACAGCCCGTCCTTCAACTGGACGCTGAGCTTCCGCCAGCAGGTCTTCGACGCCTGGAGCGAAGCGGGCAAAGACGTATCTGCCTACAACCGCGACGAGCTGATGAGCGCCGAGTACGACGACAGTGAACTGTCTGCTGAAGCCGACAAGCGTATCCAGTCCTTCCAGGCGGATGGTTCCCGCGAAGCAGGCATCTTCCACCACCTGATTACGCTGCCGACCTACCACACGGCCGCCCTGTCTACCGACAACCTGGCCAAGGGTTACTTCGGCGACGAGGGCATGCTGGCCTACGTCAAGGGTGTTCAGCGCCAGGAAATCCGCCAGGGTATCGCCTGCGTCAAGCACCAGGACATGGCGGGCTCCAACATGGGTGACGATCACAAGGAGTACTTCTCCGGCGACCAGGCCCTCAAGGCGGCGGGCAAAGACAACACCATGAACCAGTTCGGCTGATCATCGGTGTTGCGCTCTGCGCGCATCGCATAGCCAGTAAAAGGGACCGCAGTGCGGTCCCTTTTTTTGTGCCCGGTTTGGGCCTCTTCAGCAGGCGCGACCACAGCTCTGGTGCTACACTGTCGCAGCGGTAAAGGGAGTGCGAAAGCGCATGCGGTACCCAACACAGCGACATTTTTCCTGCAAACTCTTCGTCTCCGCCTGCCTGGCGCTGGCGCTGTCCGGCTGCTTTCAGGTCCAGCTCAACGGACCCGTGGGCGGCGCCGCACTGACCCTGGCCACATCCAACAATCCGGGCGTGATTCTGCAGACCGCCACCTCGAAGGACGAGGCCACACTCATCGAAGAGCTGGGCGCCGAACAGTGGTCGGCGCTCGGCCCGGTCTTACAGCTGCTCTACCTCGGCACAGCGGAATTCGACACCAGCGCACTCTCCGACTTCACCTTTTATCTGGTGACCGCCAGCGGCGGCCTCGACTACGACTACAACCACGACGGTGTGCGCGATGCGGCGCCGACGCCGGTCGCCGGGAGCTGGCGTATGCTGGTCACCGGCGCCCAGCTCAAGAGCGGCTTCGCCCGCATCAACCCGTTAACGGAAGCCAACTTCCAGCTCACGGAAATCGGACCACCCGCACCTGGCCTTGCCTTTGTCCGCTGCGAATCGCTGCTGGGGACGGATAACTGTTTCCCTTCAATCGGCCTGGGGGCGCGCAGCGCCAACGCCGCACGCCTGCTCAAGGATGTCGATGGCGACGGCGTGGTCAGCGCCGGGGATCTGCTGCGCTGGACCCGCGCAGGCCGCGAACAGGCCTATCGCTGGGGTGAGGAGGCGCTGGACTATCTGGCCGAGAGCGTCAGGACCGACACAGCGCTTGACCCCGATAGGGTTGCCGAGCAGGTGTTTCGCGCTACTCCGCTGGCAGACCTTGAGTTCAGCGACGCCAATCTCACCGCCTGTATCGCCAGATCCAGGCTTCGCTACGCGCATCAGCAAACCGTACTCGAATGCCCGTGGTTTCCGAGCGAGACCGGCAGCGCCAGCATAAACGACCTCGAAGGCGTGCAGGCCCTGACCGGGCTGCAGACCGTCAACCTCTTCCACCATGGGGTAAGCTCCTTGACACCCCTGCTGGAGCTGGAGCACCTCAGGAGCGTCAGCCTGGGCTCTCTGCCAGTGGGCGCAGCCGCCCTCGCGGAACTGCGCAACAGCGCCAACATCGACACGCTTCTGCTGTACGGTATGGAACTCGGCCCCGTGGACTGGCTGCAGGACTTACCGCGGCTGCGCTACCTGCTGATCAGCGGACCCCAGCCCAACAGTGATAGTGTGATGAACACCCTGGCGAAGCTGGACCGCCTGGTCGGCCTGGGGCTGGACCAGGGGGCCGCCACCCAGGACCGGCTCGCCACGCTCGCGGCGCTGCCGGGCTTGCAGCGGCTCAGCCTGCGAGGCAATAGCCTGACCGACGTGTCCGCACTCTCGACGCTGGTGGACCTGGAGTGGTTGGATATCGGCCGCAATCAGCTGACGTCGATAGCAGCGCTCCGGGGACTGACCGACCTGCAACACCTGGGCGTGGGCTACAACACGCTGAACAGTCTTGAGCCGGTGCTCAACCTCAAAAGGCTGAAGGTGCTCGAAGCCGAAGGCTGCGGCCTGGACGGCCTGCCCATGCTCAGCGGGCTGACACAGCTGGAGCGGTTGATACTGAGCCACAACGAGTTGCAGAGCCTGGAAGGCATCCGGCAGCTCTCGTCTCTTGTAGCCCTGGTCATCAGTTCTAACCAGGTAGCGGACCTGAGCGCCCTGAGCGAACTGCCTTCCCTCCAACAACTGAGCGCCTCATTCAACGCCATTACCGACCTGTCCCCACTGGAGCAGCTCACCGGTCTGCGCTCGCTGCAAGTTCAGGACAACAGGATCACCAGCCTGGCGCCACTGGCTGCCTTGCAGCAATTGAGCTCCATAGACGCTGCCAGCAATAGACTGACAACAATGGCGGAGCTGTCCGGGCTCGAGGCGCTGCGCTCACTCAGACTCGGTGACAACCAGATCGTTGATCTCAATCTTGATGACCTGCCGAATTTGGCTACGCTGCGGTTGGACGGCAACGCGATAACCTCGCTTGAAGGTATCGGAACCCTGCCGGCGCTACAGTACATGTCGCTGCAGTCCAATGAACTGGTGTCCGTCGACGCGCTGACTGCTGAAAAAACACCCCGCCTGGCATACCTGGACCTGGACGGAAACTCAGAGCTTAGCTGCGAGGCCGTGGAGACCCTGCGTGACCGGTTTGACGGCGCCCAGGTCAGGGCCGCCGACTGCCTGCCGCCCTGAATACTGCGAAGGTATTCAGCATCCTGTCATGGGTGCGCTGCTATATTTGACGGTATAATCC
>JANQIO010000031.1 GCA_028282105.1 Halieaceae bacterium | reverse complement strand
TTACAGCTTTGGATTAACGTGATTCGCTGTCATCACGGCATGCACATCAGGTTTCGTTACCGTCGTCGAATCCAAATCGCCCCCAGGGGGACGCGCGATTATAGCGCATCCACTGAAAATATCAGCGATACCGTCTATATGGGGGCTTGCTGCTCGAATGCAAACCCCATCTTCGTGGGTTAGGCTGGGAGTCTTCTCTGCGTTCAATCACTGGCTGGAGGCTTTATGACAGGGCTCATCGCCGGCTATGCCATGCCGGCGCAGATGTCGAGCCATCAGGGCACTGTGCGCCGGGTGGGGTTCGAGTTGGAGTTTGCCGGACTGGAGTTTCGGGAAACGGTTCGGGTGCTGGAACAGGTGTACCAGGCCGGGGCCCAGGTGCGCACCGAGGCAGAGGCCGTGCTGCAGGCACCGGGCCTCGGCAAGTTCAAGGTCGAGGTGGACAGCGAGCTGGCCAAGCAGTTGGCGAAGGCCCGGGCCCAGGCGCGCAGCGGTGACAGTGGCAAAGACGATCCGCTGGCCCAGTGGCTGGTCAACCTGACCACGGAGCTGGTGCCGGTGGAGGTGGTATGTCCGCCGGTGTCCTTCACGCGCCTGCCGCAGCTCGATGCCATGGTGCGAGCGCTGCGCGGCGCCGGGGCGGAAGGTACCGCGGAGTCGGTGGTCTATGCCTTTGGCGTGCACATCAATCCCGAACTGCCGGCGCTGGATGCCAACACCATCAGCCGCTACCTCAAGGCCTACGTGGTGTCCCAGGACTGGCTGATACGTCGGCATCGGGTGGACATGACGCGCCGCTTCATGCCCTATATCGACGTATACCCCAGCGCCTATAGTCGGCGTGTGGTGGAGTACGATGACAACGTCTCCCTGGAGACCTTGCTGGATGATTACCTCGAGTACAACGCCACCCGCAATCGCGCCCTCGATCTGTTGCCGCTGTTTACCGAGATTGACGCGGAGCGGGTCCGTCAGGCCGTCAGCGATTCTCGTATCAATTCGCGGCCGACCTTTCACTACCGGCTGCCCAACTGCGAGATCGAGCGCGGCGACTGGGGGCTGGCGGAAAGCTGGAATATCTGGTGCGTCATTGAGTCGCTGGCGGCAGATAGCGAGCTGCTGGATCGCATCGCGGCGGAGTATCGCCAGCACGCTTCACAGCTGATTACTTTCACGAGGGCACCATGGCACCGGGCGCTGGACCGGATTCTCGCCGACCTCGTATCGGTGTAACCGGCTCTGCCAGGCGTTTCTCGATCTCCTGGCATGCCATCCGCCTGTCGGTCTGGCTGGCGGGCGGTCGCGCTATTCGTATCACCACCCGGCAGCGCTATCCGCAGGAACACCTCGATGCCGTCATTGTCAGCGGTGGCGATGACATTCACCCGGGTCTCTACGATTCCGAGGCGCTGCCCGACAAGGAGTACGACCACGACCGTGATGCGCTGGAGCAGTCCTATATCCGCTATGCGGTGGATGAGGGTTTGCCGCTGCTGGGTATCTGTCGTGGCTACCAGCTCATCAATGTATTTATGGGCGGCAGCCTGCACCTCGACATTCGCAAGCTGCGCAAGCGCACCTCCAACTTTGGCACCATCCTGCCGCGCAAGGCGGTGCGGCTCGACCCAGGATCGTCGCTGGCGGCATTGGTCGGCCGTGACCGGCTGTGGGTAAACAGCCTGCACTACCAGGCCGTGGACCGGGTCGGTGAAACGCTGACGGTGATGGGCCGGGACCGGGACGACTTCGTGCAGGTGCTGGAGCACCACGATGGAGCACCGATTCTGGGTGTGCAGTGGCACCCGGAATACCTGTTCTACCTGCCGGCCCAGCTGCGCCTGTTTCGCTGGCTGGTGCTTCAGGCACAGCAGCGTCGCAACGGCCCGGCGCACTAGCGGCGCGGGTAACAGCAATTGGCTTTTGAGTCGCTCTTCTCTGGACTACACTGAACGCTCCGTTCACTGGAGTACCAGACCATGTTTGAAGTCGGTGGCCTGTTTGGCCTGCTGGTCCTGATCGCCAATATCTGGGCCATCATCAATGTCGCCCAGGCGAAGGTCGACAACGTCAAGAAGCTGCTGTGGATCGTGTTGATCCTGGTGCTGCCGCTGCTGGGCGTGATTATCTGGTTCTTCGCGGGGCCGCGTTCACCGAAGAGCGGCTGACCCCTCCTTCGATCCTGGCGGCGTAAGCGCAGCCGCCTGATCAGTCTGCTCCCATGAGCGCCTATGTCATCCTGTTCTGGAGCGCCTTCGGCGCGGCCACCATTCTGCCGTTTTACTCCGAGGTGGTGCTGTTGGCCATGCTCGAGGCGGGCCACAGCGCCGATGGCCTGTGGCTGGCAGCAACCGTCGGCAACACCCTGGGTGCCGTGGTGAACTGGGCCATCGGCTGGCATGTGGATCGTCTGGTCGGCAGGCGCTGGATGCCGGTGACCGAGGCCCAATTGCAACGTGCCCGAGCGTGGTTTTATCGCTATGGCACCTGGAGCCTGTTGCTGGCCTGGCTACCGGTGGGTGGTGATGCGCTCACCTTCGTGGGCGGCATCATGCGGGTGCGCATCACCACATTCATCCTGCTGGTGGGTTTTGGCAAGGGCGCCCGCTACCTGGCCATTATCCTGGGCTGGGGTGCATTGCCCGGCAGCTAGCTGCCCGGTCGCAAAGCTGTCCAGCTTGTGTGGATACGCTCACGTCCGTGCATGGCCCTGACGCGTATGAAGCACCATGACTGACGCCAGACTGATACTGGTGCTGGGCGACCAGCTCTCCCTGCACAACCCGGCACTCAAGAACGCACGGCCCGGTATCGATACCGTGGTGATGGCGGAGGTGCGTGAGGAGGCGGTCTATGTGCGCCATAACCGCCATAAGATCGCACTGATTTTTGCCGCCATGCGCCACTTCCGCGACCATCTGCGCGGCGCCGGCCACCGGGTGAACTACTACGACTACGGCCAGGGCGTGGAGTCCCTCGAGCGCGCGGTGGAGGCCGAGCTGGCGCTCGCCCACTACTCGGCAATCGTGATTTGCGAACCCGGCGAGTACCGGTTGCGCGCGGCGATGGCAGAGTGGTCGTCGCGGTTCGAGACCGATGTCGACATCCTCGACGACAGCCGCTTCCTGTGCAGCATCGAGGAGTTCAATCGCTGGGCCGATGGCTACAAGAGCCTGCGCATGGAGTACTTTTACCGAGGCATGCGTAAACGCTACGGCGTGCTGCTGGAGGCCGACGGTGAACCCTGTGGCGGCAAGTGGAATTACGACCAGGAGAATCGCAAGGGCTGGCGCAATCAGGTTGCCGTGCCAGCCAGGCCGGGGCTTGTACAGGACGCGATCACGGCAGACGTCATTGCCCTGGTCGATCAGGCCTTTCCCGCCAATCCCGGCAAGCTCGAGCACTTCAACTACGCGGTGACCCACGAGCAAGCCCAGCAGCAGCTCGACTGGTTCTGTGAACAGGGGCTTGCCAACTTCGGCACCTACCAGGACGCCCTGGCCGAAGAATCGCCATGGATGTTCCACAGCCTGGTGTCCATGTACATCAATATCGGCCTGCTGGAGCCGCTGGCGGTGTGTCAGCAGGTGGAGCAGGCCTGGCATGACGGGCGCTGCGAGCTGGCGGCAGCGGAGGGTTTTATTCGCCAGGTACTGGGCTGGCGCGAATACATCCGCGGTATCTACTGGCGCTTCATGCCGGACTACAAGCACAAGAATCACTTCGACGCCCGTCGCCCGCTGCCGGAGTGGTTCTGGACCGGCGACACGGACATGCGCTGCCTGTCCCAGGCCTTGAAGCAGACGCTGGAGCTCGGCTATGGCCACCATATCCAGCGCCTGATGGTGATTGGCAATTTCGCCCTGTTGGCTGGCCTGGATGTTGAGGAAGTCTGCGACTGGTACCTGGCGGTCTATGTGGATGCCTTCGAGTGGGTAGAGTTGCCCAATACCCTGGGCATGGCGTTGCATGCCGACGGCGGGATGATGGCGAGTAAACCCTATGCGGCCAGCGGCAAGTACATCCAGAAACAGGGCAACCATTGCACCCAATGCCGCTACTCACCGGCCAAAATGACCGGCGACGGCGCCTGCCCCTATAACGCCCTGTACTGGCGTTTTATTGATCGCCACCTCATCGCACTGGAAGGTAACGGCCGGATGGGGCTGGTGCTGAACAACTGGAAAAAACGCGCCGAGGCCGACAAGACCGCTATCCTGCACTGGGCCGACAAGGTGCTGGACGAGGTGGTGGGGGATGCCGCATGAGCAGTGCCCTGCAGCAACAGGACTTGAACGCGGTGGTCGCCGGCGGCGGTGGCATTGGCGCCGCGGTGGCCGAACGACTGCTTGCGCACTACCCGCTAGCGCGACTGTATATGTTGCAGCGCAGCGGGCGCTGCCAGATTGACGATGCGCGCTTTGTTAGCCTTCCAGTCGATGCCGAGAACCCGAATAGCCTGGCGGCGGCCGCCCGGCAGATCGCCGACGAGTGCGACGAGCTGCACCTGGTCTTCAACGCGGTGGGCATGTTGCACGATGAACAGTTCCGACCCGAGAAGCGCCTCAAAGACGTGAGCCCGGCGGCTCTGAATCGCCTGGCCGCCGTCAACGCCTGGTTCCTGCCGCAGTTGGCCACCGCGCTGGCGCCATTGTTGCGGCACAGCCAACCCTCACTATTGGCCTCGCTATCTGCCCGGGTGGGCTCGATCACCGACAACGACATGGGCGGTTGGTACAGCTACCGGGCCAGTAAGGCAGCGCACAACATGCTGCTGAGAACCCTGGCGCGGGAATGGCGGGTCAGCCATAAACACTGCACCGTGGTCGCCCTGCATCCGGGCACCGTAAAGACCGGGCTGTCAAAGCCCTACACGCCGGCCAACTATGGCAAGCAAGTGCTGGAGCCGGCGCAGAGCGCAGAGGCCCTGCTCAGTGTGCTGGGCGGTTTGCAGGCCGCCGACAGCGGTAAGTTCTTCGCCTGGGACGGCGCCGAGATTCCCTGGTAGTCAGTGGCGCTTGCGGGAGCGCAGGCCACTGTTGGCGCAGGCCGAGTTGCGGCGCTGACGGCGGCAGCGCTCGGAACAATAGACGACGCTGTCCCAGTTTTTCTTCCACTTGGCGCGCCACCGGAACGGCCGATCGCAGACCGGGCAGGTTTTCTCGGGCAGATCGGCCTTGCGCAGTTGCCTGGGCATTCAGGGTTGTTCGATCGGCCAGTCAGCGGCGTCGTTGATATAGCGGGGCTGCGTGGCGCGCTTGCCGTCCCACTTGGCGGTAAAGCTGCCATCGGGGTCGTACAGGCTGGCCTGCTTGTCGATGTTGAAGTGGCGGCCACCCCGGGGGTCGGTGCCTACGCCGGCGATGTACTGCCAGTTGCCGTAGTTGCTGCCGACGTCGTAGTCCACCAGTTGCTTTTCAAAGAAGGCAGCTCCATAGCGCCAGTCGTGGTTGAGCTCATTGATCAGGTAGCTGGCGGCGATCTGCCGACCGCGGTTGCTCATCCAGCCGGTGGCAGTGAGCTGGTGCATCAGCGCGTTCACCAGCGGGCTGTCGGTCTCTCCCTGGCTCCAGCGCGCAAAATCCCGCGCCTCAAAGGTCTTGAGCTGTTTCCTGCGGCGCAGGCCGCCGGGGTGAAACAGCAGGATGCCGTCTACCCGGGCGCGCCACTGGAAAAACTCGCGCCACAGCAGTTCCATGAACAGGTGCTCGGTGGATTCGTTGCGGCCGTTGGCATCCTCGTACTTGAACAGCGAGAAGGCTGCCTGCCGCGGCGACAGGGCGCCGCTGGCCAGCCAGGGTGACAGGACGCTGGAGCCGTCCAGTCCGTCCAGGTAGTTGCGGCTGTGCTTGTAGTCGCCGACCAATCGCCGCTCGAACATCCACTGCCGCAGGCGTCGCTGCGCCTCGGCGCTGCCGCCGCGCAGCGGGAAAGCCGGGTGGGGCTTTGCCGCACCGGCGGGTATCGGGCGAAACCGGGCGCCCGCCGGTGGTGGTGGCAGCGAGGCCGGTGCCGCCAGCGGGGTGGCGATGGGCAGGTTCTCCACGGCGCGCCGAAACGGCGTGAACTGTTTTGCCAGCCGGTCCAGACCGCCGGGTAGCTGCGACCCTTCATACAGGGTGGTGTTGTTCGCTGCCAGTATCGGCACCTGCAAGCGCTCGCGCAGGGCCGCCAGGTGTTGATCCTCGTAGTGCCCGTTGGCGCCGCCGATGCCCACGCGATCGATCTCAAACATGTCCACCAGCTCCGGGATGGCGACCCGCGGGTCGGTGTGCAGTACCAGCAGGCCCTGGCCCAGGGCTTCCAGTTCCGCCTGCAGGGCGCGCAGGTTCTCGCGCAGGAACCGCTCGCGCTGTGCGCCCATGCCGGTGAGATTGCACCAGGCCGGGGCGGTGGGCCAGCAATAGACGCACAGCAGGGCGTCACCCTGGGCGTGGGCCGTCAGCCCGGGATTATCGCTGAGTCGAAGATCGTTCCTGAACAGGTATAGTTCGCGCATGACATCAATACGACAGGCAGCTGGGGGCGGATTGTGAGCCTGGAGTCGCTGGCGGGAATCTCGCTGCTGCAACTCCTGGTCTTATGGTGTGCCACCTGCCTGGCCGCCGTGCTGCGGTCTTTTACCGGCTTCGGTTTTGCCCTCGCCGCGGTGCCAGCCTACGCGTTGTTGTTATCGCCGGCCCAGGCGGTGGTGCTGAGCGCCTCGCTGGCGCTGGTCCTGGGCGTGCAGACCCTGCCCCAGTACCGCGACAGCCTGGAGGCGCGACAGTGGCCGGTGTTCGTCGCCGCGATACCCGGCAGCCTGGCCGGTGTCCTGGTGCTGCAGCAGCTGGCGGCAGACCAGTTTCGGCTGGTGCTGGGCCTGGTGACCATTGTCGCCAGCCTGGCCCTGGCGCGGTTCCAGCCACGGCAGCGGCCCTTGCATGGCGGGCTACGCGCGGTCACCGGCCTGGCCAGTGGGGTACTGAACGGAGCTTTCGCGGTACCGGGCCCGCCGGTGATCGTCTATGCCATGGCCACCGTCAGCGACCCGCTGCGCAGCCGCGCATTCATGATCGGTTTCTTCACCTTCTCTGCGCTGCTGGCGCTGGCGGGTTTCGGCTGGCTGGGTTTCCTGTCCTGGCAGGCTCTGTGGCTGGCGCTGCTGGTCTACCCGGCCATGTTGGTCGGCGATCGGCTGGGTTACCGCCTGTTTGAAAATCATGGCAGCGCGCACTACCGCCGGATCGCCGTGTCCACCTGCCTGCTGATCGGGGTATCAATCACCCTGAGAGCGGTGCTCTAGGGCGGGACGCTACTGCTTGACGTTATCGCGCAGCACGCGCTGTTTCTGGCGGTCCCAGTCGCGGTCGCGCTGGTCCTGGCGCTTGTCGTGGCTCTGCTTGCCGCGCGCCAGACCGATCTTGGCTTTCACCAGGTGGCCCTTCCAGTACAGCGCGGTGCACACGCAGGTCATTCCTTTCTGCTGGGTGGCGGCCACCAGCTTGGCCAGCTCTTTCTTGTGCAGCAACAGTTTGCGGGTGCGGGTGGGATCGGCGACAAAGTGGGTGGATACGGTGTCCAGCGGCGTGATGTTGGCGCCCACCAGGAAGGCCTCGCCGTCCTTCACGAGTACATAGGTGTCGGTGATCTGCACTTTCCCTGCGCGCAGGCTTTTTACCTCCCAGCCCGTCAATGCCAGGCCGGCCTCGAAGGTCTCGTCTATGTGGTAGTCAAAGCGGGCGCGCTTGTTGAGCGCAATGGTGTTGTCAGCCACTTTGGGCTTCTTCTTGCTCATGGCGCGCAGTATGCAGATTTTTAGGGCATTGTCACATTGCCCCTGCCGCGGATTTTGCAGGAGAATCGTGCCATGAGCATCGCAGTGCGCTCCACCACTGGCGTCTGGGGCAGTCGCACCACTTTCGTCTTCGCCCTGACTGCCTCGGCCATCGGCCTCGGTAACCTGTGGCGGTTTTCTTACCTGCTGGGAGAGCAGGGCGGCGCGCCGTTCCTGCTCGCCTACCTGGTCTGTCTGTTCCTGGTGGCAGCGCCGGTGTTGATTGCCGAGGTGCTGCTGGGCAGCCACGGCCGCGGCAACCCGGTGTCGGCCTTGCTCTACACCGCGCGCCGCTCAGAAATCAGTCGCGGTTGGGTGATCATTGCCTGGCTGGGGGGTATCGCCAGTGTGCTGGTGCTGGTTTACCTGAGCGTGGTGGCGGGCTGGGGGCTGGCCTATATCGAAAAGCTGCAGGCGGGTGTGTTCGCCGATGCCAGCGCCGCCGACGCCGGGCGCGAGTTCAGTGAGTTGCTGTCCGGGCCGCGCACCCTGGTGCAGTGGCAGACCATCTTTATTGTGTTGGTATTTGTGCTGTCGGGGCTCGGTATCTATCGCGGGCTGGGGCCCCTGTTCTGGCTGGTGGGGCCGGTGCTGCTGGTGTCCCTGGGTGCGTTGATCGAGTTCTCCCTGCACAACGGCAATATGGAGCGCGCCGGCGCCTTCCTGTTCTCCGTCAATCTCTATGACTTCAGTGCTACCTCAATCCTGATCGCCATGGGCCAGGCGTTTTACACCCTGGGTATCGGCCTGGGGGTGGGGATGGCCTTTGGCGCCTATGCACCGGACAAGATTCCGCTGGGGCGCGTGGTCGTTGCGGTGGCGCTGTTCGACATCATGATCGCCCTGGCCGCCGGCATCGCCATCTTCCCGCTGGTGTTTGCCACCAACCTGGAGCCCACGATGGGGCCGGGGCTGGTGTTTGTCGGGTTGCCCTACGCGTTTGGCAACATGCCCCAGGGTGAGTGGCTGGGCGCGCTGTTCTTCCTGATGACTTCGGTAGTGGCGCTGGGCTCCGGCGTGGCGCTGGCGGAGCCCGCCATGGCCTGGATGACCGAGCGCATGCGTATCGCCCGCCCGGCGGCCGCCCTGTTGCTGGGCGGCGCGGTATGGATTCTGGCACTGGGAGCATCGCTGTCCTTTAACATCTGGCACGATGTCTATGTGCTGGGCAGCCTCAACCTGTTCCGCTTTTTGGAAGTGCTCACCACCTGTGTGCTGCTGCCCCTGGCGGCGTTGCTGACCTCGCTGCTGGTGGGCTACCGGGTGCGTAGGGATATTCTGCGGGTGGAGCTGTACCGGGAGAGCAAGCACTTCGTTTTTTTCTGGCGCGCCTGTTTGCGCTATATTGCGCCACCAGTGATCGTGGTGATCATGTTGACGGCACTGGTGGAATTCCTGTGAGGAGCAATGACCCGAATCGAGCGCAGCGCCCTGATGCCCTTCACGGTGGAGCAGATGTTTGCCCTGGTGAGCGACATCGAGGCCTACCCTCAGTTTATGGACGGCTGCGTCGGCGCCGAGGTGCTGCGCAGCGAGGGGAACCTCGTTGAGGCGCGCCTGGATCTTGCTCGCGGCGGTGTGCGCCAGAGTTTCGCCACCCGCAACCGATCCGAGGCACCCCATGCCATCGAACTGGAGTTATTGGAGGGTCCGTTTGAGCATTTTGCCGGCCGCTGGCATTTCCAGGCGCTGGGGGAAGGCGCCTGCAAGGTGTCCCTGGACCTGCAGTTCAAGCTGCGCGGTGGCCTGTTGGGCGCGGCGGCTGGCAAGCTGTTCGAGAGTATCGCCCCCACCCTGGTGGACGCTGTGGATCAGCGCGCCAGGCAGCTATTGGGACCGAGTCCATGACTGAAGCCGATAAGTTACCCGTCGAAGTGGCCTATGCCCTGCCGGCCAAGCAGGAGATTGTCATGCTGGAAGTGAGCCCTGGTACGTCGGCCCGAGAGGCGGTCATGCAGTCGGGATTGGATCGGCACTTCCCCGGGCTGGATTTGGCCAGCGCCAAGCTGGGCATTTTTGGCAAGGCCATCAAAGACAAGCAGGTGTTGAAGGCCGGCGACCGGGTGGAAATCTACCGGGAGCTGCTTGCAGACCCCAAGGAAGTGCGCAAGCGTCGCGCCGCGGAAGCCAAGGCCCGGCGCGCTGACCAGGGCTAAGGCCGGCCCAGCTCACACTCAAGCGCTAGCTCTAAAACTAACTCGAACTGTCGGCTGCGCTGGCTACCGCGTCTGCGTTATCGGTGTCTGTGCTCTCGGTCTCTTCGCCTTCGCTGTCTGTCGGTGGCAAGGTGCTGGTATAGCGCAGCAGCGTGTCACCTTCGAAGTACACAGTCAGGCGCTGTTCGCGCAGGGTGTCATTGCCGTTGCGCAGCAGGTAGAGGTATTCCCAGCGCGCCGAGTGGAAGGGGTCTTCGACCAGGGGGGTGCCGAGTATGTAGCGCACCTGGCGCCGCGTCATACCCGGCTTGAGCTGGTCGATCATTTCCTGGGTGACGATGTTCCCCTGCTCGACGTTGATTCGGTAAACCCCGGGAAACCCCCAGGAACCGCAGCCCGTCAACAGCGTGACCGACAGCGCTGCCAGCAGCGCCAGGGGGCGTGCAAACGCGGTGGTTTTACGGTGCTGAGGGGTGAGCATGGGCTCGTACTTTCACTTCCAGAAAAGGGGTGGCATGATACATCAGCCATTTAGCTGAATACAGAGAACATCCATGTCCTCGGAAAACCAGGAGCTGCGAAGAGCAGGGCTTAAAGTCACGCTGCCCCGCGTCAAGATTCTGCAGATCCTCGAGAATGCCAGCCCGGCCGACCAGCATATGAGCGCTGAAGATGTGTACCGAGCGCTGTTGGACGCCGGTGAGGATGTGGGCCTGGCCACGGTGTATCGGGTGCTCACCCAGTTCGAAACTGCGGGCCTGGTGACCCGGCACAACTTCGAGACCGGCCATTCGGTTTTCGAGCTCGCCAAGGGCGAGCACCACGATCATATGGTGTGCATGGAGTCAGGCGACGTGATCGAATTTGTCGACCCTGTCATCGAGAAGCGCCAGCACGAACTCGCCGAAGAGCACGGCTACGAACTCGTAGACCACTCCCTTGTCCTCTACGTCCGGAAAAAGTAAATCCCGCTACGCCTTTCTCGAAGCCGGCACCCGCTGTTCCAGAACTTACGAGTGGTTACGCGCATCGATAGCTGGTGTGGCTCCCAGCTTCAGCGGTTTTAGGACGACTCCAACATTTCTTTGGCGGCATCCCGGGTCTTGTCGGTGATGTCGATACCGCCCAGCATACGGGCAATCTCTTCCACCTTGTCCTGGTCGCCCAGATGCGACATGGCGGCGCGGGCGGCCTTCTTGTCGGCAGATTTGGTCACCCGCAGATGCTGCTCGCCCTGGGCCGCAACCTGGGGCAGGTGGGTGACGCAGATCACCTGGCTGGCCGCCGCCAGCGCCCGCAGCAGCCGGCCCACAACTTCCGCCACGGCGCCGCCGATGCCGACGTCGACCTCGTCGAATACCATGCTGGGCACCGTGTTGGCGCTGGCAGAGATTACCTGGATGGCGAGGCTGATGCGCGACAGTTCGCCACCGGAGGCGATCTTGCCGAGTGGACGCGGCTCCTGGCCCGGGTTGGTACTGATCAGGAACTCGATATCTTCCATGCCCTGGGGGTGCGGATTGTCAACGTCCCGTGGCTTCAGCGCCACCTGGAACCGGCACTGTTCCATGGCTAGTTCCGCGAGCTGTTTCTCAACCAGCTTGCGTAGCTTGTCCGCGGACTTACGCCGCGCGGCGCTGAGCCTGTCGGCGGCCTTGCGGTAGTTGGCTTCCACGGCCGCCAGTTCTTCGGCCAGCTCCTCAAGGCGGGCGCCGCTGCCGGTTATACTGTCCAGCTCTGCGCGCAGCTCTTCGTGCAGTGTCGCCAGGTCGCGCGCCTGCACGCGGTGCTTGCGGGCGATGTCGTGAATCGTATCCAGGCGCGCTTCCACATCCTGGAGCCGGCCGGGGTCGAGTTCCACCTGGTCGAGGTAGCGGCGCAACTCAGACTGAGCCTCCTGTAACTGGATGGCCGCGCTGTCGAGCATTTCTCGCACGCTGCCTACAGCCTCACCGGTCATGGCCTCATGCTGCACCAGGCTCAATGCCGTGCGGGTTCCGGATTCCTGCGATTCGCAGATCTCCAGGGCCTGCTGGGCCGCCTGCATGATCTGCTCAGCATTGGCGAGCTGTTTGTGTTCGGCTTCGAGCTCACACAGTTCGCCGGTTTTTAGTGACAGGGTGTCCAGCTCTTCCACCTGGTAGGCCAGCAACTGGGAGCGCGCCGATTGCTCATCCCGCGCCGCGGTCAGCTCATCCAGTTCGCGACGCCGGCGCAGCCAGTCGGAAGCAAGCTGCTCCAGCTCCCGGGCGGTGGCCTCCTGGCCGGCGTAACTGTCCAGCAGATGGCGCTGGGTATCTTTGCGCAGCAGCGACTGGTGGGCGTGCTGGCTGTGAATGTCGATCAACAGCGCGCCGAGCTGGCTGCAGTCCTGCAGGGTTGAGGCATTGCCATTAATAAACGCTCGGGAGCGACCCTCCCGGGTGATGGTGCGGCGCAGGATGCACTCCTCGCCCGCCGCCAGCTCCCGGTCTTCCAGCCAGCGCCGGGCGGCGGGGATACTGGAGATATCGAACGTGGCGGTGACCTCGGCGCGCTCGCAGCCGGCGCGCACCGCCGCCGGGTCGGCGCGGTCACCGAGGCACAGGCCCAGGGCGTCCAGCATAATGGACTTGCCGGCCCCGGTTTCCCCGGTGATCACGGTCATGCCAGGCGCCAGTTCCATGTCGAGTTCGTCGACGATGGTGTAATTGTTGATCTGGATATGGGCGAGCATGACAGTCTTATACCGCAGTTATCTCACGTCGGAAACTGGTCTGCTCACATGGGATGGTTTTTTCCCAAAACGCGTTGATAGAATCCGCCTTATGGCAGCCCCCGAACTTTCAGAACGCGCCAGCATCCTGCTGAAGACCCTGATCGAACGACATATCCGTGACGGTCAGCCGGTCGGTTCCAAGACGCTGTTGCAGGAGGCTGGTCTGCCGGTATCGGCGGCCACGGTGCGCAACGTGATGTCGGACCTCGAGGAGCGCGGCTACCTGACCTCTCCCCATACCTCCGCCGGCCGGGTGCCCACGTCGGCGGGCTACCGCCTGTTTGTGGATACCCTGCTGCAGGTCCGGCCCATGGACCTGGCCGCGGTGCCCGATCTGCGCGACGAGCTTAACCCGGATCTCACCGGTCGTGAGCTGGTGCAATCGGCCTCGCAGCTGGTTTCCAGCTTCACCGCCCAGGCGGGCCTGGTGACGGTGCCGCGCCAGAACGCCGGTCAGCTGCGGCAGCTCGAGTTCCTGCCCCTGGACGGCAACCGCGTGCTGGTGATCATGGTGATCAACGAGCGCGAGGTGCAAAACCGCATTATATATACCGAGCGCCACTACAACGAAGATGAGCTGCGCCTGGCCACCACCCTGGTAAACCAGCGCTTTGCCGGCGCCCGGCTGGACCAGGTAAAGCGCCAGGTGGTGGCGGAAATGGAGGCTGACAAGCAGTCCATCGACAGCTATATGCAGGCCACCATGGACCTGGCCAGCAAGGCCTTCGAGAGTGAGGAAGAGGAAGAAGAGGGCTACGTGGTGGCGGGGGAATCCCAGCTTATCGGCAGCGCCGCCCCGGAAGAGCTGGACCGGTTGCAGGAGCTGTTTGAGGCCTTCCAGCGCAAGAAGGATCTGCTGCACCTGCTGGAGCGCTGTACCCGCGCCGAGGGCATCCAGATTTTCATCGGTGAAGAGGCCGGATTCGAGGGCCTGGGTGGCTTTAGCGTGATCACCGCGCCCTATACCGATGGCGCCGAGACGCTGGGCGTTCTGGGCGTCATTGGTCCCACCCGCATGGCCTATGAAAAGGTCATACCTATCGTCGATATCACCGCGCGCCTGTTGTCCTCCGCCTTCAGCTCTGAGTCCGCCTGAGGCCAAACCCGCCCGGGCGCCGCCCGTCATCACCGGCGGGCATTTTTTTCCTTGAAAACGCCCGCACCGCCTCCATATCTACCTCAGTTCGCGGCGCGGAGGGTGTCGCGATGTCTGTTGAAAAGCTAACCATCGGAGCAGCAGCAAGGTGAACAAGGAGCAGCAAGAGGCAGGTGCCGAGAGCGAGGAGATCCTCGCCGACGCCCCGGATAACGCCGAAGAACAGGAACAGAGTGCGGCGGAGGCCGCCGGCGAGGCTGCGGCGGATGCCGGTGAGGCAGTCGCGGATATCGCCGACGCGGAGCTCACCGTCGATCACCTGAAAGATGAGCTCGAGGCCGCCAAGGACGCGGCTTTGCGCGCCGCCGCCGAGGCCCAGAATGCCCGGCGCCGCGCCGAGCAGGACGTGGAAAAGGCCCGCAAATTTGCCCTCGAGCGCTTCTCCAGTGACCTGCTGTCGGTAGTCGACAACCTGGAGCGGGCACTGCAGTCCGCCGCCGAGGCCGAAGACGCGGCGGCTATCGCCGAGGGTGTGGACCTCACCCTGCGCGGGCTGATGGATGCCCTGAAGAAGCATGGCGTTGAGGCGGTCGACCCGGCCGGTGAACCCTTCGACCCACAGCTCCACCAGGCCATGACCATGGTACCAAACCCGGACATGGAGCCGAACACCGTCATGGACGTGATGCAGAAGGGCTACACCCTGAATGGGCGACTGCTGCGCCCGGCGATGGTAGTCGTCAGTAAAGGGACAGACTAGCACCGCAGCCGCCGGCTGGTCGGTGGTGGCGGAGACGTTTCAGCCGGATCGAAACGAGGCGTAAAAAGGCCGTTCGCCAGCAAACAGCGCCAAAAGGCCTTTCGCCAACAAACAGCGCCAAAAGGCCGTTCGCCAACAAAAAGCCCCCTTGAAATGTGCGGAATGGGCCAAATATAGACAACAGTTTTGAGAAAAATGCGTTGCACTGATAATCGATAAGTCAGTGTTCGCTTACCTGGAGATAGACAATGGGCAAGATTATTGGCATTGACCTCGGCACGACCAACTCCTGTGTGGCCGTGCTGGACGGCGACAAGACCAAGGTGATTGAAAATGCGGAAGGTGATCGCACCACGCCGTCTATCGTCGCCTATACCGACGACAATGAAGTCCTGGTGGGCCAGTCCGCCAAGCGGCAGGCCGTCACCAACCCCACCAACACCCTGTTTGCGGTCAAGCGCCTGATCGGCCGCAAGTTCAAGGACGATGTGGTGCAGAAGGACATCAGCATGGTGCCTTACACCATCAGCGCAGCCGACAATGGCGACGCCTGGGTGGAAGTGAAGGGCGAGAAAATGGCCCCGCCGCAGGTCTCTGCGCAGGTTCTGATGAAGATGAAGAAGACCGCCGAGGAATACCTGGGCGAGCCGGTCACCGAAGCGGTGATCACAGTGCCGGCCTACTTCAACGACTCCCAGCGCCAGGCCACCAAGGACGCCGGCAAGATCGCCGGCCTGGAAGTGAAGCGCATCATCAACGAGCCCACCGCGGCAGCCCTCGCCTACGGCATGGACAAGTCCACCGGCGACAAGACCATCGCGGTCTACGACCTGGGTGGCGGTACCTTCGATATCTCCATCATCGAGATTGCCGAAGTCGATGGCGAGCACCAGTTCGAAGTGCTGTCCACCAACGGCGACACCTTCCTGGGCGGTGAGGACTTCGACCTGCGCCTGATCGAGTACCTGGCCGAGGAATTCAAGAAAGAGCAGGGCATCGACCTGCACAACGACCCGCTGGCCCTGCAGCGCCTGAAGGAAGCAGCCGAGAAGGCCAAGATCGAGCTGTCCTCCAGCCAGCAGACCGAGGTAAACCTGCCTTACATTACCGCTGACGCTGCCGGTCCCAAGCATCTGGTGGTGAAGCTGTCCCGCGCCAAGCTGGAATCACTGGTCGAAGAGCTGGTGGCACGTTCCCTGGAGCCGATGAAAATCGCCCTCAAGGACGCCGACCTGAACCCCAGCGAGATCGATGAGGTGATCCTGGTCGGCGGCCAGACCCGCATGCCGCTGGTGCAATCGAAGGTAGCGGAGTTCTTCGGCAAGGAGCCGCGCAAGGATGTGAACCCCGACGAAGCCGTGGCCATGGGCGCCGCCCTGCAGGGCGCAGTCCTGTCCGGCGACGTCAAGGACGTGCTGCTGCTGGACGTGACCCCGCTGACCCTGGGCATCGAGACCATGGGTGGTGTGGCCACGCCGCTGATCGAGAAGAACACGACGATTCCCACCAAGAAGTCGCAGATCTTCTCCACCGCGGAAGACAACCAGACTGCCGTGACCATTCACGTGGTCCAGGGTGAGCGCAAGCAGGCACAGGGCAACAAGTCCCTGGGTCGTTTTGACCTGGCCGATATCCCGCCGGCACCCCGTGGCATGCCGCAGATCGAGGTGACGTTCGACCTCGACGCCAACGGCATCCTCAACGTGTCCGCCAAGGACAAGGCCACCGGCAAGGAGCAGTCCATCCGTATCACCGCCTCTTCCGGTCTCAGCGATGACGAGATCGAGCAAATGGTGGCGGATGCCGAGGCCAACGCTGAAGCCGATGCCAAGTTCGAGGAACTGGTCACCGCGCGCAATACCTGCGAAGGCCTGATGCATGCGACCAGGAAGACGCTCGAGGAAGCCGGCGACAAGGCCAGCGATGAAGAGAAGGCTGCGATTGAAGCGGCTGTCGCTGAAGCCGAGGAAGCCCTCAAAGGCGAGGATAAGGACGCGATCGAAGCGGCTACCCAGAAGCTGACGGAAGCCTCCAGCAGTCTGGCGCAGAAGCTCTACGCCGAGCAGGCAGCGGAAGCCCAGGCGGCCGGTGCCGGCCCCGAGGCGGAAGCGCAGCCCGCTGACGATGTGGTCGACGCGGAGTTCGAAGAAGTCCGCGATGAGGACAAGAAGGCCTCGTAAGCATGGGCAAGCGTGATGATCGCAGCAGCGAAGCACGCATCTGTCACCCCCGCGAAGGCGGGGGTCCAGTTTCACTGTATACTCCCGCATTCACTGGATCCCCGCCTTCGCGGGGATGACAGACACGAGGTAGCGGGGATGTAGCAGCTTACGCGGGAAGGTTTTCCCGCGTTGTTGTTTATAGGGATAACGATCCAGAAGATGTCGAAACGCGATTACTACGAAGTCCTGGGTGTGGACCGGGGTGCCGACGAGAAGGAAATCAAGAAGGCCTATCGTCGCATTGCGATGAAGTACCACCCGGACCGCAACCCGGATGCGCCGGACGCCGAGGACAAGTTCAAGGAGGCCAGCGAGGCCTACGAGATCCTGTCCGA
>JANQIO010000111.1 GCA_028282105.1 Halieaceae bacterium | reverse complement strand
CGGCACCGGTGATCTCCCGCGCCAGCGCGCTGATCTGCCGTGCCGTGAAGGATCGATTCGGTATCCTGTTGGAACAGGAACCCCGGCGGTACGGTATCTTTGAACAATGAGTGAGCGCTTCGATCACGAGGCCTTCCTGCCCACCCTGAGCAAGCGACCGGGCGTGTACCAGATGTACGACGCCGACGGCCAGCTGTTGTATGTGGGTAAGGCCAAGAACCTCAGGAATCGCGTGTCCAGCTATTTCCGGGCCAGTGGCCTGGAAGCCAAGACCATGGCCATGGTGTCGAAGATCGCCGATATCCAGGTGACGGTGCTGGACAGCGAGATCGAGGCGCTGCTGCTCGAACATAACCTCATCAAGAAGCACCAGCCGGTCTACAACATCCTGCTGCGGGACGATAAGTCCTACCCGTATATTTACCTGTCAGACGGCGAGTACCCCCGGCTGGCGCTGCACCGCGGCGCCAAGCGCGCCAAGGGCACCTACTTCGGCCCCTATCCCAGCGCCGGCGCCGTGCGCCGTAGCCTGACCTTCCTGCAGAAGGTGTTCCAGGTGCGCCAGTGTGAAGACAGCTATTACCGCAACCGCTCGCGGCCCTGCCTGCAGCACCAGATCGGCCGCTGCACCGCCCCCTGTGTCGGTCTGGTCAGCGAGGAAGACTACGCCGAACAGGTGGAGCACACGGTGTTGTTCCTCAACGGCAGCTCCCGCGAGTTGATGCAAGACCTGGCCGACCAGATGGAAGCCGCCTCCGCCAATCTCAACTTCGAGCGCGCCGCCACCTACCGCGACCAACTGCGCCAGCTACAGACTGTGCAAGCGGACCAGGGCATTGAGGGTGTATCCGGCGACCTCGACATCGTGGCCGCCGCGGTGGAGGCGGGCAAAGCCTGCGTGCAGGTGCTGTTCGTGCGCGCCGGCCGTGTACTCGGCAGCAAGAGCTACTTCCCGCCGCTGAAGCTGGCCGAGGACGAGGCGGAAGTGATCAACGCCTTCCTGGCCCAGTACTACCTGACCGGCAGCCGTGAGATTCCGCGGGAGCTGATCCTCAGCCACGACCCGGAGGACCGCGAGGCGCTGGAACAGGTGCTCAGTGAGCGCGCGGCCCGCCAGGTCAGCCTCAAGGTTCGGGTGCGGGAAGCCCGCGCCAAGTGGCTGCAGCTTGCCGGCCAGACCGCCAGCCAGAACCTGCAGTCTCAGCTCGCCGCCCGCCAGACCTCCCTGCATCGTTTCCAGGCCCTGCAGGACAGCCTCAAGCTACCGGAGCTGCCCGAGCGCCTGGAGTGTTTCGATATCAGCCACTCCAGCGGCGAGGCCACGGTGGCCTCCTGCGTGGTGTTCGACCAGGGCGGGCCGCGCAAGTCTGACTACCGCAAGTTCAATATTGAGGACATTACGGCCGGCGACGACTACGCCGCCATGCAGCAAGCCCTGGAGCGCCGCTACAAGCGTCTCAAGGCCGGCGAGGGCGTGCTGCCGGATATCCTCTTCATCGACGGCGGCAAGGGCCAGGTGGCCCAGGCCCTGGGCGTGATGGAAGACCTGCAGATCAACGACGTCACAGTGATCGGCGTCGCCAAGGGCACTACCCGCAAGGCGGGCTTCGAAACCCTGGTGATGGGCGACACTGGCCGGGAAATACAGCTCAACGGCGACAACGCCGGCCTGCACCTGATACAGCACATCCGCGACGAGGCCCACCGTTTCGCCATCACCGGCCACCGGGCGCGCCGTGACAAAAAGCGCAAGGGCTCAGTGCTGGATGAAATTCCCGGAGTAGGGGCCAAGCGCCGCCGTGATCTGCTGCGCCATTTCGGCGGCTTGAAGGGTATTCAGCGTGCTTCCATGGATGAGTTAATGAAAGTTACCGGCATTAATGAAAAAATAGCTCGCGATATCTACGAGCAGCTCCACAGCAACTGAGCACACCCGACCCGTCCATGGCCATCAATATCCCCAACTCGCTCACCGTCAGCCGTATCATCCTGATCCCGGTGCTGGTGCTGGTGTTCTACTGGCCTTTTGAAAACCACAAACTGGTGGCGGCGGGTATCTTCGGTCTGGCGGCCATCACCGACTGGTTCGATGGCTACCTGGCCCGGCGCCTGGCGCAGATGACCGAGTTCGGCGCCTTCCTCGACCCGGTGGCCGATAAGCTGATGGTGGCGGTGGCCTTGGTGCTGCTGGTGGAACAGCACAGCGATATTGTCTTCACTCTGGCCGCCTGCGTGATCATCGGCCGCGAGATTGTGATTTCCGGCCTGCGCGAGTGGATGGCTGAACTGGGCGAGCGTACCAGCGTGGCGGTGAGCTACATCGGCAAGGTGAAAACCACCTTCCAGATGATCGCGATTGTCGCCCTGCTGGCGCTGCCGCCGGACTCAGAAACCTGGATGCTGGGCATCGCTGTCGCCATGCTCTACGCCGCCGCGGTGCTCACCCTCTGGTCCATGGTGGTCTACCTGCGGGCCGCCTGGAAGGTCATCACCGAGCGCGGCGAACGCTAGCCCGCTCGCATTGCGGGCGCACCCGGTTTCTGTATAATTGCGCCCTCTGTCGGCGGGGCCCCGCCGGCATCTGCTCTCTCGATGGCTGGATGGCAGAGTGGTTATGCAGCGGACTGCAACTCCGTGTACGCCGGTTCGATTCCGACTCCAGCCTCCACTTTCCCTATGTTTGAGAGTGTCCTTGCATCACTTCCTAGCTCTGGATTTTACGCTCAGTGGCGCTCTCTTATGCGTCAGTGCGGTGATGAAAATGTCACTCTGACCCCAATATCCACATTAGAGGTTCGCGGGTTGGTGAAAAACTGGCTAGACGCTTATGCGAGCTTCATGGACCCGTTGGTCGATTTTTTGTTTGACTGGCTTTTGCTTATTTTCCACTACGGCGCAATCACTCGGGCCGAAAAGTACTTTTGTTTCTTTACTACGCCTTTGTTTGTCTGCCGTTCCTGCGCGCCGGTGGCCGTCCATTGGAGAAAAGCATGTTTCTCTCCATTAAGGAAGGTAGTCGGATGTGTGAGTTTCTTTCGCCAATAATCCACTTGCTTGTCCATTCTAAAAGGGCGAGGGTTAATGGTTTGATAGTTGGCTACGCGCTCATATTAGTTTTCCCACTAGCCTTGGTCACAATTGATGAGGTAGATGTTTTTGCTTTTGTCGGGCTCGCGTACTTTATCTTCTTGATCGCGAGCGTGCTGCTTCATGCCTTTATCTTTCAACCTGGCGTAGCCAAGTCAGTTGCCAAGTCTGCCGCAAGATCATTCGTTTTTCTCCTTCTCCTGATCGTCCTCAACTACGCCGGGTGGTTCGCCCCGGCGAGTTATCAAACTTCGATGGCAGCTCCACTCGATTCAAGGGGGCAGAGCCCTTTCCTTACATGAAACTGATGGGTGTATGGCGTATTGAAACGCATCACGGGACACCCATTCCGAAGCCTTCTGCACTACTTATCTTTAATCGTGGAAGTTTTACTGCTGGGCGCTGGCTATCCTTGCTCCTGCCCGGGAGGTTTTAGCCCTAATTGTTTAAAGGACTCTGACCCCTTTATTCGCTAGTTGAAGGCGCAGGATCACCTTGGAGAGGGGTATCGCTCAAGAAGGTCATAGAGGGCGTTTTCAAATCTGATGGGCTGATACGAAAACCTGGCCAAAGCACCTGGTCCCATTAGTGAACGAAAACGTTCTTCAGTCGTCCCGCTCTTGTCAGGATTGAATACAGTGATTTCACGAAGTGGGGTTTGGCCTGCAGTACCAAGTGCATACAGAAGTCTAAAAAAAGCGTCAGTTTCTGGCATGGAATAACCCATGATGAAGATGTGATCGGCCTTTTCCAGTTCTCCCGCAGCAGTCTGCCAGACATTCCTGAGCATCTGATGGTAATCAGCCTTGTTCCAGGCGGGCGGGACGATCACTGGTTCCTTGGCGACTCGAACCCCTTCTTCTATCGCTAGGTACTCTCCCAAATGTGTGCCTACTTGTACGATAGCGAGTGTGTGCGGATCTCGGGAAGCCAGCCTGGTGCCATGCTTCCGCAGATATTTGTCCATGTGAATCGGGTGAATGCTCTCGTTCTCTAGCGATATGCCCCAGTTAAGAGAGCCATGCAGTTTCAGGAGGCGAGGGCCTTGGTCGTGTGACTTTTCCAGTCCATAATCATATGCCACGCGCTGCTGGCTAAGGGCAATATCGACTCCGACATCGTAGTTGAATGAGATGATTCCAGCAGTATCGTTAGACCGACTACTCGTGATGTTTGAGATCAGAGTCGCGAATGTTGCATATTCATCGGGTGCGCGTACTCGATGCTCGCTGATTGGAAACTTCATGGTAGCTTCCAGAGTTTTTACTATGAGCTCCTTTAAAGATGTGATCGTTTCCGGAATCTCTTCTGCCGCAAACCCAGGTAGTTTCTTGAGTGTGTTCGCGACTTCTAGAGCAGTGAATACAGACTCTAGGTTTATCAGATCTAGTTGGGATTTCGAGTGAACACTCTGCAGTGCGGAGATCGCTCTGCTGACGCGATGATAGTGAGCGTGTGCTGGGTCCGAGGGGACGGCCGCAAATTGCTGCGCTGCTACGTCGAGGAATTCTGCCATCAATGGAGCGCCTGCGTGTTTTGAAGCGCCTGCCCCGAGTACAAATACGATATGGCTCATCTCGCTCCCATAAAGCTACATTCTTGAAACTATGTATGCACCAACCAAAACCGCGAGTGAGCATGCCAGGAGTTGGCATCTACTACAGAGAAACCACAGGGCCTTGGCTTATCAGTCGAATAGCGATTCGACCGTGATTCCCAGATCTCTAAGCCTCCCTCTAGAAGTAGGTGTCTCTTCAAGAAGTTTGGCAGCCTTCCACCTGAACTCTTCCTTATCAACATAGTCCATCCAGAGGCTGACAAGACTGACAAGCAACTTTCCGACCCAGTCGATTAGTGAGGAAATCTCTTCATCCTCTATACTTATAGTTAACGCGAAGCCCTGTCCATTCCGTTCGACTCTGCGGAGAATTTGTAGAGCGCCTCCATGGGTTAGGCTGTGTAGACCCTTGGCTCCAGTCCAGAGCTTTTCCAACAAATCAACGTAGTGCTCGGCATCATCTATCTTGTTCATGGCTGAGACGACATCGTCGACATTCGGAAAGCCTTTGTCTCTTTTAAGTACTTTCAGTACTTCTCCTTCATCTATGCAGTGCAAGAGCCACATGTGTCTTGCGATGCCTTCAACACACGGCCTCAAAAGTGCGCTGGCACTTGCGTAGCTCTGTTTCTCAGCCAGGAGAGCGACTGATCGTACATGCTCATGGGTGAAGTGCAGGCACGCGCCTGCTGCGAGGTGGTTTCGATCGGTCGGTAAGTTCCTACAGTACTCGTATAGCAGTTCATCCAGGCGATCAAACAAAGCCAGCAGTTCGCTAAACGAACTCGAGAATTCAGTGCGTTCAGAGTTCAATTTTGTTTTCCCGCGCCAATAGGCGATTTGCGTGCGAGGCTGTCACCCGGCACCGAGTCGTAGAAGTGGCAATTGAATCTCCCAGACTCCAGCCAGCCTGTATGCGAACATGATAATTGAATTTACGCTGATAGTTGCCGCGATCCTGAATATCAGCAGCCGGACTTTCTCCCATCTATCTGCCGAGTCTTCTAGCCTGGGAAATTGGGGTCAGAGTAGCATTATCTGAACGCCTAGTTCTTACTACTAACGCCAGACTGCTATTCCTAGATCTTCTGTTCGTCGGCAGAGTCAACTTCGAGGTCGCGAGCCTCCCACCACCCGCTAATTCGCATTAGAGGCTGATTTTGGTACTGCTTTCTTGCGCGGTGCTTTGCTCCGCGGGGTGGCCTTGCGAGCCGTGGTTTTCTTCTTGGTAGCCGGCTGCTTCTTTGCTGCGGACTTTTTGGTTGTGGCTTTTTTGGCGGCGGGTTTCTTGCCGGCAGCTTTCTTTGCAGCAGGCTTTTTCCTGGCGGTAGTTCGACGCCGTGACGGCTTGCTGCGCAGCCCCGCGGCTTCCTCGAGTTCTATTAGCGACTCTTCCATGTAGTCGATCATGCGCTGCACCTGGGGCAGGGTGTGGCGGCAGGCGACGATGCCGAAGTCGAGGTTGGTGTCGTGGGAGACCACGGTGAAGTTGGCGGCGAAGCCGTCAAAGGGGATGGAGACCGGATAGAGGCCCGCCAGCCGGGCGCCGTTCCAGTACATCTGCTGGCGCGGCCCCGGCACGTTGGACACCACGGTGCTGAAAGCCGGGAAGCGGTCGGTGCTGCCGGTGAGGAAAGTGAGCAGGGTCGGTAGCTGGGTCAGTACCGTGTAGATCTCCACCTCGCGGCGGCTCATGCCGGACAGTTGCTCCTTGCCGGCCTGCATGGATTCCTGGATCACGCGCATGCGCTTGGCGGGGTCGCGCACGGCGGTGCCGAGGTTGGCGGTGATAAAGCCCACGGCGTTGGCGGACTCCATGTCGTCGGCCGCCCGCAACGAGATGGGCGCCATGGCCTTGAGTGATTCCTTGGGCAGGGCGCGCTGGTCCACCAGGTAGCGGCGCAGGGCGCCGGCCACCATGGCCAGTACCCCGTCGTTGAGGGTGCCGTCGAAGGCTTTGCTCATGGTGCGCACCCGCTGGAAAT
>JANQIO010000030.1 GCA_028282105.1 Halieaceae bacterium | reverse complement strand
GCCACCGGCCGGCAATGGTATCCACCAATTGCCGGGCCAGCTCGCCCTTGGTGGTCAGTGGTACCTCCAGGCTGCCATCCGCCCACAGCAGCGTGGCGGCATTCTGGTCGCTGTTGAAGCCGGCGTCGTCGCGGGCCACATCGTTGGCGACAATCATATCCAGGTGTTTGTGGTGCATTTTCTTGCGTGCGTACTCGAGCACATCCTGCGTCTCCGCAGCGAAGCCAACGGTAAAGGGCCGCTGGCTGTGGGCGGCGACTGCCGCGATGATGTCCGGGTTGCGGACCAGCTCAAGCTGCATGGTTTCCTGCCCCTTTTTTATTTTTTGTGGCTGGGTCTGGGCCGGTCGATAGTCTGCCACGGCGGCACAGCCTACGAAAATATCGCACTGGCCCAGCTGTGCCAACGCCATATCGTACATCTCCAGAGCACTGGTAACTTCGATTCGGTTCACAGATTCCGGGGTTTCCAGGGCCACGGGGCCGCTGATGAGAGTGGTCAGGGCCCCCGCCTCAGCGGCGGCACGGGCGATGGCAAAGCCCATCTTTCCCGAGCTGTGATTGCTGATGTAGCGCACCGGGTCCAGCGCCTCGCGGGTGGGGCCGGCGGTCACGGTAAGCTGCAGCCCATCCAGGGCGCCGGCCGCGAACAGTCCCTGGGCCGCGGCGACAATCTCAGCGGGCTCCTGTAATCGCCCGGGACCCACATCCCCGCAAGCCTGGGAGCCATCGGACGGACCGGTGATGTGCACCCCGCGGCTGGCCAGCAGTTCGATATTGGCGCCGGTGGCGGCGTCGCGCCACATGCCCTGGTTCATGGCAGGCGCCACCAGCAACGGTGCCGGGGTGGCCAGGCAAAGGGTGGTCAGCAGGTCGTCGGCGCGGCCCTGCGCCAGCCGGCTGAGGAAATCGGCCGTGGCGGGCGCCACCAGTACCAGGTCCGCCCAGCGCGCCAGCTCAATATGGCCCATGCCGGCCTCGGCTTCGGCGTCCAGCAGTTCCATGTGCACCGGCTGCCCCGATAGCGCCTGCAGGGTCAGGGGGGTGATGAACTCCGTGGCGCCATGGGTCATAACCACGCGCACGGAGGCACCAGCCTCCCGGAGGTCGCGAATGAGTTGCGCGGATTTGTAGGCTGCGATGCCGCCGGTGACCCCGAGCAGCACATTGCGGTTATAGAGACGGCCCATGGCCTTGACCAAGCGTGATTTCTGGCCAATAAAGATAGCATCCAGTCAATGGATTTGACACAGAGCCAGGATCTCAGGGAGGAGACCATGCGCTTACCCGATTTGCCCGCGGCGGAACGACCGCGGGAAAAGATGCTCTCGCGCGGCGGCCCCGCGCTATCGGATGCCGAACTGCTGGCCATCCTGCTGGGCACCGGCGGCGCCGGGCGCAGTGTGATGGAGCTGTCCAGGGCGCTGTTGCTGCGCTTTGGCGGCTGGCACGGCCTGCTCAACGCCAGCCTCGACGACCTCGCCGCCGAACCTGGGATGGGCGTGGCGAAGTTCGCCCAGCTGCAGGCCGCGGTAGAGCTGGCCCGACGCCACGCCATGGAAGAGCTGCAGCAGGGTGCAGTCATGTCGAGCCCGGCGCGCACCCGGCGGTTCCTGCAGAGTCACCTGCGCGATCCCTCCCGGGAAGTCTTCTGCTGCCTGTTCCTGAATGCCCAGCATGCATTGATCAGCTGCGAGGACCTGTTTCTCGGCACGCTTGACGGGGCTGCGGTATACCCGCGGGTGGTGCTGCGCCGAGCGCTGCAGCTGGAGGCGGCGGCGGTTATTTTCGCCCACAACCACCCTTCAGGGGTGGCCGAGCCCAGCGCCGCCGACCGGCGCATCACCGAGCGCCTGCAGGCCGCGTTGATGCTGGTGGATATCCGGGTGCTCGACCATATTATTGTGGGCCGTGGCTGTACGTTTTCCTTCGCCGAAGATGGCCTGCTTTAGCAGGCCCCGGCGAATACCCCGCAGCGACACGTAAGCCATTGAATTTAAAGCGAGGGCGCTTGCCTTGCCCGGGGCCTTCTGGTATAAAGTCGCGCTCGTTTTGCGGGGTGCCCGGCGCAAGCCGCCCCACCCTGGTATTTCCCGAATTCAGCGCGGTTCAACCGCTGCCATTGAGAGTGAGAATCATGGCCAGAGTATGTCAGGTTACCGGCAAGCGGCCGATAACCGGAAACAATGTATCCCACGCCAAGAACCGCACCAAGCGTCGGTTCCTGCCCAACCTCCACCAGCACCGTTTCTGGGTGGAGTCAGAGAAGCGTTTTGTCAGCCTGCGGGTTTCCAGCAAGGGCATGCGCATCATCGACAAGAAGGGTATCGAGCAGGTGCTGTCTGATATCCGCGCACGCGGTGAAAAGGTCTGAGGCCGCGGCCCGACGACTGACCGCATAGACGACGGCACAGAAAGAGAAGGACTAGAGCGATGAGAGAGAAAATCAAACTGGTATCCTCCGCGGGCACCGGCCACTACTACACGACGGACAAGAACAAGCGCAACACCCCGGACAAGATGGAAATGAAGAAGTACGATCCGGTGGTACGCAAGCACGTCATGTACAAGGAATCCAAGATTAAGTAAGCCCTTGCTTACATCGAGAAGCCCGCTACGGCGGGCTTTTTTGTGCCTGTATGAAACGTTTCGGCTTTAGGGACCGTGCCACCTGCTCGGGACCTCAGCCAGTAGAAACATCTCTGAACGCCGTTTTTGGTTGTCATTCGGGGTATGCTTGCTGAGCGTGAAACACTTTGGTCAGCGATAAGCCTGGATCTGCCCGCCGATTGTGGCGGGAAACGAGGGCTCGGGCGTATGCGGGGATTTTCCCGACCGTAGCCGGCCAGGACGGCCGGCTCCGAGCGAGACAGGGATGTCATGCTTGTAGCGTGTCGGGAAAATCCGCGCAGGCGTGCGACCCCGTCACGTTGGCACCATTTTCAACGACGATAGCAACATTTTGAGCTGGCTCTGTTTGCAGCTGCCTTCACAATGGAATAGAACGAACCAGCGGCATCTAAGCAAGATACCTCCACGATCGACGAAGTTATGCCCGAATTACCCGAAGTTGAGACCACAAGGCGCGGAATCCTGCCGCACGCGAAGGGCGAGGTCGTTGAATCGGTGGAAGTCCGCGACCGGCGCCTGCGCTGGCCCATCCCCGAGGAGCTGACGCGCTTCCTGCCAGGCGCGAAAATCCGCGACATCGAGCGTAGAGGTAAGTATTTACTTTTTCGCACAGATGCGGGGACGCTGATCTCACACCTGGGCATGTCGGGATCCCTGCGGGTGCTGACAAAGGCCGAAACGCCGCAAAAACACGACCATGTGGATATCGTGCTGGCCTCGGGCAAGGTCCTTCGCTACAACGATCCACGCCGCTTTGGCTGCATGCTCTGGAGCCTGGAAGACCCGTTGCGGCACTTCCTGCTAGCCGAGCTTGGTCCCGAGCCCCTGGGGGATCAATTTACCGCGGATTATCTCTATCAGCGCTCCCGCGGGCGCAAAGTCCCGCTGAAGGCCTTCATCATGGACAGCAAGGTGGTGGTGGGCGTCGGCAATATCTACGCCAACGAGGCGCTGTTCCTGGCGGGCCTGCGACCCGGGCGCGGAGCCGGGCGGGTATCAAGGCCCCGTTACGAGGCCCTGGTCGCGGCGATTCGACAGGTGCTGGCCGCCGCCGTGGAACAGGGCGGCACCACCCTGCGCGACTTTGTCGGAGGGGACGGCAAGCCGGGTTACTTCCGTCAGCAGCTCAACGTCTACGATCACGGCGGTGAGCCCTGCCCCCGCTGCGGCGAAATCCTCACCGAAACCCGGCTCGGCCAGCGCAGTACGGTGTACTGCCGGCCGTGTCAGAGTTAGGACCTGCGGTGGGCGTGCTAGCCGCTGAACTTGGCGGCCAGTGCTTTGCCTACATTGGCAGGCACAAACGGGGAGATCTCGCCATTGAGGGAGGCTATTTCCCGCACCAGCGACGAAGAGATGTAGGACAGGTGCTCTGACGGCGTCAGGAATATGGATTCGAACTCCGGGTAGAGCGCCCGGTTCATGTTGGCAAGCTGGAACTCGTATTCAAAATCGGACACCGCGCGCAAGCCGCGCAGCACCGCATTGGCACCACGGCTGCGGGCGAAATCGGTCAGCAGGTTGCTGAAACCACACACTTCGACGTTGTCGACATGCGCCAGGGCACCGCGGCACAACTCGACACGCTCTTCCAGGGTAAACAGGGGTTTCTTTTTGGGGCTGTCGGCAATGGCCAGCAGCACATTGTCGAACAGGCGACCGGCACGCTCGACCAGATCAACGTGGCCATTGGTGATTGGGTCAAAGGTGCCCGGATAGATGACGCGCTTCATGGGGTTGGCATGCTAAACAAATTGCTCAGTGCGCACAAACAGGCTGAAGCGCACATCGCCCATGGTCTTCTCCCGGTGCGGCTGCCAGTTGCCCGGCAGGCTCGGTGTCGGCTCGCGGATGCCTGCTTCCAGGTAAATGATCGCGCCGGGCGCCAGCCAGCCACCTGTTTCCAATGCCTGGGCCGTGGGCTCCAGCAAGCCCTGCTCAAAGGGCGGGTCCAGGAAGGCGATGTCATGGGGGGTCGCTTCTTTACTGAGCACGCGCATGGCGTCCCCCGCCAGGCAGTGACCCCGGGCACAGTCGAGGGCGGCAAGGTGTTCTTCAATGCGCGCCAGGCTGGCCGTGTTGTTATCGACGAAGCGCACTGAGGCGGCGCCACGCGACAGCGCTTCCAGGCCCAGGGCGCCGCTGCCGGCAAACAGGTCCAGGCAGCGCGCATCGTGGGTGTAAGGGGCCAGCCAGTTGAACAGGGTTTCGCGCACCCGGTCGGGGGTCGGGCGCAGGCCGCGCGCCGCCCGGAAACGCAGCTTCCTGCCACGCCACTGGCCGCCGATAATGCGCAGCACACCGGCCTGGCCGCGCTCCGACAGCGCGCGGCTGCGCGGCCCGGCGCTGGCAGCGGAGCGCTGTCGAGATCGCCCGGCGGCCATTAACGTGCTTTATCCATAGGTGGTAGGATACGCGTTTTCCCCGCGCAGTAACGATGAAATTATTCGGTCGCAACAAACCGCCGAAGGCCTCCGCTGGCGAGACTGAATCCGCCGCAGAGGCCCCGGCTGATAGCGCTCTCGCCCATGCCCAGGGTGACACCGTAGAGGCTGCACAGCGTGCTGAGCCCGATGGCGAGGGGTTTTTTCAACGTCTCAAGCAGGGCTTGGGGCGCACCGGCAACCAGCTGGCTTCCGGTATTGGCCGCCTGTTCCTGGGCCGCAAGGAAATCGACGCCGAACTGCTGGAAGCGCTGGAAACCGAGCTACTGCAGGCTGACGTCGGTGTCGAGGCGACCCTCGATATTGTTGGTCGGCTTACCGAGCAGGTCTCCCGCAAAGACCTGCAGGACGGCGACGCACTCTACACCGCCCTGCAGGCCGAACTTTTGGCCCTGCTGGAGCCCGTGCAGCAGGCGCTGGAGCCCGCCGGCCAAAAGCCTTTCGTGATCCTGATGGTGGGCGTGAACGGCGCCGGCAAAACCACCACCATTGGCAAGCTCGCCAGCCGGCTGAAGGCCGAGGGCAAGAGCGTGATGCTGGCAGCGGGGGATACCTTCCGCGCCGCGGCCGTCGAGCAATTGCAGGCCTGGGGTGAACGCAACGATGTGCCGGTGATTGCCCAGCACACCGGTGCGGATGCGGCCTCGGTGATCTTCGACGCCTTGCAGGCCGCCCAGGCGCGGGGGGTCGATGTGCTGATCGCCGACACCGCCGGGCGCCTCCACAACAAGGACAATTTGATGGAGGAGCTGAAAAAGGTGGTGCGGGTAATGGCAAAACTCGACCCCGGCGCTCCCCATGAGGTCATGCTGGTACTCGACTCCGGCATGGGGCAGAACGCCCTGGCCCAGGCTGAGCACTTTCGCGAGGCCGTGGGTGTTAGCGGGATCACCCTCACCAAGCTGGACGGCACCGCCAAGGGCGGCATCATTTTCGCCGTCGCCCGCAAGCTCGGCCTGCCGATCCGCTTTATCGGGATTGGCGAATCCGCGGCCGACCTGAGGCCCTTTCAGGCCCGCGAGTTTGTCGACGCCCTGTTTGCGGACCGCGCCTGAGGCATGATCGCCTTCGATCGCGTATCCAAGCGCTATCCCGAAGGCCACGAGGCCCTGTCGGATGTGAGCTTTACCATCGACAGTGACGAGATGGTATTCCTCACCGGCCACAGCGGCGCCGGCAAGAGCACACTGCTCAAACTCATTATGCTGATGGAGCGCCCCAGCCGCGGCCAGGTGGTCGTCAACGGCCAGAACCTCAAGGCCATGAAGCCCGCCAGGATTCCGCTGTTGCGGCGGGAGATCGGCGTGGTGTTCCAGAACCACCAGTTGCTGTTCGACCGCACGGTATTCGACAACGTGGCCCTGCCACTGCTGATCGCCGGCTACTCGCCCCGGGATACCGGTCGACGGGTGCGGGCGGCGCTGGACAAAGTGGGCTTGCTGGCCCGCGAAAAAGCCATGCCCATCACCCTCTCCGGCGGTGAGCAGCAGCGTGTCGGGATTGCCCGCGCGGTGGTCAACAAGCCCAGCCTGCTGTTGGCGGATGAACCCACCGGCAACCTGGACCCGGCACTGTCCGCGGAGATCATGCAGCTGTTCGAGCAGTTCAACCAGGTAGGCGTGACGGTGCTGATTGCCAGCCATGACCTGGCGCTGATCTCACGGCTGCACCACCGTATTCTCAACCTGCGCCAGGGACGGCTGATCGCCCAGCCGGGGACAGACTGATGGCTGGCGGCGCGCGCCAGAGCCGCACGGGCCTCGGTGATCGGCTGCGCTCCTGGCAGCAGCATCACCGCGGTTCCGCCTGGGACAGCCTGCAGCGCCTGCTGCGCACACCCATGTCCAGCCTGATGACCTGGCTGGTTATCGGTATCGCCCTGGCGCTGCCAGTGGGGCTCAGTGTCGCACTGGACAATGCACGTTCGGTCAGCGTGGGCTGGGACAGCCCGGCACAGATATCCCTGTTCCTGCGCGCCGAAGTGTCCATGGACGCCGCGGAGTTGCTGCGCGAGCGAATCCTGGAACGCTCGGATGTGGCCAGCGTGCGCCTGGTGAGTCGCGAACAGGCGCTGGAGGAGTTTCGGCAGCTGTCGGGCTTCGGGGATATCCTGCGCAATCTCGATGACAACCCGCTGCCCAACCTGGTGCTGGTGACGCCGCTGTCTGGCGATGGCCAGGCCGCCCGCGCCGCCGCCCTGCAGGCCGCCCTGCAGCAGGAGCCGGGAGTTGAGCGCGCCGTACTGGACATGGAGTGGGTACAGCGACTGAATGCGCTGGTGCAGTTGTTCCAACGCGCCGTCGCTGCACTGGGGGCGATCCTCTGTCTGGGCGTGCTGCTGGTGATCGGCAATACCATTCGCCTGGCGATCGAGAATCGCCGCCAGGAAATCCTGGTCATCAAGCTGGTCGGCGGCAGCGATGCCTTTGTGCGGCGGCCCTTCCTGTACACCGGCTTCTGGTATGGCCTGGGTGGCGCGCTGCTGGCCTGGCTGGTGGTGGCCATTGCCATGTGGTGGCTGCGGGTGCCAATGGCGACCCTGGCGCTGCTGTACCAGAGCGACTTCCAACTCGAGGGCCTTGGGCTGCTGGACAGCCTGGGGTTGCTGGCGGCGGGGGCGCTCCTCGGCCTGCTGGGTGCCTGGCTCGCAGTGGCGCGCCACCTGAGCGCTGTACAGCCCCGCTAAGCCACTGATCTGTAACACTATTCTGCTAGGGTGGTGATCCAATAGGGAACTTTTCCAGTATTAGCACTCAAAGAGATTGAGTGCTAAAATCGCCAACCCTTTGGAGGAAGTAGACGACCCATGACAACCAGTCTTGCACCCATAGACCAGCTTGTTCCCGGCGCCAACCTGGCGGCCTATGTGCAGGCCGTGGGCAGCATTCCGGTGCTGAGCCAGGCGCGTGAGCAGGAGTTGGCAGAGGATCTCTACCACAACAACAATCTCGATGCGGCCCGCCAGTTGGTCATGTCGCATTTGCGCTTTGTGGTCCACATTGCCCGCAGCTACTCCGGCTACGGGCTGCCCGAGGCGGATCTGATCCAGGAAGGTAACGTCGGCCTGATGAAAGCGGTCAAGCGCTTTGACCCGGCTCGCGGCGTGCGCCTGGTGTCCTTCGCCGTGCACTGGATCAAGGCCGAGATTCACGAGTACATCCTGCGCAACTGGCGCATCGTCAAGATCGCCACCACCAAGGCCCAGCGCAAACTGTTCTTCAACCTGCGCAGCCAGAAGAAGCAGCTCGCCTGGCTGAGCCAGGCAGAAGCGGAAGCGATTGCTGCGGATCTCAATGTCGACGTCAAGGATGTCCAGAGCATGGAGGGCCGGCTGAGTTCCCACGATACGGCTTTTGAAGCCCCCAGCGACAGCGATAACGATGACGCCTGGCAGGCGCCGGCCAACTACCTGGAAGACCGGCGCCAGGATCCGGCCAGCCTGGTGGAAGAAGCCGACTGGCAGGACAGCAGCGAGACTCGCCTGCACCTGGCCCTGGCCGAGCTCGACGAGCGCAGCCAGGATATCGTCACCCGCCGCTGGCTGGCAGAAGACAAGGCCACCCTGCAGGAACTGGCCGCTGAGTACAGCGTGTCTGCCGAGCGCATCCGCCAGCTTGAGCAGAACGCGATGAAAAAACTTCGGGCCAGCATGGAAGCCTGATCGGCGGCCGGCGACCGGCGACCGTGCAACCCGCGTTCAATCACTCCCCCTACCTCGGACTTGCCGCCGGCAGTGGCCTGCTGGCGGTAGTGCTGGGTGCTTTTGGCGCCCACGCTCTGCGCGGGCAGCTCGACGCCGCTGCCATCGGCATCTACGAGACCGCCGTGCAGTACCACTTTGCGCACTCCCTGGCGTTGTTGGCCGTCGCCCTGCTGCATCGCACCGCAAGCTCGCCGCGCTTGCTGGGTTTCGCCGGCGCGGCCTTTGCGGCGGGGCTATTGCTGTTCAGCGGCAGCCTCTACCTGTTGAGCGTTACCGGCATCCGCTGGCTCGGCGCCATCACGCCGCTGGGTGGGCTGGCTTTCATCGCCGGCTGGGCCCTGCTGTTGGCCTGGTCGCTGGGCCCGGGGCGCCATCAGCCGTGAGTACTGACGCGCGCGGGCGCATACGCAGCTTCGTTGTGCGGCCGGGACGCATTACCGAGGGCCAGCGCAAGGCATTGGAGACCGGCCTGCCGCGCTACGGCCTAGCTCGTGCGGACGGCATGCTGGATGCGAAGGCGGCCTTCGGCCGCGAAGCGCCGCTGGTGATGGAAATCGGTTTCGGCATGGGCCAGTCGCTGGTGGCAATGGCCGGGGCGGCACCCAACACCAACTACCTTGGCGTGGAAGTTCACCGCCCCGGGGTCGGGCGCCTGCTGCATGCGATGATGGAAAACGAGGTCGATAACATCCGTGTGTACTGCGACGATGCGGTGCTGGTGCTGGAGGAGTGCATCGCGCCCGGGAGTCTCGACGGCGTGCAGATCTTTTTCCCGGACCCCTGGCACAAGAAGCGCCATCACAAGCGCCGGCTGATCCAGCCGACCTTCGTGCGCCTGCTCTGTGAACGGCTCAAGCCCGGCGGCTTCCTGCACCTGGCCACCGACTGGGAGAACTACGCCGAGCACATGCTGGAGGTACTGTCAGCAGAGGCCGCCCTGGACAACTGTGCCGGCCCCGGCCACTACTCACCGCGCCCCGAACACCGTCCCCTCACCAAGTTTGAGCAACGCGGCCAGCGCCTTGGCCACGGTGTTTGGGACCTGCTGTTCAAGCGCTCGCTCTAGACTGCCCTTACGCTACAGGAACTCACTCACCACGCTGTCCAGGTAGCGCCGACCCAGCGCCGTCGGTCGAACCCGCTCAGCGGTAATTTCCAGCAGGCCCTGGCCGGCCAGTGTTTCCAGGGTGCCCGACAGCTTCTCCAGCGACAGCCCGGTGCGGGCCTGGTACAGGGCTGGAGCGAATCCGTCGCTGAGTCGCAGGGCATTGAGCATAAAATCCCCGGGTAGATCCTCCGATGTAAGTACCTGGCCATTGGCCCGAACATCGCCGGTGGCAAGATACTCGGCGGGTTGGCGCTTCTTCACCGTGCGGCGAATCTCACCCCCTTCAGGCAGCGTCAGCTTGCCGTGGGCGCCGGCACCGATACCGAGGTAATCGCCAAACTCCCAGTAGTTGAGGTTATGCCGGCAACGATAGCCGGCCTGCGCATAGGCGGACACCTCGTAGTTCTGGTAGCCGGCCGCGGACAGCAGGTCTTCACCAGCGGCCTGGATGTTGCCGAGTTCATCTTCCAGCGGCAGTTCCGGTGGCCGCTTGTAGAACGCCGTGTTGCGTTCAATGGTGAGCTGGTACCAGGACAGGTGTTGAGGCGCGAATTCCAGCGCCTGCTGCAGGTCGGCGCGCGCATCCTCGCTGGCTTGCCCCGGCAGGCCATGCATCAGGTCGATATTGAGGCTGGCGATGCCGGAGGCCTGGGCCAGGGCCACCGCGCGGCGTGCCTGCTCAGCATCGTGAACTCGCCCCAGCGCCTGCAGGCAGTGGTCGTCAAAGCTCTGCACGCCCAGGGAGATGCGATTGACTCCGGCTGCTACGAAGCCTGAAAACTTGTCCGCCTCGGCGCTGCCTGGATTGGCCTCCAGGGTGATCTCACACTCAGCGTCCAGGGGCAGGCGCGCGCGGACTCCGTCCAACAGTGACTGCATGGCCTCAGTCGATAGCAGGCTGGGCGTGCCACCACCAATGAAAATAGATACCAATGGCCGCTGCTGGGCCAGCGGCAGGTCGGCCTCCAGATCGCTCAGCAGTGCATTCACATACTGGGCTTCCGGCAGCGCACCCCCATATTCATGGGAATTGAAATCGCAGTAGGGGCATTTGCGCTCACACCAGGGGATATGGATGTAGAGGCTGAGCGGCGGCAGCTGCAGGGCGCTCACCCCAGCTCCCTGGCCAGTGCGGCCAACAGCCGGGCCATGGCCTGGCTGCGGTGGCTAATGCGGTTCTTGGTGGCGGCATCCAGCTGCGCCGCGCTGGCGTTCTCCGCCGGCACGAAAAACAGCGGGTCGTAGCCGAAGCCGCCCGCACCGCTGGGCTCAAACAGTATGCGGCCTTCCCAATCGGCCTGGCAGATTACCGGGTTGGGGTCCTGCCAGTGGCGCAGGAACACCAGTGCACAGTGAAACCGGGCGCTGCGCTCGGCCTCTGGCACATCGGCCAGGGCGGCCAGCAGCTTGCGGTTGTTGTCCGTGTCGCTGGCGTCCTCACCGGCATAGCGGGCAGAGTAGATGCCCGGGGCGCCGTCCAGGGCGTCTACGATCAGGCCCGAGTCGTCGGCGATGGCCGGCAGCCCGCTGTGATGGGAGGCGGCATTGGCCTTGAGCAGCGCGTTCTCCACGAAGCTGTCGCCGGTCTCTTCTACCGGTTCGATATTGAATGCCGCCTGCGGTACCGCTTCACAGTCCCACTGCGCCAGCAGATCGGCAAACTCGGCGAGCTTGCCACGATTGCCGCTGGCGATCACGACCCGGTGCGGTTTGATCTCGGTGCGCATGCTGTCCTCCGGCGTCGCCGCTAGCGGGCGATATGGTAGATCGCGGTGGTGGCGAACAGGTTGGGCCAGGCCCGTGCCAGTACCCCGCTGTTGTTGGCAGGCCCCACCATATCCCGCTGCAGGATGCGGACCCTGCGCTCCTCGCAGAGGCTCTCGAAATCACGCACAGTGCAGAAGTGGATATTGGGGGTGTCGTACCAGGTGTAGGGCATGAACTTGGATACCGGCATGCGCCCGCGACTGCCCAGGTACAGGCGGCAACGCCACTGGCCGAAATTGGGGAATGTCACAATACACTCGCGGCCGATGCGCAGCATTTCATCGAGCACCAGGTGGGGGTAGCGCACCGCCTGCAGGGCGTGGGCCATGACCACGGTGTCGAAGCTGTCGTCGCGGAAATTGGCGAGACCCCGGTCGAGGTTCTGCTCGATGATATTCAGGCCGCGGGCGATTCCGGCGGTGATGCTGGGGCCATCGATCTCCAGGCCTATGCCTTCTACATCCCGCTCAGATTGCAGTCGGGCCAGGAACTCGCCGTCGCCACAGGCCAGGTCCAGCACCCGCGAGCCCGGTTGTATCCACTGCTGTATATGGGTGAGGTCCTGTCTCATGTATTGCGCACCCGCTGCATGTAGGCGCCAAACACGTCCAGGTAGCGCGGAATCGGCAGCAGGAAGGCGTCGTGTCCCTGGTCGGCTTCGATTTCCGCGTAGGATACGGATTTTCCCGCGGCCAACAGCGCGTCCACGATCTCCCGGGAGCGAGCCGGGGAAAAACGCCAGTCGGTGCTGAATGACAGTACCAGGAACGACGCCTTGGCCTCGGCAAAGGCGCGAGCCGGGTCATCCCCGTATTCCCGCGCCAGGTCGAAATAGTCCAGCGCCCGGGTCATGAGGATATAGGTATTGGCATCGAAGCTTTCGCTGAAGGTGCTGCCCTGGTGGCGCAGGTAGCTCTGCACCTGGAACTCCACACCCTCATCGCTACCCAGCTCGAAGTTGCCGGAGCGCAGGTCGCGACCGAAGCGGTCGGCCATAGCGTCATCGGACAGGTAGGTGATATGTCCCACCATGCGGGCGATGGCGAGACCGTCCCGCGGCACGGTGTCCTGCTGGCGATAGCGCCCACCGTGAAATGCCGGGTCCGAGGTGATGGCCTGGCGGGCAATTTCATTGAAGGCAATATTCTGGGCGCTCAGCTTCGTGGCCGCGGCAATCACCACGCAGTGCCGCACGCGGTCGGGGTACTCCAGCGCCCAGCGCATGGCCTGCATGCCGCCCAGGCTGCCGCCGATCACCGCCGCCCAGCACTCGATTCCCAGCCGATCTGCCAGCATGGCCTGGCTGTGCACCCAGTCACGGGCGCGCAGGGGCGGGAAATCCGGCCCGTACTCGGCACCCGTGTCAGGATCGATGCTCAGTGGGCCGGTGGAGCCATGGCAGCCGCCCAGGTTGTTGAGGCTGACGACAAAAAAATGTCGGGTATCGATGGCCTTACCGGGGCCGATGCAGGTGTCCCACCAGCCGGGTTTGCGATCATCCTCACTGTGGTAGCCGGCGGCGTGGTGATGGCCGCTGAGTGCATGACAGACCAGTACCGCATTGCTGGCGTCGGCGTTCAGCTCGCCATAGGTCTCGTAGACCAACTCAAAGCCCGTCAGACGACGCCCGCAGGCGAGAGTCAGTCCCTCGGGAAACTCGGCGCGCTGGGGAGTGACCAGCCCGACGCTGTCGGCGGCGTCCGCGGCAACCATGAGGGCCTCAGAAGCCCACCACCAGGGCCGGCTGCAGGTTGACGCCCTGGGCAGCGTAGCTGACGAAGATCTGCGCAATCTGGATCGCCACGAACACCAGGATAGGCGACAGGTCCAGGCCGCCCATGGCCGGCAGCAGACGGCGGAAAGGCGCCATGACCGGTTCGGTGAGCTGGTGCAGCAGATAGATGACAGGGCTGGGGTTGCCGGGCGCCACCCAGCTGAGAATGATCATGGCCAGAATGGCGAAGAAGTAGAAGCTCAGGAACAGGCTGACAATGCCCAGCGGCGCCCACAGCAGCGCCAGCAGCGGCGGCACCAGGCCCCGACCGTGCACAAAGCCCAGCACGAAGGTGGCCAGCAGTTCCGCCAGCAATAGCAGCACCAGAGAGGCGACATCAAACCCGCCGTAGCCGGGGATGAGGCGGCGCAGCGGAAACAGCAGTGGGTTGGTCATCTTCGCCACCGCCTGGCTGATGGGATTGTAGAAATCCGCCCGCACCAGTTGCAGCAGGAAGCGCACCAGCACCAGCAGTAGCAGCAGGTTAAAGAAGACGTTCACCAGCAAGGTGAAAGATTCAGCGACAGGACCCATAGCGTTTTATCCCAATTCCCCGGCGAGCTCCCGGGAGCGTTCTGCGGCGGCTGCCATGGCGGCGCGGACGGTGTCCCGCAGACCGGCGGCCTCGAAGTGTTGTACGGCGCGCTCGGTAGTGCCGCCCGGACTGGTGACCCGGCGCCGCAATTCCTCTAGCGCTACATCGTTCTCGGCGGCCATGCGGGCAGACCCCAGTGCGGTTTGCACCGCCAATTGGGTGCTGGTGTCTCGGTCGAGGCCGAGAGCCTCGCCGGCATTGACCATGGCTTCCGTGAACAGGAAGAAGTAGGCGGGACCGCTGCCGGACAGGGCGGTGACGGCGTCGAGCTGTGATTCCTCGGCCACCCAGCAAACACTGCCGACAGCGCCCAGCACTGCCTCGGCGAGTTCGCGCTGGGCGGGCCCGCAGGCGGCATTGGCGAACAGGGCGGTGGCGCCGGCGCGCAGCAGTGCCGGGGTGTTGGGCATGCAGCGCACAATCGGCCGGTCATCACCCAGGGCGCTTTCCAGGCTGGCCAGGGTAATCCCTGCGGCGATGGAAACGGCCATGGCGCCGCTGGCAGCCAGCGGCTCGCGGATGCTGGCAGCGGCTTGCGCCATCACCTGTGGCTTCACCGACAACACGACCACGTCTGCGTCTTCGACGGCCTCACTGTTTGTCTGCGAGGTATGAATCGGCGCCAGCTGTCGCAGCCGCTCCAGCGCCTCGCGGCTCGGGTCGCTGGCGCGGATGTTCTCCGCAGGCATGCCCTGTTCCAGCAGACCGCCGATAATGCTGGTCGCCATATTGCCGGCGCCGATGAATCCAACTTTAAGATGTTTCACGTCGTTCGTGTTCCAGGTTACCCGGCCGGGATTCTACCGGGGGCAGCAGAGTATACACGCGGCTCAGCGCGGCCCGAAGATGTCCGTGCCGATCCGCACCAGGGTGGCGCCCTCGGCAATCGCCGCCTCCAGGTCTCCGGACATTCCCATGGATAGCGTGTCCAGCCCCGGGATATCGATCTGCAGCTTGTTCAGGGCCTCGCGCAACCGGGCAAAGGGTTCGCGCTGGGCGTCCGGGTCGTCACAGGGTGCGGGGATCGCCATCAGTCCGCGCAGCGCCACCCTCGGCAGGGCCGCCACCTCGACAGCCAGCGCGGGCAGCGCGGCCAGCTCGATGCCGGCCTTGCTCTGCTCGCCGCTGATGTTGACCTGCAGGCACAGATTGAGCGGCGGTAGCGCTGCGGGCCGCTGCTCGCTGAGGCGCCTTGCGATCTTCAGGCGATCCACACTGTGTACCCAGTCAAAGCGCTCCGCCACGGGCCGGGTCTTGTTGGACTGCAGTGGCCCGATGAAGTGCCAGCACAAGGGCAGGTCGGCCAGCGCGTCCATCTTTTCCAACGCTTCCTGCAGATAGTTCTCGCCGAAGGCGCGGTGGCCCGCCGTCGCTGCCTCCCGGATGGCCGCGACCGGCTTGGTTTTGGAGACCGCCAGCAGGCTGACAGTGGCCGGGTCGCGACCGCAATTTTGTGACGCGATTCGTATTCTATTTTCGAGCTTTGCTATATTCTTGGCTATCGCAAGTTCAGTCATGGCGCGGGCTGGTGAGGTAGCTAGCACTCATCTCACCGCTTCTCTCGTGGCAGGTCTGGTTTTTGTTTAACTGGCTGTTTAACCGGCTGTTTAGTTGGCGGTTCTGACGGCCTTTTAATGGCTGCTCTGGCTGCAGTCGCGCACCCGCGTGTGGCGGTATTTGCCAGCCAACTGGATGCGCTGTGGCGCAGCTAAGCTACGCCCTGTCGAGTCAGTTCAATGGCTATTATATAGGGCTTGCTATGGTAGTAAGAGTGCTGGGTGAGAACCCGGCCAGCGGGACCCGGCGAAACGCCGCGAGAGCGCGTGGCGGCTAACCGGTAGAATGGTCCGACGGGGCCGGACAAGTAAGATGGCAGCGCACTTCCCGAGAGGCGTTGCCACCACGGCTAGACAGGGGAGCCGACGTCTATGGATATCACGGAACTGCTCGCATTCAGCGCCAAGCAAGGCGCCTCCGACCTGCACCTGTCGGCCGGCCTGCCGCCTATGATCCGGGTGGATGGCGATGTGCGCCGTATCAACCTGCCGCCCATGGACCACAAGCAGGTCCACGACCTGATCTACGAGATCATGAATGACAAGCAGCGCAAGGACTACGAGGAGTTCATGGAGACTGACTTCTCCTTTGAAGTGCCTGGCGTGTCGCGCTTCCGTGTAAACGCCTTTAACCAGAACCGCGGCGCGGGTGGCGTGTTCCGGACCATTCCCTCCAAGGTGCTGACCATGGACGACCTGGGCATGGGCCAGGTGTTCAAGGATGTGGCCGAAGTGCCGCGCGGCCTGCTGCTGGTCACCGGGCCGACCGGCTCCGGCAAGTCCACCACCCTGGCGGCGATCATCGACTACATCAACGACAACCGCTACCAGCACATCCTCACCATCGAGGACCCTATAGAATTCGTGCATGAGAGCAAAAAGTGCCTGATCAACCAGCGTGAGGTGCACCGGGATACCCTGGGCTTCAACGAGGCGCTGCGCTCAGCGCTGCGGGAAGACCCTGACATCATCCTGGTGGGCGAGCTGCGCGACCTGGAAACCATCAAGCTGGCGCTGGAAGCAGCGGAGACGGGTCACCTGGTGTTCGGCACCCTGCACACCCAGTCGGCCGCCAAGACCATCGACCGGATTATCGACGTGTTCCCGGCGGCGGAAAAAGCCATGGTGCGCTCGATGCTGTCGGAATCGCTGCAGGCGGTGATTTCGCAGACCTTGCTCAAGAAGCAGGGCGGCGGCCGCGTGGCGGCCCACGAGATCATGCGTGGTACTTCGGCGATTCGAAACCTGATTCGCGAGGACAAGGTGGCGCAGATGTACTCAGCCATCCAGACCGGTGGTTCGCTGGGCATGCAGACCCTCGACCAGTGCCTGGAGCGCCTGCTGGAGAAGCGCCTGATCAGCCGCGAGGCGGCCAAAGAGAAGGCCAAGATGCCGGAGAATTTCTAAGCCGCCGCCCAGCCACGGGCAAGCGGCAGAGAGTGAGGGAGAAAGCCAGTGGATATCGATAAGCTGTTGAAGTTCATGGTGGATAAGGGCGCTTCCGACGCCTTTATCACCGCGGGCGTGGCCCCCAGTCTCAAGATCAATGGCAAGGTAATGCCGGTGTCTGACCACATCCTCACCCCGGAGCAGGTGTTCAAGGTGGTGACGGGCGTGATGAACGACGATCAGCGCGCTGAGTTCGACGAACACCACGAGTGCAACTTCGCCGTGGCGCGCGAGGCGGTTGGCCGCTTCCGGGCCAGCGCCTTTTACCAGCGCAACCAGCCGGGCATGGTGCTGCGGCGCATTGAAACCATCATTCCGACCATCGAAGACCTGAGGCTGCCGCCGGTGATTCGCGACCTGGCCATGACCAAGCGTGGCCTGATCATTTTCGTGGGCGCCACCGGTACTGGTAAGTCCACCTCGCTGGCGTCAATGATCGGCTACCGCAACAAGAACTCCACCGGTCATATCATCAGTATCGAGGACCCGATCGAATTCATCCACGAGCACCAGGGCTGCATCGTCACCCAGCGTGAAGTGGGCATTGATACTGACAGTTTCGAAGTCGCCCTGAAGAATACCCTGCGCCAGGCGCCCGACGTCATCATGATTGGTGAGGTGCGCACCAAGGAGACCATGGAGCAGGCAATTACTTTTGCTGAAACCGGTCACCTCTGCCTGTGCACCCTGCACGCCAACAACGCCAACCAGGCCCTGGACCGCATCCAGCACTTTTTCCCGGTGGAGCGTCACGACCAGATCTGGATGGACCTGTCGCTCAACCTCAAGGGGATGGTGGCGCAGCAACTGGTGCCCACCAAGGACGGCAAGGGTCGCCGCGCCGTGATCGAAGTGCTGCTCAACACGCCGCTGGTATCAGACCTGATTCGCAAGGGCGAGGTTCACCAGCTCAAGGAGCTGATGGCCAACTCCAACGAGCAGGGCATGCAGACCTTTGACCAGGCCCTGTTCCGCCTGTTCAAGGAAGGTGCCATCGACGAGGAGAAGGCGCTGACGCATGCGGACTCTCGCAACGACCTGCGCCTGATGATCAAGCTGGATGCAGACGGCGCCGACGGTGTCGCTTCCGCGCCTGAGCTCAGCATGGCCGAGGAAGAAGGCGAGCGTCAGAGCTTTATGCGCTAGTCCGCCTGGCTGGCCAGCCAGGTGTCCAGGATGAGTTGCGCGGCCAGGCTATCAGCAGGGTCTTTCCGGTAGTCGCCGTCGTGCCCGGACTCCCGCAGCAGCTGCTTGGCCTCAAAACTCGACAGCCGCTCATCCATGAAATCTACCGGCAACCGGCAGCGCTCAGCGATGCGGCGACCGAACTTCTGCGCCCGTCTGGATAGCTCACTCTCACTGTCGTCCATGTTGAGCGGCAAGCCCACCAGCAGCAGACCGGGCTGCCATTCGGCCACCAGTGTTTCCAGCGCCTCCCAGTTGGGAATCCCGTCGCGAGCGCGCAGCACCGTCAGCGCCTGGCTGGTGCCGGTCAGCCGGTTGCCGACGGCGACGCCGATCTGGCGCAGCCCGAAATCAAAAGCGAGAACCGTGTGGGAGTGGGAACCGGCGTTGATGGTGCTCAGGCGTGGCCCGCCTCCCCCGAGAGCAGGTTCATATCCACCCCGAGGCGAGCGGCCGCTGCACTCATGCGCAGGTGGTAGGGTGTGTCGAAAATGATGCCGCTGTCGGCGGGCAGGGTGAGCCAGCTGTTGTCGGAGAGCTCCGACTCGAGCTGCCCGGCGGACCAGCCCGCATAGCCCAGAGCCACCAGGCAATCCTCCGGACCTTCATCGGCGGCGATGGATTCCAGGATATCCCGTGAGGTAGTCAACCAGATCTCATCGGTGACCGCGAGGGTGGCTTCCCAGTCGCGGGACGCCGGCCTGTGCAGCACGAAGCCGCGATCCATATGCACGGGGCCACCGGCCATGACCGGGGCTTTCTGCGGACGCCCGGCAGCAGACAGGTTGAGATGCTCAAGCACCTCTTCCACGCAGAGATCCAGGGGCTGGTTGATCACGATGCCCATGGCGCCGTGTTCGTTGTGCTCACACAGGTAGGTGACGCTGTTGGCAAAAATGGCGTCCGTAAGGCTGGGCATGGCCAGCAGGAAGTGGTCGCGCAGGCTGTCGCCTGTTGAGCTGCGCGCTACGGCGTCGTTCATGGGCAGGTACCGGTGCAGCGTTGGGTGGAAGCGGCCTGGGCAGCTATCCTCTAACCGAGCTTAGCCGGTTTTTCCTGAATTTCCATGTGCGGATGATTTCGAGCATATCGGTAGTCTCGCGCAGCTCCGGCGGGAAAGGCTCGAAGGGCGCCGCCATTCTGACGATGCGAATCGCCGCCTCGTCGAGTACCGCGTGCCCGGAGGAAGACAACACTTCAATGTTGTCGATGGTGCCGTCGTGGCGGATCGCTACCAGCAGCCGCAGGTCGCCATAGATACCGTACTGGCGCGATGCCGTGGGGTAGTGCTGATTGCCCACCGCCTCCACCCGGGTGCGCCAGTTGTGCAGGTAGGCGGCATCTGCCGCGGCGCGAGCCGACAGCGCCGTAAGGCGCTTTACCCTTGGCCGCTCGGCGTAGGCCTGCTGCTGTTGGTCGAGACGCGCCTCAAGGCTGGCGATACTCTCGGACAGCTTGCGGATTTCCGGGTCGATGGCCGCGGAAAACACCGGCTCGGGTTCCTCTTCCACCGGTTCCTGCGTGACCTGTCGCAGCGCCTCGTTGATGGTGGTGACGATGGCATCCTCACGCGCCTGCGGCTGTACCTCAGTGATCAAAGGCGCACCGCCCAGTTCGCGAATGCGATTATCGCTGAATTCCGCCTGGCGGCGAGTGGTCAGTTCGGCGCGCTCGGCCAGGGTGCCGCTACCGGCCTGGTTGGCCTGGGCAACGAAGCGGGCATCTTCCGGCGCCTCACGGCTCATGTACTGGGCCAGCGTGACTTCAAGCTGGGGGGTGCTGTTGTCAGAGCGGTCGGTGGTGAAGCTGATGCCGAGAATCAGCATCAGGTGCAGGGCGAAGGCGATAAAGACAAAAAAGCCCAGGTGGTCGTGCTGCGGGGCGCTGCGTTCTGCAAACTCCATTACTGCGATAGTGACTGACTCCGGTCAGTGCTCAGCTAAGTCGCTCCATTATACAGTCCATCAAATGGCCGCCAATGTCGGTGTCGCAGGCCGCGTCGATCTCGCGAATGCAGGTAGGGCTGGTGACATTGATTTCGGTGAGGTAGTCGCCGATGACGTCCAGCCCCACAAAGATCAGGTCTTTCTCTAGCAGCGTCGGCGCGACCTGCTCGACGATCCAGCGGTCGCGATCGCTGAGTTCCTGGGCCACCCCGCTGCCGCCGGCTGCGAGGTTGCCGCGGCTTTCGCCCGCCAGCGGTACCCGCGCCAGGCAGTAGGGAATTGCTTCGCCATTGACGACCAGGATGCGCTTGTCGCCCTGGCTGATTTCCGGGATAAAACGCTGGGCCATGATGGTGGTCTGGCCGAAGTCAGTGAGCGTCTCGAGAATGACATTGAGGTTGGGGTCATCCGGCTTGACGCGGAAGATAGCGGAGCCGCCCATTCCGTCCAGCGGCTTGAAAATCACGTCCCCATGCTCGGCGTAGAAGGCCTTGAGTCGATCATTGTCGGCGCTCACCAATACCGGCGGGCAGCACTGGGGAAACTGGGTAGCAAAGACTTTCTCGTTGCAGTCCCTGAGGCTGGCGCAGCGGTTGACGATCAGCGTGCCCTGACGCTCGGCCACCTCGAGCATGTAGGTGGTATACACATACTCGTTGTCGAACGGGGGGTCCTTGCGCATGAGGATGATATTCAGTTCGCTCAGTGGGCGCACCGCCGCCTCGCCCTTCTCATAGAAGTGGTCCGGGTCGCGGAACACCTTGAGCGGTGCCATGCTGGCCAGCGCCTCACCCTGCTCGAGGAAGATGTCCTGGGGGGTCATGTAGCTGATATCCCAGCCTCGGTCGGCCGCTGCCCACAGCATCGCCATGGTACTGTCTTTTTTGTAATTCACGTTCTCGATCGGGTCCATGACCACGCCAAGTTTGACGCTCATTGCGGGCACCTCCTGCGGAAAGAGCGGCTACGTTACGCACTTGTCATTACGGGTGCAAGCCGCCGCCCGCGCCCTTAAAATGGCGTCAAACCTCGCAGGAGAACGGCGATGAGCCTGTATCTCGCGCTGGCTATTGTGCTGGCGCTGTTCACTGTCACCGCCCTGGTCAAGGCCCGGCGCCTGCACTATGGCGCGATTCCCTGGTTCTTCGCCGGCTGGCTGACCGGGGAGCTGGCCTGGTTCCACATGGCCTGGTCGCTGCTGCTGAGCCTTGCGGTGGTGCTGGGTGGTGGCCTCGACAGTAGCGCCGGGCGCTGGGGCCTGACCCTGTTCCTTTTCAGCTGGGTGGGCCTGGGCTGGCTGCACGTGCAGGCCATGGACACCGCCGCACGGCTCGAAGCGGCGCTGCGCGATGCGCTGGGTCGAAATTACCGTGGCGACATTCCGCTGGCGCGCCAGCATGTGCTGGACGCCGCCGTGGAAAACCGCTCCTGGTTGCGGCCTTTCAGCATGAGCCGCCCCGGCGTTCGCGTACACCGCAACATCAGTTACGGTGAGCACGGGGTGCGTAACACCCTGGATATCTACCAGCCCGATGAGCCGCGGGAAGGCGGCTTCCCGGTGCTGCTGCAGGTGCACGGCGGCGGCTGGATGGTGGGCGCGAAACACCAGCAGGGCCTGCCATTGATGTACCACCTTGCCAGCCGCGGCTGGCTCTGTGTGGCCTGCAACTATCGGCTCAGCCCGCGCTCGGCGTTTCCCCATCACATCATTGATGTGAAGCGCAGCATCGCCTGGATTCGCGAACATGCGGCGGAGTACGGCGGTGACCCTACCTTTCTCGCCATCACCGGCGGCTCCGCCGGCGGCCACCTGGCGGCGCTGGCTTCACTAACGCCCAACCACGCCGACTGGCAGCCAGGCTTTGAAGAGGCCGACACCCGGGTGCAGGCGGCGGTGCCGTTCTATGGCGTTTACGACTTCCTCGACAGCGAGGGCATTCGCGGCACCATGTCGATGGAGGATATTCTCGCCCGCTACGTGATGCAGACCGATGCCCGAGAGGCGCGGGATGCCTGGCAGCAGGCCTCGCCACTGCACCAGGTGCGCGGCGATGCACCGCCCACGTTCCTGCTGCAGGGCACCCACGATTCCCTGGTCTGGGTGGAGGAGGCGCGGCACTTTGCCAATCGCCTGCGCGCCAGTTCCGACCAGGTGGTTGCCTACGGCGAACTGCCCGGCGCCCAGCATGCCTTCGAGGTGTTCCACTCGGTGCGAACCGACCAGACGCTGGAATCAGTCACCGGGTTCCTGGAGTGGTGCCACGCCCGCTGGCAGGCTGACCAACACAGCTAAGCGCGTTGCTCAACTTCCGTGTGGTATAGCTCGAAACCGCGGGACTGGTAGTTGCCCAGGGCCGAAGGGTGGTCGAGGCTGCAGGTGTTGACGGTGACTCGGTTGGCGTCCCAGTCCCAGGCGTCGGCGATGGCGCGGCTGAGGAAGTAGCCGCCCAGGCCCCGGCCTATGAAGGCTTCCGCAAGTCCGAAATAGCAAATCTCCACGCTGCCGTCGGCGCATTTCTCAAGCTCATAGTAACCGGCGGGGCTGCCTTCCACCCAGGCGACCCAGGTCCTGAGTTGTTCGCGCTCGGCGTAGGCCCGCCACTGGGCCTCGGTCCAACCCAGCTTGTCTAGCCACTGCCAGGGTGCGCCCACCAGTTCGTAGAGAAAGCGATTGAAGCGCCACTGCCTGACCCTGGCCTCCTCCACGGTGATGGCATCAGGCCTGGCCGCGGGCTTGAGTTGCTCCGGCCGGGTTTGCTGCAGGTACCAGACAGTGACCTCAGTCATCGGCTGTTTTACCGCGGCCCATCAGCAACACCGCGCAACCGCCCAGGCCGGCCAGCGCTGAGGCGGCGATGATACCGGTCTTGGCCAGCAGCAGGTCCTGGGGATAGTCGACAAAGCCAAGGTCGGCAATGAAGATCGACATGGTGAAGCCGATACCGCCCAACAGGCCGACACCTACCACGTGACGCATGGTCAGCCCCTCGGGCAGCTCAGCCCAGCCCAGTTTGACCGTCACCCAGGTGAAGCCGGCAATGCCCAGCGGTTTGCCGACCAACAGCCCGGCCAGCACCCCCAGGCTGATGGGGTGGGCCAGATAGCCGGCAAAGTCATCGAAGTCGATGGGAATGCCGGCGTTGGCCAGGGCAAACACCGGGATGACCAGATAGGCCACCGGCAGGTGAAAACCGTGCTCGGCGCGCTGGGCCGGAGCCTGTACCAGGTGCACACCATCACCGAGGGAATTCACCAGGCTGCGGAAACGATTGTTGTGAATGATGTCCGGGTTGTCGCTGATGGAGCGCTCCATTTTTACCGCCAGGTCGCGCACCTTGTCGATGAACAGGGCCGGGTCAAACTTGGGGCGGATGGGTATCGAGAAGGCAATGATGATGCCGGCGATGGTGGCGTGAATACCGCTGGCGAGCATCGCCGCCCACAGCAACAGGCCGATCATGGCATAGGGCAGGCCATGGCGAATGCCCCCCAGGTTGAAACTCACCAATACCGCGGTCAGCAGGCCAACGTAAGCGAGGGCGGTGTAGTTCAGGGCATCGGTGTAGAACAGCGCAATCACCGCGACGGCGCCCAGGTCGTCAACGATCGCCAGGGCGATAAGAAACGTGATCAATGACTTGGGAACCCGGCTGCCCATCAAACTGAGGGCGCCGATGGCGAAAGCGATATCGGTGGCCATGGGTATGCCCCAGCCGTTGGCCGCATGGCCACTGGGATTGAGCACCCAGTAGGCGAGTGCCGGCACCACCATGCCGCCGATAGCCGCCATGATGGGCAGCAGCGCCTGCTTGGGCGAAGAGAGCTCGCCTACCAGCAGCTCGCGCTTCAGTTCCAGGCCAATGATCATGAAGAACAGGGCCATCAGCAGTTCGTTGATCCAGTGGTGAATCGACAGTGAGAAGGTAGCGGTGGAAAAGCCGATGCTGATCGGCTTGTGCAGGAGCTTGTCGTAACCTTCCTGTAGCGGACTGTTGGCCAGCACCAGGGCGACCACCGCACAGATCATCAGCAGCGCGCCGCTGGTGGTCTGGCGATGGATGAAGGCCTCCAGTGGCGTCAGTACCCGGTCGAAAGACTTCTCCCAGGGTGCGTGGTAAATACCTTTGGCCATGGCCTGCTCCGGCGGCTGCGTTTGTAGCGATTATTTCGGCTGGCGCGGGCGACTACAAGCGCGTGCTTGCCGACGTCTCAGCTGCGGGTGAGCTTGGCGGTGTGGCTGGCGGTAGCCGTCAACGTGCCCGCCGCGTTGTAGAGCTCGCCCTCGAGAAAGCTGATCTTGTAGCCAGCGCGCCGGATGCTGCCCCGGCAGCTAAAGCGCCCAGCGAGAGATGGCTCCAGGAAGGAGACCTTGATCTCCAGGCTGGCCAGGCCGATGACATCCGGGTTGTTGGCAAACACGGCGTGGGCCATGGCCGCGTCGAGCATGGCAGTGACGATACCGCCCTGTACCACGTTGGTGGAATGGCAGAGCTGCTCGCCGATGTCGAACTCCATTACGCACAGGCCGTCCTCCACGTCGGAGATGACGCCGCCCAGGGTACGAATAATCGCCGGCCGGTGATTGTTGAGTTTGGCGATCAGCCCAGCTTTGTCATCGGTCGCAGGCTCAGTCACTACAGGTCTCCCCAGTGGAATTGAAGTATCGCGAGCGCCGCCAGCGGCGCCGTTTCCGTGCGCAGTACGCGCGGGCCCAGCGCCAGGGGCTGGAAGCCGGCCTGTTCTGCGGCGCTGATTTCGCTGGCCGCCAGCCCGCCCTCGGGCCCTACCAGCAGTGCAATCGAGGCCGGTGAGGGCAGCGCCTCAAGGCCCTGCTCACTGCGGTGGTGCAACACCAGTTTCAGATCCGCGGTGGCGCCTGCCAGCCATTGCTTGAGGGTCAACGGTTCGGCGATCGCGGGCAGCCGGTTGCGGCCGCACTGCTCGCAGGCGCTAATCGCCACCTGCTGCCAGTGGCGCCGCTTCTTTTGCTCCCGCTCGCCCTTTAACCGCACCTCGGTGCGTTCGGTGACCAGCGGCTGGATATTGCTAACGCCCAGCTCGGTGCTCTTTTGCACCACAAGATCCATGCGCTCGCCGCGGCTGATGCCGATACCAAGGGTGATCGGCAGCGGGCTGTCGCGGTCCTGGGCCCGGTAGTCTGAAACTGTCACCGATACCGCCTGTTTGCCGACCGCAGTGATATGCGCAAGGTACTCACCGCCGCTGCCATTAAACAGGCGCAGGGCTGCGCCCTCGCGCAGTCTCAGGGCGCCGGCAATGTGGCGGCTGGGCCCCGCTTCCAGGGTCAGCTCGGCACCGCATGATAGCGTTTGCTCGGTGTAGAACCGCGGTGCGTCAGGCGCTGGGCTCATGCCGAAGCGCGGCTGGCCTCGGCGACAGGTGCCAGCTGCAGGTTGCGGTACAGGGTCTGCACCGGTTCCAACTGGTTCATGGTGTAGAAGTGGATTCCCGGGCAGCCATTGTCCATCAGCGTCTGGCAGAGCTGGGTGACGACTTCAATACCGAAGGCCCGGATGCTGTCCGGGTCGCCCTTGAAGCCCTCCATGCGCTGGCCAATCCAGCGCGGGATTTCCGCGCCGCAGTTACGTGAGAAGCGCGCCAGGTTTTCGAAGTTGGTAATCGGCATGACGCCGGCAAAAATCGGCTTGTCGATACCCGCATCCAGGCAGCGATCCAGGTAGTAGAAGTAGGCATCCACGTTGTAGAAGTACTGGGTGATCGCGATGTCGGCTCCGGCGTCGAACTTGCCCTTCAGGTAGTGCACGTCGCTGTCGTAGCTGGTGCTCTCCGGATGTATCTCCGGGTAGGCGCCCACCGCAATGCGGAAATGGTCGCCGGTGCGCTCGCGAATAAAACTCACCAGCTCGTTGGCATAGACCAGCTGCGTGCGACCGCCCATGCCCGAGGGCATGTCGCCGCGCAGTGCCACCACGTGGTTGACGCCCAGCGCCACGTAGCGGTCCAGCAGCTCGCCGATGGCCTCTTCGTTGTCGCCGCCGAAGCTCAGGTGGGGGGCAATCGTCGCCCCCTGGCCATGAATCTGCTCGACGATGTCGAAGGTATTGTCCCGGGTCGAGCCGCCGGCGCCATAGGTGCAGGAAAAAAACTCCGGCCCCAGCGCCTGCAGGGCAGGCGCGGTGACTTCCAGCAACTTGCGGCGGCCTTCGTCCGTTTTTGGCGGGAAGAACTCGAAGCTGATATTGGCGGCTGACATGGGTGCTTACCTGTTGGCTCGATTAGTACTTGTAGCTGTCGGGCTTGAACGGACCCTCAACCTTGACGCCGATATAGTCTGCCTGCTCGTCGGTGAGCTGGGTCAGTACACCGCCGAACCCGCCGACCATGTGGGCGGCCACTTCTTCGTCCAGCTTCTTGGGCAGCACTTCCACGGTAATAGCCGTGGCCTTCATGTTGTCCTCGAGATCGGCGAAGCGGCGCTCGAACAGGTAGATCTGCGCCAGCACCTGATTGGCGAAAGAGCCGTCCATGATGCGCGACGGGTGGCCGGTAGCGTTGCCCAGGTTCACCAGGCGGCCTTCGGCCAGCAGGATCAGGTGGTCGTTGGCGGCCCGGTCCCGGTACACCAGGTGCACCTGCGGCTTGACCTCTTCCCACTCATAGCTTTCACGCATGTACGCGGTGTCGATCTCGTTGTCGAAGTGACCGATGTTGCAGACCACGGCGCCGGACTTGATGGCCTTGATGACTTCACTGTCGCAGACGTTGTAGTTGCCGGTGGCGGTGCACAGCAGGTCGGTCTTGGCCAGCAGCTCGCTATTTACACCCTTGCTGCGATCGCCATCGACGTAGGCGGATACCACCTCGAAGCCATCCATGCAGGCCTGCATGGCGCAGATCGGGTCGATCTCGGCGACCCGCACAATCATGCCTTCCTGGCGCAGCGACTGGGCTGAACCCTTGCCCACGTCGCCGTAGCCGATCACCAGGGCCTGCTTGCCGGACAGCAGGTGGTCGGTGGCGCGCTTGATGGCGTCGTTGAGGCTGTGGCGGCAACCGTACTTGTTGTCGTTCTTGCTCTTGGTGATGGAGTCGTTGACGTTGATGGCCGGCACCTTGAGGCTGCCCGCCTTCATCATCTCAATCAGGCGGTGCACGCCGGTGGTGGTCTCCTCGGTGATGCCGTGCACCCTGTCCAGCATGGCCGGGTACTTGTCGTGCAGCATGGCGGTCAGGTCGCCGCCGTCGTCCAGCACCATGTTGGCTTCCCAGGGGGCGCCGTCCTTGAGGATGGTTTGCTCGATGCACCACTCGTACTCTTCCTCGGTCTCGCCCTTCCAGGCGAACACCGGGGTGCCGGCAGCGGCGATGGCCGCGGCGGCGTGATCCTGGGTGGAGAAAATATTGCAGGAGGACCAGCGCACTTCCGCACCCAGTGCCTGCAGGGTTTCGATCAGTACCGCGGTCTGGATGGTCATGTGGATACAGCCGAGGATCTTCGCCCCCGCCAGCGGCTGGCCGGCGCTGTACTTGTCGCGCAGCGCCATCAGCGCGGGCATTTCACCCTCGGCGATGGCGATTTCGCGACGGCCCCATTCGGCGAGGCTGATATCGGCGACCTTGTAGTCGGCCACGGTATCCAGTTTTTCTGCAGTGCTCATTGTGTATCTCCTCAAGCCGACGCGCGCAGGGCGTCGGCCTTGTCAGTGTTTTCCCAGGTGAATTCTGGCTCCTCGCGACCGAAGTGGCCGTAGGCAGCGGTTTTGAAATAGATGGGGCGCTTCAGGTCGAGCATCTCAACCAGGCCCTTGGGGCGCAGGTCGAAGTGCTCGCGCACCAGGTCGACGATGCGCTGCTCGGCGACGGTCGCCGTGCCGAAGGTGTTGACGGAAATCGAAGTCGGTTCGGCAACACCGATGGCATAGGAGACCTGGATTTCGCAGCGGTCGGCGAGGCCGGCGGCAACAATATTCTTGGCGACGTAGCGACCGGCGTAGGCGGCGCTGCGGTCGACCTTGGAGGGGTCCTTGCCGGAGAAAGCGCCGCCGCCGTGACGGGCCATGCCGCCGTAGGTGTCGACAATGATCTTGCGACCGGTCAGGCCGCAGTCGCCCAGCGGACCGCCGATAATGAACTGGCCGGTGGGGTTGATGTGGACGCGCGTGTCGTCGTGCAGCCACTCGGCGGGCAGCACATGGCGAATCACGTTTTCCATAATCGCCTCATGGATGTCCGCCTGGCTGATGCCCTCGTCGTGCTGGGTGGAGAGCACTACCGCGTCGACAGCCACCGGCTTGCCGTCTTCGTAGCGCAGGCTCACCTGGCTCTTGGCATCCGGGCGAAGCCAGGGCAGTACGCCGTCCTTGCGCAGGTGGGCCTGGCGCTCCACCAACCGGTGTGAGTAATAGATGGGGGCCGGCATCAGCACCTCGGTCTCGTTGGTGGCGTAGCCGAACATCAGGCCCTGGTCACCGGCGCCCTGCTCCTTGTCCTCAGCTTCGTCGACACCCATGGCGATATCCGGTGACTGCTTGCCGATGGCATTGAGCACGGCGCAGGAAGCGCCGTCGAAGCCAACGGTGGAGCTGTCGTAGCCGATATCGAGAATGACCTTGCGCACCACTTCTTCAAGTTCCACATAGGTGGAGGTGGTGACCTCACCGGCGACAATTGCCATGCCGGTTTTGACCATGGTTTCTACCGCTACCCGGGCATCCGGGTCATCGGCGAGGATGGCATCGAGAATGGCGTCGGAAATCTGGTCTGCCATCTTGTCCGGGTGCCCTTCGGACACCGATTCGGAGGTGAAGAGGGAATACTCGCTCATTGCTTAGTCCTTAATATCGCTGTGGTGGCCAAACAGGCGCACCTGTACTTGAAATCCATTGCGCTGTGCCAGGTAGATACCGGCGGTTTCCTGCAGCCCCGCGCTGCCGGCCCAGGCGGCCAGCTCTTCCGGTTCGAAACCCAGCCACAGGTCGCCACAGGCTTCCCGGGCCCAGTCCTGGTCGTGGCGACACAGGTCGGTGATCAACAGCACACCGCCGGGTGCCAGGCAGTCCGCCAGGTCCCGAAGAATGTCGGCCGGAGACGGGTTATGGTGCAGCACCATGTTGACGACAATGCAGTCGGCGGCCAGGCCAGCGAGCCGTGGGTGTCGGGTGTCGCCATGCACAAACTCGATATTGCCAAGCCCGCTCTCGACGGCGCGCTGCCGAGAGCGCGCCAGCATTTCCTCGGCGTTGTCCAGGGCGATGACCTGCCCGAAGTTCGCGCTGAGCCGGGACAGGAAGGCGCCGTCACCCGGCCCCACTTCCAGGGCAATGCCGCGTTCGGTCAGCGGTGCTTCAGTCAGCGCCTGGGCGACGGTGTCGGCGTACTGCTCGTAGCTGGCTATCAGGTCCTGTTGTTCGCGGAATTTGTCGGCATTCTGCTGGAAGAAGGCCCGTGACGACTGCTCGCGCTCGTCGCGCAGGCCCGCCAGGCGCTCCTGTAGCAGGGTTTCCAGGGGCAGCTCGTCTACGCTTGCCAGCAGTGCCGCCTGTAGTGCACCCAGCGCGGTTTGGGGCTCCGGCACTGCGCGGCGGTAGAAGATGGTATTGCCTTCGCGCCGACTGGTAATCAGCCCGGCGCCGGCCATTACCTTGAGGTGGTGGCTCAGGGCCGGCTGGCGCATATCCAGCAGGGAGCACAGCTCCTGTACGGCGAGGGAGTCCTGGCGCAGCAGTTTGAGAACTCTAAGGCGCAGGGAATCGCCGCTGGCCTTGCAAAGGCCGGCAAGTAGTTCGATGGCGTTGTCTGCAGCGCGGGGTTCGCCAGCCGGGATTACGGCTTCCTCGCGGGCCTCGGTGAGTGCGGGCATGGCGGGCAAGTCTAGCAGAAGCCCAATCTATATCAAATTTTTTTGATATAGATTTCAGGCGTCGTCGGCCCGCGGCCTGCTGGCGCCCGAGGCCTTGTATTTGGCGGTCTCTCGCATTGCCCCGCGGCATCGGTTACGAGAGAATAGCGCCCCTTTTTTGACACCCCGGAGTTTCCTGATGACGTCCCAGACCGATCTCGCCAATGCTATCCGTGCGCTGAGCATGGACGCGGTGCAGAAGGCCAATAGCGGCCACCCCGGTGCGCCCATGGGCATGGCGGATATTGCTGAGGTCCTGTGGCGACAATACCTGGTACACAACCCCGCCAACCCGGCCTGGCCCAACCGCGATCGCTTCGTGATGTCCAACGGCCACGGCTCCATGCTGGTATATTCCCTGCTGCACCTGAGCGGTTATGAGCTACCGATCGAGGAACTCCAGAACTTCCGCCAGCTGCACAGCAAAACCCCCGGCCACCCGGAGTATGGCTATGCCCCGGGAGTGGAAACCACCACCGGCCCGCTGGGCCAGGGCATCAGCAATGCGGTGGGCATGGCGATCGCCGAGAAAGTGCTGGCCGCCCAGTACAACCGCCAGGAATACCGCGTGGTTGAGCACTTCACCTACTGCTTTACCGGCGACGGCTGCCTGATGGAGGGCATTTCCCATGAGGTGTGTTCGCTGGCCGGCACCCTGGGCCTGGGCAAGCTGATCGTGTTCTACGACGACAACGGCATTTCCATCGACGGCGAAGTCGAGGGCTGGTTTACCGACGACACCCCGGAGCGTTTCGCCGCCTACGGCTGGCAGGTGCTACCCGGCATCGATGGCCACGACCCCGACGCCATCAAGACGGCAATCGACCACGCCCGCGCCGATACCAGCCGCCCCACCCTGATCTGCTGCAAGACCGTGATCGGCAAGGGCGCACCCAATAAGGAAGGCAGCGAATCCTGCCACGGCGCCGCCCTGGGCGAAGATGAGGTGGCGGCCACCCGTGACAACATCGGCTGGGCCCATGCGCCCTTCGAGGTCCCCGACGCCATCTACCGGGCCTGGGATGCGCGCCCGGCCGGGGCCGCCGCCGAGGAGGAATGGCAGCAAGTGATGAACGCCTACAGCGCGGAGTTCCCGGAGCTGGCGGCAGAGCTCAAACGCCGCCTGGCGGGTGAGCTGCCCGCAGATTTTGCGGCCCAGGCTGAGGCCTATATTCGCCAGTGCCAGGCAGACGGCGCCGCCATTGCCAGCCGCAAGGCCTCCCAGAACTGTCTGAATGCCTACGGCGCGCTGTTGCCGGAATTGCTGGGCGGCTCCGCCGATCTCGCCGGCTCCAATCTCACGGTGTGGAGTGGTAGCAAGCCCATCACCGCGGCCGACGCCTCCGGCAACTACATCTACTACGGCGTGCGCGAATTTGGCATGTCGGCCATTATGAACGGCATTGCCCTGCACGGTGGCTTTATCAACTACGGCGCCACCTTCCTCATCTTCATGGAGTATGCCCGCAACGCGGTGCGTATGGCCGCGCTGATGAAGCAGCAGTCGATCTTTGTTTACACTCACGATTCCATTGGTCTCGGTGAAGACGGTCCCACCCACCAGCCGGTGGAGCAGCTGACCAATCTGCGCACCACGCCGAATATGGTGACCTGGCGCCCCTGTGATGCGGTGGAATCCGCGGTGGCCTGGAAGGCCGCCATCGAGCATCGCGACGGCCCCAGCGCGCTGGTGTTCTCCCGCCAGGGCCTGCCTCACCAGGCTCGCAGCGATGAGCAGCTTGCGGCCATAGCCCGCGGCGGCTATATCCTCCATGAGCCCGAGGGCGAACTGGACGCCATTCTTATCGCCACCGGCTCCGAAGTGCAGCTGGCGCTGGACGCCGCCGACCTGCTGGCAGACAAGGGGCGCAAGCTGCGGGTGGTTTCCATGCCCAGTCCGGAACTGTTTATGGCCCAGGACGCGGCCTATCGGGAGGCGGTACTGCCTTCGGATGTGCTGGCCCGGGTCGCGGTGGAAGCCGGCCATGCGGATTACTGGTACAAGTTTGTAGGCCTCGATGGCCGCGTGGTTGGCATGACCAGTTTCGGTGAGTCCGCCCCGGCCGATGACCTCATGAAACACTTCGGCTTTACCCCCGAGGTAGTGGCCGAGACGGTAGAGGACATCCTGCTCTGATCAAACTTGCGATCAACGGCTACGGCCGTATCGGGCGCTGCGTATTGCGGGCCCTGGTCGACAGCCCGCACCGGGAACAGATGCGGGTCGTGGCTATCAACGAAATCGCCGATACCGCCACGGTCGTCCACCTGACGCGCTACGATTCCACCCACGGCCGCTTTCGCGGCAAGCTGGCCCTGGACGGCGACCAGCTATCGGTGGACGGCGACCCCGTGCGCCTGTTGCGGCAACCCGAGATTGACCAATTGCCCTGGGCGGAGCTGGATGTCGACGTGGTCCTGGAGTGCACCGGCAGCTTCACGGAACGCGAGATAGCGGCGCGGCACCTGGCCAGTGGCGCCGGACGAGTCTTGTTCTCCCAACCGGCCCAGGCCGATGTCGACGCCACCATTGTCTACGGTGTAAACCACGCTCTGCTGTCGGCCCAGCATCGCATTGTCAGCGCCGCGTCCTGCACCACCAATGGCATCGTGCCGGTGATCAAGGCCTTGGACGACGCCTTTGGCATCGACAGTGGCACCATCACCACGATTCACTCGGCCATGAACGACCAGCCGGTGCTGGATGCCTATCACAACACCGACCTGCGCAAGACCCGCGCCGCCGGTTCCAACATCATTCCCATCGACACCGGGCTGGCCCGCGGCGTCGAGCGGGTATTACCGGAGATGACCGGGCGCTTCACCGCACAGGCCCTGCGAGTACCGGTGCAGAACGTTTCGGCCATGGACCTTGTCGTTTCCGTGCGGCGCGATACCGACGTCAACGGTGTTAACAGCGCCCTGTCGGCCGCCGCAGACAGTGACTTTTGTGGCGTGCTGGGCTACACCGCGGAGCCGCTGGCGTCCAGTGACTTCAACCAGGATTCGCACTCCTGCGTGGTGGATGCCGGCCAGACCCGGGTTAGCGGGCAGCGGCTGGTAAAGGTGCTAGTCTGGTTCGATAATGAATGGGGTTATGCCAACCGCATGCTGGATGTGGTCCAGCACTGGGTAGGCAAGACGACTTCGGAGCTGCAATGACTACGTCAATCCTGAAAATGAGCGATCTGGACCTCGCCGGTAAGCGAGTGCTGGTGCGCGAAGACCTCAATGTCCCCCTGAAAGACGGCAGCGTAGCGAGCGATGCGCGGATTCGTGCCGCCCTGCCCACCCTGAAACAGGCCCTGGCGGCCGAGGCCAGACTCATCGTCATGTCCCACCTGGGCCGCCCGGTGGAGGGGGAACCCAGCGATGAGTATTCACTGCGACCGGTGGTTGACTACCTGGCGTCAGCACTGGATGCGCCCATTCGGCTGTGCGACAGCCTCGAGGGTGTTGACGTGGCGCCCGGCGAAGTGGTGGTGCTGGAGAATGTGCGCTTCAACACTGGCGAAAAAGCCAATGATGAAACCCTGGCCCGTCGCTATGCAGCGCTCTGCGATGTTTTTGTGATGGATGCCTTTGGCACGGCTCACCGTGCCCAGGCGTCAACCCACGGCGTGGCGCGATATGCGCCGGTGGCCTGTGCCGGACCGCTGCTGGCAGCCGAGCTCGATGCCCTCGAGCAGGCCCTGTCCAACCCGGCCCGTCCGCTGCTGGCCATTGTGGGTGGTTCCAAGGTGTCCACCAAGCTCACGGTGCTGGAAACCCTGGCCGACAAGGTCGACCAACTGGTGGTGGGTGGCGGTATTGCCAATACCTTCCTCGCCGCCAGCGGCTTGCCGATTGGCAAATCACTGTGTGAAAACGAGCTGATACCGGCGGCCCAGGCGTTGATGGAAACGACCGAGATCCCGCTGCCCACCGATGTGGTCACCGGCAAGGAGTTCTCGGAGTCCGCCGAGGCGGTCACCAAGCCCGCGGCCGAAGTGGCTGAAGACGATATGATTTTCGACATTGGCCCTGACACCCGCGCCCGTATCGGCGCCATGCTGCGGGAGGCGGGCACCATTATCTGGAATGGCCCGGTGGGCGTATTCGAATTTGACCAGTTCGCCGGCGGCACTGAGGCCCTGAGCCGGGACATCGCCTCCAGCGCGGCGTTCTCGCTGGCGGGCGGCGGCGACACCCTGGCGGCCATCGACAAGTACGGCATCGCCGACAAGGTGTCCTATATCTCCACCGGTGGCGGGGCTTTCCTGGAGTATGTCGAAGGGAAAGTACTGCCGGCGGTGGCTATTTTGAAGGAGCGAGCCGCTGGCGCTGAGTAGTGCTGCCGGCGGTGGCTATTTTGAAGGAGCGAGCGGCCGGACAGGAGTGACGCTGCCAGCGGTGGCCATCCTGAAACAGCGCGCTGCTGGCGAAAGCCAGCGCCCCACGAGCATCACCCACGGAGAAAAAGCTACATGGCACTGATCAGTATGCGCCAGATGCTGGACCACGCCGCCGAACACGGCTACGGCGTCCCGGCCTTCAACGTCAACAACCTCGAACAAACCCGCGCTATTATGGAGGCGGCCGACGAGACCAATAGTCCGGTCATCATGCAGGCCAGCGCCGGCGCCCGGAAGTACGCGGGTGCCCCCTTCCTGCGCCACATGATCCAGGCAGCGGTCGAGGAGTTCCCCCATATCCCGGTGGGGGGAGGCACGCCGAAGGCCGAGAAGACAGGGAAGGCGGGCGCGAGGATGAGTGCGGGATAGAT
>JANQIO010000060.1 GCA_028282105.1 Halieaceae bacterium | reverse complement strand
GCTGGACTGGGTGGACGTTGTCTCGGGCCTGTCAGCGGACCCCAAGGCCACCAGCGAACTGGCCCAGTCGATTTCCAACTGGCCCAAGTCCTCGCCGGTTTATTTCAAGGACCTGCAGACCCGCCTCAAGAAGTTCGTGGAGTCCGGCCAGCTCGGCCTGTTCCGCAACGCCTACTGGGGCCACCCGGCTTACAAGCTACCGCCGGAAGCCAACCTGATGGCCACCGCGCACTACCTGGAGGCATTGGATTTCCAAAAGGAAATCAAGAAGATACACACGATATTTGGAGGAAAAAATCCACATCCTAACTGGCTGGTGGGCGGCGTTCCCTGCCCCATCAACGTGTCGGATACCGGCGCGGTCGGCGCCATTAACATCGAGCGCCTGGCCCATGTGAAACGCATCATTGACCAGTGCCGCCAGTTCTCCGAGCAGGTCTACCTGCCGGACCTGCTGGCCATCGCCTCCTTCTACAAGGACTGGACCTACGGCGGCGGTATCTCCGGCCAGAACGTGATGTCCTACGGCGATATCCCGGAGCACGCCAACGACTACTCGGCAGACAACCTGCTGCTGCCGCGCGGGGCGATTCTCAACGGCAACCTGGCCGAGATTCACGAGGTCGACCAGCGCAATCCCGACGAGATACAGGAATTCGTACCCCACTCCTGGTACAGCTACGCCGATGAGAGCATCGGCCTGCACCCCTGGGACGGTGTGACCGAGCCCAACTTCGAGCTGGGCCCCAACGCCAAGGGCACCAAGACCCATCTCGAGGAACTGGACGAGGACGCCAAGTACTCCTGGATCAAGAGCCCGCGCTGGAAAGGCAATCCCATGGAAGTGGGCCCCTTGGCGCGCTACATCATCGGCTACGCCCAGGGCAACCCGGAGTTCAAGGAACCCGTGGACAAGGTGCTCACCGACCTCGACCTGCCCGTCACCGCCCTGTTCTCCACCCTGGGCCGCACGGCGGCGCGGGGCCTGGAGTGTGTGTGGGCAGCGGACAAGATGGACCACTTCTACAACAAGCTGATCAACAACATCCGCAATGGCGACGTGGCCACGGCCAATACCCAGCAGTGGGACCCCAAGACCTGGCCCAGCGACGTCAAGGGTGTCGGTTTCACCGAGGCGCCGCGCGGTGCCCTCGGCCACTGGATTCACATCAAGGATACGCGCATCGAGAACTACCAGGCGGTGGTACCCACCACCTGGAACGCCGGGCCCCGTGATAACGAGGGCAACATCGGCGCCTATGAGGCCTCGCTGATGGATACGCCCATGGCGGATCCCGAGCAGCCGCTGGAAATCCTGCGCACCATTCACTCCTTTGACCCCTGCCTCGCCTGCTCGACTCACGTGATGAGCCCGGACGGGGATGAGCTGGCGGACATCAAGGTTCGCTAGGAGGCACTGCCATGGCTGACTCCACAGAAGCGCCCGAACGCGGCAGCGGTTTTCTCGGCACCCTGGTCCAGTCCTCCACCGAGGTCAAATCCCCGGCGGAGAAGGTCTATGTCTACGAGGCGCCACTGCGACTCTGGCACTGGCTCAACGCACTGTGCATCGTGGTGCTATGCATCACCGGCTACCTGATCGGCTCGCCGCCGGCCTCGGTGATGGGTGAGGCGTCAGAGAACTTCCAGTTCGGCTATATCCGGCTGATTCACTTCGCCGTCGGGCAGGTGCTCGCCCTCGCCCTGCTCTATCGCATTGCCTGGGCCTTTATGGGCAACCACCACTCGCACCAGCTCTTCCTGCCCCCGGTATGGAGCGCGCGCTGGTGGGGTGAGGTGTGGCATGAGGTGAAGTGGTATGCCTTCCTCGCCAACACCCCCAAGAAGTACATCGGCCACAATCCGCTGGCCCAGCTCGCCATGTTCTGCATGTTCGTCATACCACTCTTTGTGGCGATCTTCACAGGGTTCGCACTGTATGCCGAGGGCCAGGGCATTGATTCCTGGTGGTACAGCGCCTTTGGCTGGGTGTTCGCCGTACTGGGCGACAGCTTCTGGGTGCACACCGTGCACCATGTGAATATGTGGATCATCATCATCTTCGCGATGATTCATATTTACGTCGCCGTACGCGAAGACATCATGAGCCGCCAGAGCCTGGTAAGCACCATGATCTCCGGCTGGCGCTTCTTCAAGGACGACCGCGAGTGAAAGCGCTGGCGCTCGGCGTGGGCAACCTGCTGTGGGCCGATGAAGGCTTCGGGGTGCGCTGTGTCGAAGCCTTTGCCGAGCGTTTTTCCATTCCCGAACAACTGACCGTCGCCGACGGCGGCACCCAGGGTCTCTATCTGGTAGACCTGATCCGTGAGCACAACCCGGTGGTGATCTTTGACGCGGTGGACTTTGGCGACGCGCCCGGCAGCATCCGGGTGGTGGCTGACGACGAGATTCCCGCCTTCGTGGCCGGCAAGAAGGTCAGCCTGCACCAGGCCGGCCTGCAGGATGTGATCGCCTGCGCCAAGCTGCTGGGCGATTGCGCCGAGAACATGCTGCTGATCGGTGTGCAGCCGGTAGAACTGGAGGATTACGGCGGCAGCCTGCGCCCTGCTGTGAAGGCGCAAATCCCCGCGGCACTCGACATTGCCCGCGACTATCTCGCCGGGTTTGGCATCGATCTCGAAGCCGCCGACGGCAGCGACGCTGAAAGCGTGATCACGCCGGGCCTGGAACTGGCCGCCTACGAAGCCGAGCGCCCGGACAGCAACAGCGCCTGCCGGCAGGGAGACGCCCGCGTGCTGGCGCGGGCCAGGGCCCAGTAGCCATGTGCCTCGGTATCCCGCTGCAGGTGCGCACCACGCCGGTGCCTGGCACTGCCTTGTGCACTGCCCGCGGCGAGACCACCGCCCTGCGCCGCGTGAGCACCGCCCTACTGGACGCTGAGCCACAGCCCGATGAGTGGCTGCTGGTGCACGTGGACATTGCGATTCGCGCCCTGGATGCCGAAGAAGCGCGTTTGATTGACGACGCGCTGGCCGCGGTCACCGCCGCCGCCGATGGGCAGCCCTTCGAACACCTGCTGGCCGATCTCATCGATCGAGAGCCCCAGCTCCCCGAACATCTGCAAACACCGAATCCAGAGGATATGGCCAACCATGGATGAATCCCAAAGCCCCGCCATCACAGCCATGCTCGAGCAGGGGCAGCTCACCGAGCTGGATGACAGCTCGCTGGACAGTTTTATTAGCGGCGAAGGCCTGAGCGTCCTGCTGTTTACCGGCGGCCCCCGACGCGTGCGTGAGGCCCATGATGTGGCGGTAGCGCTGCGTGAGGTGTTGCGCGGTTATCCCGGCATCGTACAGGCCGGCGTCTTCGAGCCCGATCAGGAATCCAGTTACCACGATCGCTTCCGGATACTGACACCGCCCAGCCTGGTGTTCATCGCCGCCGGCAAGACACTGGAAGTCCTGCCCGGTGTGCGTGACTGGATCGACTACGAACGAGCCTTCGGGCGCTACCTCGGCACACCGCAGCAGGAGGCGACGGCATGAGTAATGACGACCTCATCCCGGCAATCGACGTCGGCGCCCAGTCCAACCCTATGATCTGGGAGAATGAGGAGCAGGCAGAGGGTGTATTCGTTGGCAGCGCGTCGGACGACGCGCTGGCGCTGCTGGGCGTGCCCAGCATGGCACCGCCGCCCGCGCCCCGGCTGCCGGAAGATTTTTTACCGTCTGATGAGCTGCGGAACTGGCTCGACCACCTCGAAACCGGACTCGCCAAAGTCGCAGCCTCACCCAATAGTTCCCACAACCTGCCCATGGACGTGCTGTCAGCGCTGGACGTGCAGGCCGTCGAGGAGATACTTGGCGAAGGCGAAGTCAGCGGCCACGTCACCCTGGACGGCGTGTGCTACCAGATACAGGAATCTGTGCTGGCCGGCGTGTGGCGTATCCGCGGTGATGACGACAGCTACAGCGTTGAAGTAGCCACGGCGCCACGGGTCGCGCTGGCCGCCGCAGCCGCGCTGGAAATCGCGGAGTATGACATCCCGGCGCCCGCCGGCGCGGTAATGAACGCACCGGCCGTGCTGGCAGAAGTCAGCGAACGGGCACTGGCCTGGCAAGAGGATGAGGCTGAACCCAACCACGTTCTCAACTTTACCCTGCTGCCCATGAGCGAGGCCGACCACGATGTGCTGACGGCTGTGCTTGGCCGCGCCGACTTCGAGCTGACCTCCGGCGGCTTTGGCGACTGCCGCATCATGGCCACCCGCTACCGGCACGTATGGGCCGTGCAGTTTGTGAATGCCATGGGCCATACGATTCTCGACACTATCGAGATCGGCGCCCTGCCCGCTGCTGCCCGCGCGGCCAGCCAGGACTTCGAGGACTCGGCGGAACGCCTGGCTGAGCTACTGGAGGCCTACCTCTGATGAACATGTTTGAGGGCTCCTTTCTGGGCGACGGCAAGCGCATCGGTGACGACACCATCATGGAGTGTGGCGTCTGCTGGTGGGTTTACGATCCCAGCCAGGGAGACGAGGTCTGGCAGGTGCCCCCGGGGACTGCGTTCACCGAACTGTCCTCCCACTGGCGCTGCCCGCATTGCGATGCTGCGCAGCACCAGTTCATGGTGCTGCGGCCAGGCGAGGCGCGCGAACGCCCGGCTACTGCCGCCGGCGAGACCGAACTGGCGACGCTGGGGGAGTCCCTGCAGGCAGCCTACCAGCGCGTTGCCGAGACCATGCGTCCGCTGCCTGTGTATAACGCGAAACTGGATATCCAGGTGGTGGGCAACCGGCGCTGTGCCCACGGCAGCCTGGCGGTGGTGGCGACACCCTGGTCGATGAACCTGCTGTTGCTACCACTGCCGAACTCCACCGGCCGCGAGGGCAGCAGCCGGGAGCTCAGCTTCCCCTCGGGCAGCTACAGCTTTATTGCCGGCCACCTGGAGGGAGTCGGCGTGATTGAAACCTGCTCGCTGTTCTCGCCGATGGCGGAGTTTGACGACCCGGCCGCGGTCACTGCCGTCGCCGAGGCCGCTATCGAGGCCCTGTTCACGCCAACAGTTCAAAAGCCATCAACCAACACACAAGCGCCGGAAGACAGGCCGATGAGCCGCCGCAGCTTCCTCCGCGCCGGCAGCAGCGAGTGACGGTATGGTCGTCGGTACACCGAAGATACAGATTGCGCAGCGCGCCGAGGGCATCGCTATCGCACAGCAGCGGCCCAGCGTCACCGACGTATTGGGCGGTCTCGGACTGGAAGAGGCGCTGTTACGCATTCCCCTGCTACTGCCCATCTGTGGACATGCCCAGGGCATAGCTGCCCAGCGCGCCGCCAGCGCCGCGCGCAATGACACCGACCCCTACGCCCTCGAACACACCCGGCAGCTCTGGCGCGAGCAGGCCGTGGCTGCCGCCTGGCGGCTGGCAATTGACTGGCCAAGCTGTGTCGGTCGCAAGCGGGCGTTGCCCTTGTTCAAGGCGGTGCAACAGGCAGACGGGCCTGAAACGCTCGCCACCCAATTGCTGCAGCTGCTGCCTGGCCTGATCAATATTGAAAACATGGCCGACCTCTCCGCCTGGCTTACCGACTCGGACAGCACTGCCGCCTTTGTCGTGCGGCGCGCGCGGGAGCTGGAGAGTGAACTGGGATTTGCGGGGGCACCGAGCCTGCTGTCCGGCGAGGCGCTCCGGGCGCTGGCGCAAACCGCGCTGGCGGAACCGAGTTTCAATCCACTGACCCCTGCAGGCGCCGGCATTGATGTTGGTCCCCTGGCCATGCGCCGCCACCCGCTGGTGGAGCGTCTGGCGGTAGGCAACGACTTCGGTGCACTGACGCGACGTCTGGTGGCCCAGCTGCTGGACACCCTGGTTATCGCCGGGCATCTGCTCGACGAACAGTCCACCTACCCGGTCAGCGCCTGGAACCTGGGATCCGGCATCGGTATGGGACGCGCCATTACCGCCCGCGGCCCGGTGTTCCACCGCGTCGAGTTGGCGGGCGACGGCAAGGTAGCTGCCTGGCGCGTGCTGGCCCCGACTGACTGGCATTTTGCACCCGGCGGCCCCTTGCTGAGCGAGGCCCGGCGGCTGGTTCTGGAAGACGAGCAGTTGGGACTGCTGGTGCTGGGCTTCGACCCCTGCGCACCGTGGAGTATCGCCAGTGAGGAAGCCGCCCATGCATGAGATGGCACTGTGCCAGGGGATGGTTGAGCTCATTGAAGAGCAGCGCGCCGTGAATGGTTTTGACCGGGTGGAGCGCGTCATCGTGGAGATTGGCGTCCTGGGACACGTGGACCCGCACGCCCTGGAGTTCGCTTTCGATGTGGGCGCGCGCGGCACGTCGGCGGAATCCGCCACCCTGGAGATCCGCGAAATCCCCGGCCGGGGCTGGTGCATGGACTGTTCACAGACCATTGAAATCACGGCCCGCGGCGACGGCTGCCCTGCCTGTGGCGGTTACCAGATTATTGTCGAACAAGGTGAAGAAATGCGTTTAAAAGAACTGGAGGTGGCCTGATGTGTGGCACATGCGGCTGTAGCGAAGGGGAAACCCGCATTGAAAAAGACCCGAAAGTCACAGCGTTGCGGGATGACCCAACCACGCGCTCGCACCTGGTGAGTGTGGAAAAAGACATTCTCAGCAAGAACAATGAGATTGCCGCCCACAACCGGCGCCACTTTGCCAGCCACAATGTGTTGGCCCTGAACCTGGTGTCATCGCCCGGGGCGGGTAAAACGACCCTGCTGGTAGAAACACTCGAGCGCCTGGCGGCCTCCGAGCACCACCTGCACATGGCAGTGATCGAGGGCGATCAGGAAACCAGCGCCGATGCCGATCGTATTCGCGCCACCGGTGTACCCGCCCTGCAGGTCAACACCGGGCGCGGCTGCCACCTGGACGCGGAAATGATCGACCACGCCTTCCAGCGTCTGCACATTCACGACGGTGTGCTGTTTATCGAGAACGTTGGCAACCTGGTGTGCCCGGCGGGCTTCGACCTGGGTGAAGCCCACAAGGTGGTAATCGCCTCGGTGACCGAAGGCGAGGACAAGCCGCTCAAGTACCCGAACATGTTCGCCGCCGCGTCGCTGATGCTGGTATCCAAGGTCGACCTGCTGCCGCACCTGAACTTCGACGTGCAGGCCCTGATCGACAACGCGCTGAAAGTGAATCCCTCTCTGCAGGTGATTCAGCTCTCCCCCACGACCGGCGAAGGCATGGAGCGCTGGCTTAACTGGATTGGCGCGGCGCGCCAGCTGGCGGCGGCCAGCGCCTGATGGATACGCGTGTTGCAGTAGAGCGTCGGCGCCTGCGGGTACGCGGGCTGGTGCAGGGTGTGGGCTTCAGGCCTTACGTCTATCGCTGTGCCCAACAGTGCGGTATCAGCGGCTTCGTACAGAACGGCCCGGACGGGGTGGTGATTGAGGCCGAGGGTGTTGACCTCGACGGCTTCGTTGCCCGGCTCAAGCGCGAAGCGCCGCCGCTGGCTCGGATCCAGCAATGCGAAGAAAGCGCGCTGCCCGTACGCGACAGCCGGGGCTTTGAGATTCGCGAATCGGCGAGTGGAGCGCTGGCCAGCGCTGCGATTCCCGCGGACACCGCGCTGTGCGACGACTGCCTGGCAGAACTGTTCGACCGCAACAATCGTCGTTACCTGCACCCGTTTATCGCCTGCACAAACTGCGGGCCGCGTTATAGCATGACGCGAGCGCTGCCCTACGACCGCAGCGCCACCAGCATGGCAGACTTCCCGCTCTGCCAGGCCTGTTCGGAGGATTATGCCGACCCGGCCAGCCGCCGTTTTCACGCCGAGCCCACCTGCTGCCACGACTGCGGCCCGCAGCTATCACACTCGATCGCGGAGGCGGCGGCTGCGATCGCCGACGGCAAGATCGTTGCCATCAAGGGTATCGGCGGCTTTCACTTCGCCTGCGATGCGCGCTGCCCTACCGTGGTTCAGCGCCTGCGCAGCAATAAGCGCAGGGACGGAAAGCCGCTGGCGGTGATGGTGCTGAACAGCGTCAGCGCCGAGCACTATGCCTCGGTGAGCGAGGCGGAGCGAGCACAGTTGGAGAGCCGCGAGCGACCCGTGGTCATCTGCCACAGCAAGGGCCAGCTCCCGGATGCTATCTCGCCGGGGCTGAACAGCCTGGGTTTAATGCTGCCCTATACGCCCATCCACTACCTGTTAATGCATCAGTTGGCCGGCAGGCCCAAAGGGCTGCACTGGCTGGCAGAGCCCAGCGGCCTGGCCCTGGTGATGACCAGCGCCAATCTCAGCGGCGACCCGCTGGTCACGGACCACCTGGAGGCCGGTGAAATGCTGGCCGAGGTCGCCGACCTGGTGATCGATCACGACCGTGAGATCGCTGCGCGTATTGATGACTCCGTGTTGCGCGTGGTGGACGACCAGCCGGTGCTACTGCGCCGTGCTCGCGGCTATGCCCCCCGGGCGATCCCACTGCCGGAGGACGGGCCGACGGTATTGGGCGTGGGCGCGCACCTCAAGAACACCGTGACGCTGCTGCGGGGCAACCAGGCCTGGCAGTCGCCGCACATCGGCGATCTCGACACACCGGCAACCATCGAATTCCAACGCCAGTCCGTCGACCAGCTACTGGCCATGATGCAGACCGAGCCGGAGGCGATTGCCTGTGACTGGCACCGGGACTATGCCTCCACCCGCCTGGCTGAACAGCTGGCCGACTCCCTGCCTCTGGTTCGCGTGCAACATCATCATGCTCACCTCGCCGCGGCACTGGCCTGTGTCGGCCACAAGGGACCGGCCCTCGGCATCGCCCTGGATGGCCACGGACTTGGCCATAACGGGGAAGCCTGGGGCGGCGAGCTGATGCTGCTGCGCGGCGGTGAATTTGAAAGGCTTGGCCACTTCACGCCCCTGCCTGCCGCCGGCGGCGATGCCGCGGCCAGGGAGCCCTGGCGTATGGCGGCGGGGGCGCTGCACCTGCTGGGTCGCACGCAGGAAATTGAAGCTCGGTTTGCCGGCGAAGCACTGGCGCCCGCCCTCGCCTCACTGCTGCAGGCGGGCGAAGTGGGGCTGACCTCGGCGGCCGGGCGACTATTTGATGCCGCGGCGGGACTGCTCGGCGTCAACCATCACGCCGCCTACGAGGGGGAAGCGCCGATGCAGCTTGAGGCGCTGGTAGCCAAACTCGAGGTACTGCCCGGCGGTTTTGAGCTGCGGCGCGGCACCCTGGATTTTTCCGCCCTGCTGTCAGCGCTCGCCGATACAGACAACCCGGCCCACGGCGCGGGACTGTTCCACGGCACGTTGATTGAAGCGCTCACGGCATGGGCCAGGGACGCCGCGGCATCCACCGGCATCGATAGCGTTGCCCTGGGGGGCGGCTGCTTCCTGAACCGCTACCTGGCGCAGGAGCTACCCAGGCGGCTGCGCGCGGCTGGCCTCAAACCGCTGCTTCCCCGTGTGCTGCCACCGAATGACGGCGGCATCAGCCTGGGGCAGGCCTGGGTAGCGCGCCAGCGATTAAACTATAAGAACACCGATACGGAGGTGATCTGATGTGTCTCGCCATACCGGTTTGCATCACCGAGATTCTCGCTGATGACCGCGCGCTGGTGTCCAGCGGTGGCATCATAAGGGAGATCAACACCGCCCTGGTCGATGACCTCGCAGTCGGCGACTACGTGATCCTGCATGTAGGCTACGCCCTGTCACGCGTCGACGAGGAAGAAGCGGAACGCACCCTGGCCGCCATGAGTGAGGGCGGTGTGCTGGAGGCGCTGGCATGAAGTACGTAGACGAGTTCCGCGATGGTGCCCGCGCCCGCGCCCTGGGCCAGGCCATTGCCGAGGCGGCAGCTACCGACCGCGAATATCGCCTGATGGAGTTCTGCGGCGGTCACACCCACGCGGTGTTTCGCTATGGGGTGCCCGACCTGCTACCCGCCAACGTCGAGCTGATTCACGGCCCGGGTTGCCCGGTTTGTGTACTGCCCATCGGCCGCCTCGACATGGCCGTGCGGCTGGTCACTGACAACCCGGAGGTCATCCTCTGCTCCTATGGCGACATGCTGAGGGTACCCGGCAGCAAGGGCTTGAGCCTGTTAAAAGCCAAGGCCAACGGCGCCGACGTGCGCATGGTGTATTCGGTCAGCGATGCCCTGGAATTGGCTCGCGCCCACCCGGAACGCGAGGTCGTGTTCTTCGGTATCGGCTTCGAGACCACCACGCCACCCACCGCGCTCGGCATCCTGCAGGCGGAGGCCGAGGGTCTCAGGAACTTCAGTGTATTTTGCAACCACGTGCTGACGCCGGCGGCCATGAACGCCATTCTCGCGGTGGGCGAAGACGAGGTGCCGGTGGAGGTCGATGGTTTTATCGGCCCCGCCCACGTCAGCGTGGTGATCGGCTCAGACGCCTATCGCTTCTGCGCCTCCCATCACCAGAAGCCAGTGGTGATCGCGGGCTTTGAACCCCTCGATGTGCTGCAGTCCATCCTCATGCTGATCGAACAGCTCAACGAAGGCCGCGCCGGGATCGAAAACCAGTACACCCGCGCGGTGACCCCAGTGGGCAATCAACGCGCCCAGGCCATCATGCAGCAGGTGTTCGAGCGCCGGCCCAGTTTTGAATGGCGCGGCCTCGGCGAGATTCCTGAGTCGGCCCTGGGCATCAGCGACGCGTTTGCCCGCTTTGATGCCGAGCGCCGCTTTAACATGCGTTACCAGTACGCCCGGGGCACCAAGAGCTGTGATTGCCCGGCGATACTGCGCGGCGTAAAAAAGCCCACCGACTGCAAGCTGTTTGCCACCTCCTGTACCCCCGACAATCCCCTCGGGTCCTGCATGGTCTCCGACGAAGGCGCCTGTGCCGCGTACTACACCTATGGGCGCTTCCGTCAGCAGGCTGAGGACGCCCAGCGCCAGCAGCGGGAACAGCGCGGTGCAGTACGACAGGGATAAGCACGCCGCCATGGATGAAGCCGGCCGCCGGCAGGCCCGCAAGCTGGATCTGGAAAACGGCCGCATCGACATGAGCCACGGCGCCGGTGGTCGCGCCATGGCGGACCTGGTGGACCTGCTGTTTCGGCGCGCCTTTGACAATCCCCTGCTGAATCGCGGCGACGACCAGGCCCTGTTCGACGTCAGCGCCGGCCGCATGGTAATGACCACCGACAGTTTTGTGGTTTCCCCGCTGTTTTTCCCAGGCGGGAACATCGGCAGCCTGGCTGTGCACGGCACGGTCAACGACCTCGCCATGGGCGGCGCGGTACCGCGTTACCTGACCGCCGGCTTTATTCTCGAAGAGGGCTTTCCGCTGGCCGACCTGGCGCGCATCGTCGACGCCATGGCGGAGGCGGCGCAGCAAGCCGGGGTGAGCATTGTCACCGGCGACACCAAGGTGGTGGAACGCGGCAAGGGCGACGGCATCTTTATCAATACCGCGGGGGTTGGCGTGGTGCCGGAGGCAGTGGATCTGGGCGCCGATCGTGCGAGGCCGGGCGATAAGGTGATCGTGTCCGGCACTATCGGTGACCACGGAGTCGCTATCATGTCGCTGCGCAAGGGCCTGCGCTTTGCTACCGAGCTGTGCTCGGATTCTGCCTCACTCAATCACCTGGTGGCAGCCATGGTGGCTGAGAACGGTCCCGCCCTGCGGCTGATGCGAGATCCCACCCGCGGCGGCGTCGCCGCGACACTCAATGAAGTGGCACACCAGTCCGGTGTGGGTATTCGCCTGCAGGAGTCGGCATTGCCGATTCGGGAAGAAGTGCGCGGGGCTTGTGAACTACTGGGCCTGGATCCCCTGAACGTGGCCAACGAGGGCAAATTGATTGCGATAGCCGCACCGGAAGCTGCGGAGGCGCTGGTCGCCGCCATGCGCGGCACCCCCTGCGGCGAAAACGCGGCGATTGTCGGTGAGGTGCTGGAAGACGAACTGCGCCTGGTGCGCATGGCCACCGCCATCGGTGGCGAGCGCGTGGTGGACTGGCTGCACGGGGAACAACTCCCGAGAATCTGCTAGCAGACCCCCTGCTCCTTGAGGCCGGCGAACTCCTCGTCGCTGAGAGACAGGATACCTTGCAGCACTTCCTCGTTATGGGCGCCGACCTCGGCGCCGGCCCAATCCGTGCGACCCGGCGTCTTGGAGAGGATGGGCGTGATTGCGGGGATCGTGTGGGTCTTGCCGTTCACGTCCACTTCCTCGAACATGCCGCGGGCGCGGAAGTGCGGGTCGTTGAACTGGTCCTCGATGTTGTACATCAGGCCCACCGGCACGCGTTCTTTCTCGAGAATGTCGACCACTTCGGAGGCCGGCAGTGAAGCACACCAGTCCGCCAGCGCTTTGTCGATCTCCGGCTCATGTTCCACGCGGCCGGCATTGTTTGCCATCGCTGGATTCTCGGCCATCTCCGGGTGACCGGCAGCCACCATCAGCCGCTTGAAGATAGAATCGCCGTTGCCGCCTATCACCACGTACTTGCCATCGGCGCAGGTGTAGGTATTGGTCGGGACAATGCCGGTGATTGTGGTGCCGGAGGGCTCGCGGACAATGCCCGCACCCGCATATTCGGGCACCACCGATTCCATCAGGTTGAACATGGATTCGTACAGCGCCACATCCACTACCTGGCCTTCCTGCGGGTTGTTGTTGCGCTGCAGCAGCGCCAGGCAGACACCCAGCGCCGCGTGGATTGCCGAGACCGTGTCGCCGACGCTGAGATTGGGGCGCACCGGCGGCTGGCCGGGGAAGCCGTTGACATAGCGGAAGCCGGACACGCCTTCGGTCACCGAGGCATAGCCCGGCTTTTTCGAGTAAGGACCAGTCTGGCCATAGCCGGAGATGCGCGCGTAGATCAGGCCAGGATTGAAGGGCTTGAGATCGTCGGGGCCCAGTCCCCACTCCTCCATCACGCCGGGGCGGAAGTTCTCCACGCACACGTCTGCGGTTTTCATCAACTCGCGCACCAGCTCGCGACCCTGTTCACTCTTGAGGTCCAGCGTCACGCTTTTCTTGTTGCGGCCGATACTGCGCCACCACAGCGAGGTACCGTCTTCATCGAGTATGCGCCAACCGCGAATGGGGTCACCGGTGACCGGGGGCTCAATCTTGATCACCTCCGCGCCAAAATAGGCGAGGATGGACCCGGTAAACGGCCCCGCCAGCAGTTGTCCCATTTCAATAACGCGGATGCCGTCAAGCGGCCGTGCAGTACCCGTACTCATGCTGTGTCCTCTGAGGTGTTTCCGATGGCCAGTTTGCGCCCGCGTCGGGGCCGGTGGCCTTATTCTGCAAACTGATACGCAAACTGAACAGAATTGGGTCTGTCGGGCACTTTAGCCCGCAGGCGCGGGCCGTGGCTAGCGGTAATAGCTCTCGTAGCTGTTGGGCGAAACCACGATCACCTCGTACTGCGGCTGCAGGTAGGCGACCAGGTCAATCAGCTCCTGCACCGTCATCAGCTCGTTATACACCGGCATTCTCGATTCGCCCGCTTCCACGGCCAGCGCCCGCGGCAGGCGAGCGGAATAGCGATGGGAGGGGTTGATGATCGACGTCAGCAGGGAGGCGTAGGTCGTCACCCGCGTAGACGTGCCGCCCAGTGGCAGGTGGATATCGGTGGCCTCGGGGTCGCGCTGGGGGACATCCCGTGCGCTGTGGCAGTCGTGGCAGCGAAGCTCGACGAAGGCCGCCTGGCCGGCATCGGCATCGCCCCTTGGCAAGGCGAAACCCGCCGGTGAGTTGGGGCCGAACTCACAGGCGGACAGCCACGGCAGCGCCAGCATCGCGCAGGCACAGGAAATAACAGGATGGATGCGCATGGTTCACCTCCTCCGGGCTGCATTCCCAGCCGTCACGCTAACGCAGCCGGTGTCGGTGACCCTTGCGCCGCATCAACTTAGGTGGAGATACCCGTCTGCCGGGTTTTTGGCAGTACCGCCCGCGCCGAGTATGCTTGCCTCCCATAGGGAATAACAGGACGCCCCATGAGCGAGGAATCACTGTTCACCACCACCGCCACCGTTAAGCCGGAATGGATCGACTACAACGGCCATATGAATATGGGCTTTTATCTGGTTGCCTTCGATCACGTGGCCACCGACGGCTTCTACGACTACCTGGGCATCGGGCTGGAGCACAAGCAGGACGTTGGCAAGTCCACCTTCAGCCTGGCCGCCAATATCGACTTTATCGGCGAACTCATGGAAGGCGACCCGCTGCGCTTCACCACCCAACTGGTGGACTACGATCACAAGCGCCTGCATTTTTATCACTGCCTGTACCACGCCGAGCAAGGCTACCTGGCGGCGACCAACGAAAACCTGGGCATGTACATCGACATGCAAACCCGGCGCAGTACCCGCTTCGACGACGCACAGATGCAGCGCTTCCAGCAGGAACTGGAGCGCGGCCAGGCACTGGGCACGCCCGAGGGCGTGGGCCGCAAGCTGGGAATCCGCCGCTGATGCCCGCCTGGCAGAGAGCGGCTATTCTGGTGCGCGCTGCGCCGACCACCCATACCGCAGAGGGGAAATCGCCTTGAAGAGCGTCTTTATCACCGGAGCCGCATCCGGTATCGGCCTGGCAACTGCCCGTCACTACGCGGGACTTGGCTGGCGCGTGGGCCTCTATGACATCAATCGCGAGCGGCTCGCAGAGCTGGCCGCCGACCCGCTGTTTGCCAACGCACAGTGCGGTTTCTGCGACGTGCGCGAGCGGGACTCCATAGCCAGTGCCCTGGCGGACTTCGCCGCGGGCAGCGCGGGCAAGATATCCCTGGTGATCAACAACGCCGGCGTGCTGAGCGCGGGGCCCTTCGTCGGGATCGATGCCGACGGTCACGACCTGATGATTGATATCAATGTGCGCGGCTTCACCCACGTGGCCCAGCTGGCCTTCCCCTACCTTGAAGGCGCCGACGACGCCTGCCTGGTCAACCTGTGCTCGGCCTCCAGCATCCACGGCATTCCCAACCTGGCCGTGTACAGCGCCACCAAGTTCTACGTGAATGCCATGACCCAGGCCCTGCACATCGAGTGGCAGCCCCATGGGATTCGCGTGACCTGTGTGAAGCCGCACCTGGTGGATACGCAGATGGCGCGGGACGTCCAGGCCGGAACCACCGGCGAAGGTGCGGTGACACTGACGCCTGAGGGCATTGCCCTGGCCATTGAGCAGGCCGCCACCGGCAGCCGGGTCAGCTACGTGATAGGCAGTGCCGCGCGCGTCTGGGCGCTGCTGGACAAGTTATTGCCGGAAGCCCTGCGTATTCGCCTCACCCGTCGGTTGCTGAGCCAGTAAGCTACCTGCCCGGCAACGGCGACAAGCGCAGCAAGAATAACAACTGCAAGGAGAGTGACCATGGCAAGCAGGCTGAAAGACAAGGTGGCGCTGGTCACCGGGGCCGCCAGCGGCCTGGGTGAGGCCACCGCCCGACGTTTCGCCCACGAGGGCGCGCAGGTCTACCTGACCGACATCAACCAGGCGGCCGTGCAGGCCGTGGCCGACAGCATTGGCGACAGTGCGCAGGCCCACTATCAGGACGTCACCGACGAGGCCGCCTGGGAAACCCTCATCGCGGAGATTCTCGCCGCCAGCGGCCGGCTGGACATAGTGGTGAACAACGCCGGTATTGCCCTCACCGGCAGCGCCGAGGACACCAGCCTGGAAGACTGGCGAGCCGTGCAGTCAGTCAACCTGGATGCCGTATTCCTCGGCACCCGTGCCGCCATCCGCGCTATGAAGCACCAGGGCGGATCCATCATTAACATCAGCTCTATCGAGGGCATCATCGGCGAGCCGCGCGCGGCGGCCTACAACGCCAGCAAGGGAGGCGTGCGCATCTTCACCAAGTCCGCCGCCCTGCACTGCGCCAGCGAGGGCTATGGCATACGCGTGAATTCCGTGCACCCGGGTTTTATCCTGACACCGATGGTGGAGAACGGACTGGGCGCACTGTCCCCCGAGGAACTGGCCGCGGTGGAAGCGCGTTTGCTGGGTGAGATTCCGCTGGGAGCCATGGGAGAGCCCGAGGACATTGCCAACGGCTGCCTGTTCCTGGCCTCCGACGAATCCAAGTACATGACCGGTTCGGAGCTGGTCATCGACGGCGGCTACACCGCCCATTGAGGCGCGCGGCTTGAAGAACGCCCTGATCCTGTCCGGAGGCGGCGCGCGCGCCGCCTACCAGGTCGGCGTTTTGAAAGCGGTGGCGGACATACTGCCGGCGGGCACCTGCAACCCTTTTCCCATTATCTGCGGCACCAGTGCCGGCGCCATCAACGCCGTGACGCTGGCCGCCCACGAAGGCTGCTTCAGCGACGCGGTCGACGAACTGGAGAGCATCTGGCGCGACCTCAGCCCCGGCAGCGTGTACCGCTACGGCTGGCGCGAGGTGCTGCGCGGTTTCACACGGGTCATCGGTTCACTCGGCAACCAGGGCGTGGGTCTGAGTCGCCCCATTGCCCTGCTGGACAATTCCCCGCTACGGGACCTCATAGAGCGCAGGGTGCACTTCGAGCGCATCGATCGCGCCATCGGGCGCGGCGATATTCACGCCGTGAGCGTCACCGCCATGGGCTACACCTCCGGCCAATCCGTGGCCTTTTTCCAGGGGCGGCCGGAGCTGCAGGGCTGGCGCCGACACCGCCGGATTGGCCGCCCAGTATTGCTGAACACCGACCACCTGATGGCATCGTCGGCAATTCCCACCCTGTTCCCCACCACCCGCATCGAATACGAGTATTTCGGTGACGGCGCCCTGCGCCAGCTTTCACCGATCAGCCCCGCCCTCCACCTGGGCGCGGACCGGGTCTTTATCATCGGTGTCAGCGGCAACCGCGCCCCCAAGCCCCGCAGCGCGCGCACCCGGCACTCACCCTCCATCGCGCAGATCGTGGGCCACATGCTCAACAGCGCCTTTGTCGACACCCTGGAAGGCGACATTGAACACCTGGAGCGCATCAACGAGCTGGTGAAACTGATCCCGGAAGAGGTGCGCGACGCCGAGGGCATCCGGCTAAAGCCAGTGGAGAACCTGATCATCTGGCCCTCGGAGGAAGTCGACAAGATCGCCGGACGCAAGGTCCGCTACCTGCCGCGCAGCCTGCGAGCCTTTCTCCGCAGCACTGGCGCCACCACCAGCGGCGGCGGCGCCATGGCCGCCAGCTACCTGCTGTTTGCCCAACCCTTCATCGACGAAATGATCACCCTCGGCTACCGCGACACCATGTGGGAGGCGGAGTCCATCGCCTCCTTTTTTGCTGCTGATAGGAACTTGTGAATTTTTTGGTGCTCCGTAAGACGGGTGCGAACTGCGCAGGCACTTTCCCGGACACGCTAAAAGCATGACATCCCTGTCTCGCTCGGATGCGGCCATCCATGGCCGCATACGGTCCGGGAAAGTGCCTGCGCAGTTCACACCCTCGTTCGATGCGGGAGACACAAAGGCTGTGGAATCGAGCTCGCAACACCAAAGCTCGTGAGGCGTTGCGGTGTGATGTGGAACAGCGAAGCTCAGCGTCGACGATACTGAGGTGGGAGCGCTAGCGGTGCCCGAGGGCTCTTGCGGGACCGTATGCGGCCATGGATGGCCGCATCCGAGCGAGACAGGGATGTCATGCTTGTAGCGTGTCCCGCAAGAGCCCTCGGGTACTGCTAGCGCGGCAAAAGAACTCTCAAGCGCCAGAGTTTTCCTTGAGAGAATCAGACAATGCCTCTACAAGCGAATCGATTTCGGCGCGTTCGGTGATGAACGGCAGGCCGAGCTGGATGCAGTCGCCGCCGTAGCGGACGTAGAAGCCCTTCTCCCACATGCGCATGGCGACTTCGAAGGGACGGCGCAGGGGTTCGCCCGGGTAGGGTTCCAGTTGCAGGGCACCGGCGAAGCCGTAGTTGCGAATGTCGGTGAGGTGCGGCAGGCCGTGCAAGCTGTGCAGTTGCTGCTCGAAATACGGGGCCTCTCCGGCGACGCGCTCCAC
>JANQIO010000054.1 GCA_028282105.1 Halieaceae bacterium | reverse complement strand
TGGTCGCCGAGCGAGCGGAGCGAGACCAGCCGGCATGATGGCGCTGATCGACGGCTACCTGCCCTGGCTGGGCGACCTGCTGTCGCTGGGCGGGAATATCCTCGCCCTGATCCTGGTGATGGCCTTCCTGCTGTGGACGCTGCTGTGTGAGCGCCTGTACTTCCTGTACGTGACCTATCCGCAGCATGCGCGCAATGCGGTGAAGCTTTGGAACGATCGCGAGGACAAGACGTCCTGGTTTGCGCACCAGTACCGTGATCACCTGCGGCATCGCATCACCGCTGAGCTCAACAAGCACTACTCGCTGATTGGGACTATCATCAAGGTCTGTCCGCTGCTGGGCCTGCTGGGCACAGTGGGCGGCATGCTGGAGATATTCGACGCCCTGGCAGCCACCGGTTCCAACAACCCGCGTTCCATGGCATCCGGTGTGTCCAAGGCCACGGTATCGACCCTGGCGGGTATGGTGGTGGCCATCTTTGGCCTGCTGCTGGGCAAGTTCGCTGAACGCCGCGCCTTCGCCGAGCGCGACCGTCTTGAGGCGCGCCTCTCATTTATAGCGGAGGGTGGCAATGCTTCGTCAGCTTCGTAAGGACAACGACGAATCCAACATCGATATCACGCCCATGCTGGACGTGGTGTTCATCATGTTGATCTTCTTTATCGTGACCGCCACCTTTATCAAGGAATCGGGCACCGAGGTCAGCCGTCCGCTGGCGTTTACCGCCGGCTTGCAGGACAAGGCCAGCATCCTGATAGCCATCGACGCGGAAAACCGTGTCTGGATCGACCGCCGCAATGTGGACCCGCGCGGCCTGCGCACCATTATTGAAAGGCTGCATGCGGAGAACCCGCGCGGCTCAATCGTGGTGCAGGCGGACAAGCTCTCCAAGAATGAAACACTGGTGGAGGTGCTGGATGCGGCCACCCGGGCCGGTGTTAGCGACGTGGCAATCGCCGCCAGTGAGCCCTGAGTATGCTTGAACCCAGCAGCATAGATGCCATAGACCGCGCGCTCGCGACCCCACGCGGGCTGCGGCACTGGATGCATGTGCTGGGCGCGCTGGTCGTGGGCGCCCTCTCGGCACTGGCCCTGGGCTGGTTTATGGACTACCTGATTCGCACTTCCGATATGCGCCTGGATGAATCCGCCCGGGTTCACGTGCTGGAGTTCGTGCGGGTGCGGCGCGAGGAAGCGGCCCAGCGCAAGGATCGCACGCCGCCCAAGCCCCAGCTGCAGGACACGCCCGACGTGCCACCCATGCCGCAGGAGTCTATGGACGCGACCACCACGCAGCTGGCTGTCTCGGCCCTGCCGGCGGACGCGGGCCTCAACCTGCAGCGCGGCAGCATCGGCTTTGGCGCCGGCGAGGGTGACTACCTGCCGATTGTGAAAGTGGCGCCTATCTATCCCCAGCGTGCGGCGGTGGCCGGCATCTTTGGTGAATGCCTGGTGGAGTACTCGGTCACTACCGCGGGCACCACCAAGGACGTCAAGGTGATCGAGGAGCGCTGTACCCACTCGGTGTTCTACCGACCGTCCATTGAGGCGGCCAAACGCTTCAAGTACAAGCCGCGCATCATCGACGGCGTGGCCGTGGAAGTGCAGGGCGTGCTCAACATGTTCTACTACCAGGAGGAGGAAACCCAGTGAGAACCCTGGTACTGCTGCTGATCGTGCTGCTGGCGGCACCGCTGTCCGCCAAGGAAGCCGTGGTAGGTATGAACAAGCGCACCTACGACACCCTCAACGAAGTGCAGATCTTCATGGAGGCGGAACAGTGGGATGAGGCCCTGGCCGCTCTCGAAGTTATGGGCAAGCGCAAGCTGAGCGGCTACGAAACCGCCCACATGCTCAATATGTACGGCTTCATCTATTACTCCATGGGCAACAACGAGAAGGCCCTGGAGCACTTTGACCTGGCCTTGCAACAGGAGGGGCTGCCCAACTCCCAGATACGGGGCCTGCTCAACTCCTCGGCCCAGGTGTCCCTGTCCATCGGCGACTACCCCGCCGCTGAAGGCTACGCCAAGCGCCTGCTGGAGGCGGAGATCGAGGCGCCCCAGCCGCTCAGCCAGGTCTTGCTGGCTCAGGCTTATGTGGGCCAGGAGCGCTGGGCCGATGCTGAAGGTCCGCTGAAGACCGCCCTGGCCATGCTCGAAGCCAGTGGTGCGACCCCGCGTGAGAACTGGATGGTTATGCTGAGTTCGATCTATCACGCCCAGGAAAAGTACGAGGAGATGCGCGATCTGCTCTACGAGGTGGTCAAGCTCTACCCCCGGGAACGCTATATTCTCAACCTGGCGGCGCTCAACGGGCAGCTCGGGGAACCGCAAAAACAGCTGGCGTTGATCGAGTCACTGGAAGAGGACGGCCGCGTCGTCAAGAGCTTCCATTTTGTCACCCTGGCCAATCTTTTCCTCTCCCAGGGGGTGCCGGTCAAGGCGGCGCGGTTGCTGGAGCGCGAGATTGAAAACGGTCGCGTGCCCGACACCCGGCAGAACCTGGAACTGACCTCCCAGGCCTGGTACCTGGCGGGCGAGGAAGCCAGGGCGATTCCCCCGTTAATGGTCGCCGCGCAGAAAGAGCAGAGCGGCAAGCTGTACCTGCGCATTGCCCGCCTGCATATGGACCTCTACCAGTGGGACCAGGCCGAGAGTGCCGCGCGCCAGGCCCTGGCCATGGAAAATCTGGAAGAACCGGGAGATGCCTGGCTGCTGATCGGCATGGCGCTGGCCCGTGCCAACGAGCTGGAGGCGGCACGCACAGCCTTTGTACAGGCCTCGGGCTACGATAGCAGCGTGAAGTGGGCCAAGCAGTGGATGCGCTTCGTAGAAACCGAGCAGGCGCGCATCGCCTCCTTGACCGAGGAAGACGCCTGACGCAGGAACTCGGGTAGACTCCCGGGGTCTGTTAACCCATACCCAGGGACAAGGTAACGGAATGTTATCGCTTCGCTTCACATCGGCAGCGCTGGTCATGGCACTGGCTGCCTGTTTCATCACCCTGCCGGCGTCCGCCGGCGCACCGACTGGCGGCAAAGCGCCGGATTTTGTACTGGCCAATGCCGGCGGTGAACTGGTCAGCCTCAAGGACTTTCGCGGGCAGCCGCTGGTCGTGCACTTCTGGGCCAGTTGGTGCCCCTACTGCAAGAAAGTACAACCCGGCCTGCAGGCGTTGGCCGATAAACATGCCGGCTCGGGCCTGGTGCTGATTGGCATCAGTTTCCGGGAGGATGAGGGCACCCAGCCCCAGGCGGTGCTGGTGACACGTGGCCACAGCTTCATGACCCTGGTGGAAGGCGACGAGGTGGCGGAGATGTACGGCGTCCGCGGTACCCCCACTACGGTATTCATTGACGCCAAGGGCACCGTGGTCGGCGCCACTCACACCTCAGACCCCGCCGACCCCATCCTCGAACGCCTGGCGCAGCAGCTATTGCAGGCCGGGGAGTAATGGACAACGCCGACACGCTTGTCACCATCTTCGTTGCCATCGTGGTGGTGGGTTTTTTTGCTTTCATGGCCCGGCGCATGGACCAGCGTCGCCACCAGGACCAGCTCGACCGCATCCAGGAACGCATTCGCAGAAGCGAAGAAAGCGCGACCCCGGCGCCAACCAGCCCCGACGACACCCCGCCAAACCCATAGTCAGGCAGTCTGACTCCCTGGCCTTTGAATGCATGGCCGGCAGGCCACAGCATAAAAACACGGCACAAAAAAAGGGAGTCCGGTTGGACTCCCTTTTTGGAATTTGGAGAGGGCCGCTCAGGTCGGGAAACGAGGCCAGACGGGCAGCCCCAGGCGGGCAGCCCCGGGCGGGTAGCCTTCGAACTCATGGCCGGCAGGCCACCTCGTAAAAACACAGCACAAAAAAAGGGAGTCCGGTTGGACTCCCTTTTTGGAATTTGGAGCGGGAAACGAGGTTCGAACTCGCGACCTCAACCTTGGCAAGGTTGCGCTCTACCAGCTGAGCTATTCCCGCAATGGCGTCCCCTAGGGGGTTC
>JANQIO010000027.1 GCA_028282105.1 Halieaceae bacterium | reverse complement strand
GCTTTCCAGAACGTGGCGGCTCACCACCTGCAGGAAGGTCACGGTATCGAGTGCGACGTGTTGGTCACCGGCGACAGCAAAGATGCCCGCGCCGAGGTCATAACCCTGGTGGAGGCCGCCGGCATGCGAGGCTTTCATGCCGGCCCTATCGCCAATGCAGCGGCGGCCGAAGCGCTGACGTCGGTGTTGATTACCATCAATCGTCAGTACAAGTGCCACGCCGGCATCTCTATTACAGGACCGGAAAGCGCTGAATGATCCCATCGGTACACCTCGTACCGTTGTTCCCCTTTCCCCTGGTTGAGCCGGGGGACGACCTTGCTGGTGTCGTGCTGGCGGCATTGCGGGACCAGGCTATCGAACTGGCCGCTGGCGATGTACTGGTGCTTGCCCAGAAGGTAGTCAGCAAGGCCGAGGGCCGCTACGTCGCGCTGTCCTCGGTTGCCCCCGGCGAAGAGGCGCGGCAACTGGCTGAGCAGGCCGACAAGGAGCCTGAGCTGGTCCAGCTTATTCTCGATGAATCGCGCGAAGTCTTGCGGGTGCGCCCCGGTGTCATCATCGTCGAGCACCGGCTGGGCTATGTGCACGCCAATGCGGGCATCGATCGCTCCAACCTGCCGGGCAGTGAGGACCCGCAGGTCCTGCTGTTGCCGGAAAATCCCGATGCCAGTGCCGCCCGCCTGCGGGAGGCGCTGGAGGCGGCCTTTGAGCCCGGCCTCGCCGTCATTATCAATGACAGCGCCGGGCGGGCCTGGCGACAGGGCACCCAGGGCTTTGCGCTGGGCACCAGTGGCATCGACCCGGTCGAAGACCAGGTCGGCCGACTCGACCTGTTTGGCCGGGCGCTGGAGGTTACCGAGGTGGCTGTGGCCGACGAAATGGCAGCGGCGGCATCGCTGTTGATGGGGCAGGCCGACCAGGGCTGCCCCGCAGTGCTGATTCGCGGCGCCCAGTGGCAGGCCTCGGAGCAGGGTTCGGAATCCCTGTTGCGGCCGCGCGCAATGGATATGTTCCGTTGATGTGCCGGGTGCCCCGGTGAAGAAAGTCCTCGCGCTCTCGGGTGGGGTTGGCGGTGCCAAACTGGCGCTGGGCCTCGACCGGGTGTTGCCGGAGGGCGCGCTGACCGTGGTGGCCAATACCGCCGACGACTTTGAGCACCTGGGCCTGTACATCGCTCCTGACCTGGACACGGTCATGTATACCCTTGCCGGCATCAACGACCAGGAGCGCGGCTGGGGTCTGGCAGGGGAGAGCTGGCAGTGCCTCGATGCCCTGGGCAAGCTCGGCGCTGAACAGTGGTTCCAACTCGGCGATCGCGACCTGGCCACCCACATACACCGCACGGCAAAGCTGCGCGCCGGCGCCAGCCTGAGTGACGCCACCGGCCAGCTGTGCTCGGCGCTGGGCGTCAAGGCGCGACTGCTGCCGATGTCCGATGATCCGGTGCGCACCCTGGTCCGCTGTGGAGAGGGTGAGCTGCCGTTCCAACACTATTTCGTGCGCGAGCAGTGTCGCCCGGAAGTGCGCGGTTTTCGCTTTGAGGGCCAGGCGGAGGCGTCGCCTCAGGCAGACTTCATGGCGCTATTGGCAGATCCGGCGCTGGCCCTGATCGTAATCTGCCCCTCCAACCCCTTCGTCAGCGTCGACCCGATCCTCGGGCTGCCGGGTGTCAGGGAAGCCTTGCACAGCTGCCCGGCACCCCTGTACGCGGTGTCGCCAATCGTTGGCGACCGGGCGCTGAAGGGGCCGGCCGCCAAGATGATGGCCGAGCTGGGCCTGCCGGTCAGCGCCGCCTCCGTGGCAGCGCATTACCGCGGTCTGGTGAGCACTTTCGTGTTGGATGAATCTGACGCTACACTGGCGGGCAGTATTGAGGAGCCGGCCATGCGCCTGATCACTGCGCCCACAGTAATGAAGACACTGGCAGACCGCGAGCAACTGGCGCGCGTACTGCTGGCCGACGCCGGTGTAGCGACCGCATGAACGCCGGTCACTCTTCGCAAGGGAAACAGCAGGGCTGCTGGGCGTTGCTGCCGATGAAGGATCTGGTGCAGGCCAAGACCCGGCTTGGCGGTGTACTGGCGTCACACGAACGACGCGCCCTGGCCCAGGCCATGGCCGAGGATGTGCTGGCGGCGCTGACAGATTCCGCCGCTCTGGCGGGTGTGTTGTTGATCTCCGACGATCCTGGCGCCGATATGCTGGCCGCCAAGTATGCCGTGGACTGGTTGCCGGAATCGGCCCTCAACACCAGCGGCCTCAACCAGGTGGTGACGGCTGGCTGCGCCGTCCTTGAATCCAGGGGGATTGAATCGGTGCTGGTCGTGCACAGTGACTTGCCCCTGCTGACAGCCAGTACGGTGGATCGCGCCGTGGCGATGTTTGCTGCCGGCGGTGTCGAGCTACTGCTGGTGCCTGATCGCCGTCGTGAGGGGACCAACATGCTGCTCGCGCGCACGTCCGCACTGCCGGTTTTCCACTACGGACGCGGCAGCTTTGCCGCCCACCGACGGGCCGCCACCGAGCAGGGACTGGTCTGCGCCGAGCAAGCGCTACCCGATGCCGCGCTGGATGTGGACCAGCCGGCAGATCTTGTCGATGTCTGGCAGCTGTCGATAAGCGGCGCCCCCGCCGGCAACCATACCCGTGCCTTCCTGGGTCGCTCCGATATTGCACGACGACTGCGGGCACTCTCTGAACTCTATGCGGCCAATACGCGAGGTGTGCGATGACCGGCTACGAAAACCTGTCCACTGATGCGCTGCTGCAGGAGCTGATGGACGCTCCGCCAGATGACGCCCGGGCTCTCGAGCTGGCAGCGTTCACAGATACAGTGCGCCTCGCGCAGGCGGCCGCCAGCCTGCGGGATCGCGGCCATGGCAGCGTCGTCAGCTACTCTCGCAAGGTCTTTATACCGCTTACGCAGCTGTGCCGGGATGTCTGCCACTATTGCACCTTTGCCCAAACCCCGCGGCATATTCCCCAGGCGTATATACCGGTGGAAGAGGTGCTGGAGCAGGTCAGGGCAGCGGCCGAGATGGGTTGCCAGGAAGCCTTGTTCACGCTCGGTGAACGGCCCGAACTGCGCTACCGCGCCGCCCGCGAAGCACTGGAAGCAATGGGCATCGAGTCGACGCTGGCCTATCTCACCCATGTCGCAGGACGGGTACTGGAAGACACCGGCGTGCTGCCGCACATCAATGCCGGCTGCATGGATGACGAGGAGATGCTGGCTCTGCGCAAGGTGTCCGCGTCCATGGGTATCATGCTGGAATCGGCCTCCGAGCGCCTCTGCGAAAAGGGTATGCCGCACTATGGCTCGCCGGACAAGTCGCCGGCCCGGCGACTCGATACTATCGAGCGGGCGGGGCGCCTGCGGGTGCCGTTTACCTCGGGCATTCTTATCGGTATCGGTGAAACACGCCGCGAGCGCATCGAATCCCTGCTGGCGCTGCGGGCCAGCCACCGTCGCCACGGCCAGCTACAGGAAGTGATTATCCAGAACTTCCGCGCCAAGCCCGGCACACTGATGGCGCAGGCGCCGGAGCCAGACCTCGAGGAGCTGCTGTGGACCATCGCGGTGGCGCGCATACTGTTCGGGCCGGAGATGAATATCCAGGCGCCGCCCAACCTGAGCCCGGGTGTGCTGCCGCAGATCGTGTCGGCCGGTATCAATGATTGGGGTGGCGTATCCCCGGTGACACCGGATTTTGTGAATCCCGAAGCGCCCTGGCCGCACCTGGAACAACTGGCCCGCGAGACTGCGGCGGCCGGCAAGATACTGCAACCGAGGCTGACGCTGTATCCGTCTTACGTAAACACACCGGAGCAGTGGCTGGACGAGGCGCTGCGGGAACCGGTGCTGCAGCAGGCAGATGCTGAGGGCCTGGCGCGCAGCGATGACTGGTGCCCGGGGGCGCAGCTGCAACCGCCGGCCGCGGTGCTGGAGGAAATGCGGCTCGCGCCCGCCGACGCCGACATAGATCCGCAGCTGATAGAGATTGTCGAGCGCTGCCGCGCCGGAGCGGAGCTCAGCGAAGCCGATGTTGAGCGCCTGTTCCGTGCCCGCGGGCCTGAATTTGCCTGGGTCTGCCGGGCGGCAGACCAGGTGCGCCGGGAGCGGCATGGCGACCGCGTGTCTTTTGCCGTGAACCGCAACATCAACTACACCAACATCTGCTACTTCAAGTGCCAGTTCTGCGCCTTCTCCAAGGGCAAGCTCAGTGAAAACCTGCGCGGCCGGCCCTATGACCTGGACGCGGAGGAGATCGCCCGACGCTGCCGCGAGGCCTGGGAGCGCGGCGCCACCGAAGTCTGCATGCAGGGCGGTATTCACCCGGAATACACCGGGCAGACCTACCTCGACATCCTCGCCACAGTGAAGGCCGCCACGCCAGACATGCATGTGCACGCTTTTTCACCGCTGGAAGTGTGGCAGGGTGCCCATACCCTGGATATGTCGCTGGAAGATTATCTGCGGGCACTGAAAGCCGCCGGACTGGGTACGCTGCCGGGTACCGCCGCGGAGATTCTCGACGACGAGGTGCGGGCGATCATCTGTCCCGACAAGATCAATACGGCCCAGTGGCTGGAGGTCATGGAGACCGCTCACCGGGTAGGCTTCCGCACCACGGCCACCATCATGTATGGCCATGTGGAGCAACCACGACACTGGGCACGGCATCTGCTGCGGCTGCGCGACTTGCAGCAGCGCACCGGTGGCTTCACCGAATTCGTGCCCCTGCCGTTCGTGCACATGGAGGCGCCGATGTACCTCAAGGGTAAAGCGCGCCGCGGCCCCACCTTCCGCGAGGCGGTGCTGATGCACGCGGTGGCGCGGCTGGCCCTGAATCCCTTTTTCGACAGTATCCAGGCCTCCTGGGTGAAGATGGGCGAGGCGGGCGTGGCCGCCTGTCTCGATGCGGGTTGCAACGACCTCGGCGGCACCCTGATGAACGAAACCATCACCCGGGCGGCGGGCGCGGCCCACGGCCAGGAGTGGCCGCTGGAGGACATCGAGTCTTTCCTGACATCCCGAGCTCGTGAACCCTGGCTGCGCGACACCTGCTACCGCCCGGCCCCCGGCGAACGGCGCGGCGCAGCACTGGCGGCCGAGCCGCTGGACGCGGTGGTCAATACTCCGGCGGCACGCTACGAGCGCCGCGGAGAGGGCAAACGCTCGCCGCTGCTTCGCAATGCGGTGATCGGCAGCGATCGGGCCTGAATCTTGGCGGAGGCCGGGATTCAGCTGGAGGCCAGTTGGCTGGCGCGTTTGCGCACGGAGTTCGAGCAGCCCTACATGCAATCGCTGAAGACCTTCCTGCGCGCCGAGAAAGACGCCGGCAAGGTCATCTTCCCGCCCGGCGCAGAGATGTTTGCGGCTTTCGATCACACGCCCCTGGATCAGGTGCGGGTGGTGGTGCTTGGGCAAGACCCCTATCACGGCCCGGGCCAGGCCCATGGCCTGTGTTTTTCAGTGCGACAGGGCGTGGCGTTGCCGCCTTCCCTGGTCAACATTTACAAGGAACTACACGAAGACCTGGGGGTACCGGCGCCGCAGCACGGCTGCCTGACCCACTGGGCAGACCAGGGCGTACTGCTGTTGAACAGCGTATTGAGCGTCGAGCGTGGGCGTGCGGCTTCGCACCAGGGCAAGGGCTGGGAGCAGTTCACCGATCGCGCTATCGAGCTCGTCAACCGCGACTGCGAACACGTGGTGTTCATGCTGTGGGGGTCGTACGCCCAGCGCAAGGGCGCGGTAATCGATGAGCAGCGCCACTGCGTACTGCGCGCGCCTCATCCCTCACCGCTGAGTGCACACCGGGGCTTTTTTGGCTGCCGACATTTCAGTCGCGCGAACGACTACCTCGCGGCCAGGGGCAGGTCGCCTATCGACTGGGCGTTGCCGAGTTAGCTGCTGGCCTGGTCTTCGTCCAGCGGGTAGGGCAGTGCATGGAAGCTCAGCGGGCTGCCGGCCAGGCTGGCGCCTGCCGCCATGGCATCCCGGGTCAGCGAGGCCAGCAACCACCACTGGCCACCGTCGCCGCGGGTGGCGTTGACCACAGTGCCCACTGTCTTGTCGGCCAGGTCAGTGATGCTGTCACCGGGTGACACATCCCCGGCCAGTTCCACGCATGCCAGCGCCATGGGACGTTTCACTTTGCCACGGTAGTGCATGCGCGCCACAACCTCCTGGCCGGTGTAGCAGCCCTTGGTAAAGCTGATGCGCTCGGTGGCCTGGAAGTTGAGCATTTGCGGCAGGAATTCCCCACTGGTGGCGCCGGTGACGTGGCCGATGCCGGCCTGGATTTCCAGCAGCCGGTATTGCTCCTCATGCGCGTTCTGCGCGCCCTGGTCTGCCAGACCAGCTTCGAAGGCGTCGACGCTGCCGGCAGGCACGCAGGCCTCGAAAGCCCCAGCCGCATCACTGGCCACCCACAGGGTGTCACCCTGGCGCCAGCTGTCGTGGACCGATACTTCTGGCGCGCCGGCGAGAGTCGCTGCCTCGGGGCCCCACAGGGCGTACTGGCACCAGTCGTCGCCGGCATCAGTCAGCTCCGCTTTTGAGAACACCAGGTACTTGGCGAAGGTGTCGAGTGCCGCGGTCGCGGCGTCCGCGTCCAGCGCCAGGAGCAGGGTTTCCGGCGCCAGGTCCAGCAGCCGAAAATCACAGATCATGCGCCCCTGGGGATTACAGTAGGCGCCCACCAGGCTGCGGTCCGGGCTGAGCAGGTCGAGGTCACAGGTGGTTTGTCCCTGCAGGAACTTGCGTCCGTCCGGGCCTTCCAGCACTAGGCTGGTGCGGGAGTCGAGTCTGGTCAGGAAGGTTGTCACGGCGGCTATGATAGGTGCTGCTTTGGCCCCTGTCAGCTCTTATACTTCGCGCATGATGACTGACGCTGATTACAACCGGGTAATCTGGGCCAGCCGCCGCGGCATGCTGGAGCTGGACCTGGTGCTGGAGCCTTTCGTGAAGGACGCCTACCGCACACTCTCAAGCCGCGACCAGGCCCGCTATCGCAAACTGCTGGAGTGCGAAGACCAGGAGCTGTTCGGTTGGTTCCTCGGGCGGCTGCGCCCGGAAGATGAAGAGCTGGCCGGCATTGTCGACACCGTCCTGGCGTTTGCCCGCCGCCCGTCTTGAGGGCGGGAAATCCCACTCTGCGCTGACCGCGCTGTGTCTGCTCTTCTCGGGCTGCCTGGTGGTTTATGCCACTGCCGGCGGCGGGTCACTCCTGGCGGTGGGTTTGCTGCCGCTGTTGAGCTGGGGGTGGTTGCGAGTCTTCGCCAGGGTTCCGACGAGCTTCCGGTTTGATGGCCGGCACTGGTACCGCTGCGACGGCAAACCGGCGCTGCTGGTCGCGGCCTATTGCTCGACCCTGTGGCTGGCCGCCATATTGCGGGTGGATGATCGTTGCTGTCGCTGCCTGCTATGGCGCGGGCAGTGCGACAGGGAAACCTGGCGACGGCTGCGGCTGGCCCTGCGTTATGGCACCGGGGACAGCACCGTATCGCCGGCAGCCGGGTCCAGTTCCGGATAGTCGAGCGTGTAGTGCAGCCCGCGGCTCTCGCGGCGGGCAATAGCGCAGTTGATCATCAGCTCCGCGACGGTCGCCAGGTTGCGCAACTCCAACAGGTCGTTGCTGACCTTGTAATTGCTGTAGTACTCGACGATCTCTTCCTGCAGCAACTCCACGCGGTGGCGGGCGCGGGCCAGCCGCTTGTCGGTGCGCACAATGCCCACGTAGTCCCACATAAAACGGCGCAGCTCATCCCAGTTGTGGGAGATCACCACGTCTTCGTCCGAGTCCGTGACCTGGCTCTCGTCCCAGTCCGGAGCGCCGCGTGGGGGCGGGGTATCGGCGCTGCGCAAGCCGATGTCATCGGCGGCGGCGTGGGCATAGACCAGGCATTCCAGCAGTGAATTGCTGGCCATCCGGTTGGCGCCGTGCAGCCCGGTGCAGGCGGTCTCGCCGATGGCGTACAAACCGGGCAGGTCGGTCTGCCCGCGCTTGTCCACCAGCACCCCGCCGCAGGTGTAGTGAGCGGCGGGCACCACGGGTATCGGTTCGCGGGTGATATCAATGCCGAAATCCAGGCACCGGCGATGCACGGTCGGGAAATGTGTCTGCAGGAAGCGTGCGGGTTGGTGGCTGATGTCCAGGTAAACGCAGTCGCTGCCGGTGCGCTTCATCTCATGGTCAATAGCCCGCGCCACCACATCACGCGGCGCCAATTCGCCGCGCTCGTCAAAGCGCTCCATGAAACGGGTGCCATCGGGAAGCTGCAGCCGGCCGCCTTCTCCTCTCAGTGCCTCAGTGATGAGGAAGGATTTGGCACGGGGGTGGTACAGGCAGGTGGGGTGAAACTGGTTGAACTCCATATTGGCTACCCGGCAACCGGCACGCCAGGCCATGGCGATGCCGTCGCCGCTGGCGCCGTCCGGGTTGCTGGTGTACAGGTAGGCCTTGCTGGCGCCGCCGGTGGCGAGCACGACGAAGCGAGACTGGTACAGGTGTACGCTGCCGGTGCTGCGATTCAACACATAGGCGCCCTGGCAGCGACCATCCGCGGTGACCAGGTCTACCGCCACGCCGTCGGTGACGATTTCCACATTGTCGCGGGCCAGGGTGCGTTCCACCAGCACTTCGGAAATCGCCCGGCCGGTGGCATCGGCGGCGTGGATTACCCGCCGCTGGCTGTGGCCGCCTTCCATGGTGAGGTGAAATTCGCTGTGTTTGGGGGTTTCACGTCGGTCGAATTCAACGCCCTGCGCCACCAGCCACTCCACCACCTCGGCACCCTGGGAGACCACAAACTCCACCACGTCGCGGTGGCACAGGCCGACGCCCGCCGCCAGGGTATCTTCGACATGGGATTCCACCGTGTCGTCCTTGTCGAGCACGGCGGCCATGCCGCCCTGCGCCCAGTAGGTAGAGCCCTGGGTGAGTTCCCCCTTGCTGAGCACCGCCACCCGCAGGGATGTGGGCAGGCGCAGGGCCAGCGACAGCCCGGCAGCGCCGCTGCCGATAATCAGTACGTCGTGTTGATGGCGTTGTGGCATGGGGCTTCCGGGGCTGTTCGGGATGGGGAATTCGTGTATTTTAGGCCGTCACAGCGCCGCGGCACGCGGCTTGCCGGTGGGCGGCGCTGGGATAAGCAAAACGCTCATAATACGCAGCGGGGAATCGAAAGGAACTTTTTTGTTTCCCCGTGATCAGACGTGGCGAGATAAGGGGGCAGGATTGGCTGCGGCCACTACAGACCAGCAGTTAGTAGAACGGGTACAGGCGGGAGACAAACGTGCCTTCGATCTTCTGGTATTGAAGTACCAGCCCAAGATTCTCGGGTTGGTGTCGCGCTATGTGCACGACAGTCACGAGGTCCAGGATGTCACCCAGGAAGCCTTCATCAAGGCGTACCGGGCACTACCACGGTTTCGCGGCGATAGCGCGTTCTATACCTGGCTATACCGCATCGCGATCAACACAGCCAAGAACCACCTGGTGGCCCGCGGTCGCAGACCGCCTGGCAGCGATGTGGAGATTGAAGACGCCGAGCACTTTGAGAACGGCGGCGCCCTGCGAGACATGGAAAACCCCGAGAACAAGCTGTTCAGCCAGGAACTCGGCGAAGTGGTCAATCAGGCGATCAGTGATTTGCCGGACGATCTGCGCAGCGCGGTAACTTTACGTGAATTTGATGGTCTCAGTTATGAAGAGATCGCAGACATCATGGATTGCCCGGTGGGAACCGTGAGATCGAGGATTTTCAGGGCCAGGGAAGCCATCGACAAACGGGTGCGCGCCCAGATCGACGGTGAGAACACGCCCTATTGATGAGGCAGTTTTTAGGCAGCAATTGATGGGTAGCGATGGCTTGCAAGCCAGTGAATGAAGGCCGGTGCTTGCAGAGTGAACGCGGCTGTTGAGAACAGCTACCAAATGAAAGTTGCAAGTTATGCATAAAAAGCCGCGCAACTACGACGCGGCAGGACCTGGGAGGTCATTGATGAACGAAGAGCTTGGCGAAGCACTGTCGGCCCTGGTGGACGGGGAGGCCGACGAGCAGGCGCTCGATATGGTGCTGGACAATGTCCAGGATCGCTCGCTGCGTGACGCCTGGCGGCGCCTGCATATCACCCGCTTCAGCCTGCAGCCGGGCGCGCTTGATATCGGCACGGACCTGTCTGATCGCATTGCAGCCGCTATCGACCTGGAGCCCTCGCATGCGGCGCCGCTGACCTCCGTTCCCGATGACAATCCCTTTGCAGAATCACTGTCAGCGCTGATGGACGGCGAAGCCGGCGATGCCGCCCTGGACCAACTGCTGGACAATATTGATGACCCCGCGCTGCGCGATACCTGGCGTCGCTTCACTCTGGCCAGCCACAGCCTGCAACCGGGCGCACTCGACCTGCGCACCGATCTGTCGGGCCGGATTGCAGCGGCGATTGATCAACCAGCCAGCGCGGCGGGCGAGGTCTATTCCGCAGCCGACAGCAGTCAGTTTGGCGAGGCACTCTCAGCCCTGATGGACGGCGAAGCGGACAATACTACCCTCGACGAGTTGCTGGACAGTGTAGAAGATGCCTCCCTGCGTGATACCTGGCGCCGCTTCAATACGGCCAGCCACAGCCTGCGATCGGGTGACCTGGCGCCCAGCACTGATCTTTCCGGCCGTATCATGGCCGCTCTTGAGCAGGAGCCCAGCTATCAGGCCCAGCCGGGGATGGACGAGGTCGGCGCGGCGATAGCGCCGGTGGCCAGCTGGCAGCGTTTTCTGCGCCCGGTGGCGAGTTTTGCCGTGGCCGCCTCCGTATTTGCGGTGGTGCTGGTGGGCAGCCAGTTCTACGGAGTGCAGCAGGGTGCACAGCTGCCCGGCCCCGCGACGGCGAGCACGCTTGAGCGCGTGTCACCGACCGGTGCGGTCACTGTGCTGGGCGGCACAGCGACCCGAGCGGGCTACGCGACACCCAGCACGGTGGTACCAGTAGCACCTGCTGCTACACAGAACACAGCGGCCGACGCCGGTACGGACTACGATGCGATTGCGCGGCAACGCCTCGAGCGTTACATGCTCAATCACGCCGAAGAGGCATCCCTGAATGCGCCGCAGGGCATGATGCCCTATGCACGGGTAGCCACCTTCAGCACCGAGGATTGAGTGTTGCGCGCACTGTTAGCAGTCAGCTTCACAGCGCTGGCGTCGCTGTGGGTGGCAACGCCGGCCTTGGCCCAGTGCGAGGTCGGGGACCAGGAGGCTTTGCGCTGGCTTGAAAAGATGTCGCACAGCCTGCGGGAAACCAGCTACCAGGGCGTATTTACCTACCAGCACGGCGGCGCCGTGCAATCGATGCGAATCTCTCACTCCGTCAGGGGTAACGTCGAACAGGAGCAGGTGACGCGCCTGACCGGTAGCGGCGCGCGGGTGAAGCGGGCCCAGCACCCGCTGGATTGTGTGCACCCCGGGCATCGGCTGGTGCGTATCAGCCAGCTTTACCAGAACGGTGACGCCGGCTGTGGCGTTGCCGGCTACTACCAGCTTAAGGTCGCGGGCAGTCACCGTATTGCCGGGCGAGAAGCGGTCATCATCAACGTCCTGCCGCGAGACATCTACCGCTATGGCTACCAGATGGCCCTGGACCGCGACACCGGCCTGCTGTTGAAGACGCAGACGGTTGCCCAGGACGGGCGGGTCCTGGAGCGTTTCCAGTTTGCGGACATCCAGATAGGCGATGTTGAACTGGACGGTACCCGAGTGGACCTGTTGCACGAAGCGGGCCATGCCCACGGGGCTGAGCGTCCACCGGCGCCCACCTCAACCCCGGCCTGGAACGTCGCCTGGCTACCCACCGGCTTCATGCCCACCGATCGGGTGGCGGACACCAGCCACAACAAGTCCTTCACTGACGGCCTGGCGATCTTCTCCGTGTTTGTCGAGAGCGCGCCCGGTCTCGGGGAGTTCGGCGCCGGGCTGGCGCGGCGCGGTGGCACCACGGCCTATACTCGCGGTATCCAGCTCTCCGGTCGGCCGGTGCTGGTGACGGTATTGGGCGAAGTGCCGGTGAACACGGCCCGCCGGGTGGCGGATTCCGTCGTCTGGTCAGAGCAGGCCAACGCGCCTGGACCCTGAGCTGCGCCGCGGTGAAGGCGCTGCTCGAGAGCGACTCGGGCAACAGGGGCGAGATGAGATAGAATACAGCTTATGTTGACTGAAACCGGTCGTGTCGTTGCGGTTGAACCCGGCTCGCTCTGGGTGGAAACCATCCGCCAGTCCACCTGCGGCAGCTGCCAGGCGGCCAAGGGCTGTGGGCACGGTATTCTCAACAGCCTGCGCGACGGGCAGCGCAACCTGCTGAAAGTGTCCTCCACGGCGTTCCCCGAGGGGCGCTTTCGAGTAGATGACGAGGTGACCATTGCCATTCCCGAGAACCTGCTGGTGGGCAGCTCCTTCGTGGTGTATATCGTGCCGCTGATCTGCACCCTGGCGGTCGCTGCGGTCTTTGCCGGCGCTGTGCCGGGCGCCTCCGACCTCGATACCCTGCTTGGCGCCCTGGTGGGTTTCAGCCTGGGCGTTGCTGTCGTCCGCTTACACGCCTGGCTGCGCCGCAATGACCAACGCCTGCACCCCAGGCTGATAGGGCCGGTCGCAGGGCCTGCCCTTGGGCCGGCAAGCGCGCAGGGCTGAGGCTGTCCTGTCGACCTGATCAGGGGTCGCTGCCAGACAATCCCGCTCCGAGGCTGAACTGTTCCCCCACTTTTCTACGTATTTTTGATCAATCGAGAGGTACGAATGCATACCCCCAGAACACGGTTTTCAACAGTCCTGTGCACCCTGGTGTTGGCGTGGCTCGCCAGCCTGCCGGTGGGGGCGGCGGAATTGCCGGATTTCAAGAGCATCGTCCGGCAGAACAACCCGGCGGTGGTCAAGATCCTGGTGGAGTTCGCGCCCGGCGGCGAAAACTATCATTCCGAAATGCCACAGATCCCGGAATACCTGCGGCGCTTCTTCGAAGGGCAGCTTGCTCCGCCGGATGAATTACCGCCCCGGCGGGGTATGGGGTCGGGCTTTATCATCAGCCGCGATGGCTACATCGTCACCAACAATCACGTGGTGGCCGGTGCCGACCGCGTCCTCGTGCGGCTGACTGACCGCACCGAGTTCGAGGCCGAAATCAAGGGCCTGGACGAGCGCTCTGACCTGGCACTGCTCAAAGTCGAGGCCAGTGGCCTGCCGACCGTGGCGCTGGCAGAGCCCGATGCCCTGGAAGTGGGCGAGTGGGTGCTGGCCATCGGCTCCCCCTTCGGCCTGGACTATTCGGTGACGGCGGGGATTGTCAGTGCCATGGGTCGCAGCCTGCCCACCGAAAACGGTGAGAACTACGTACCCTTTATCCAGACCGACGTTGCCATCAACCCGGGCAACAGCGGTGGCCCACTGTTCAATCTGGACGGCGAAGTGGTGGGCGTGAACTCCCAGATATTCACTCGCAGCGGTGGCTCCATCGGACTGTCGTTTGCGATCCCGGTGAGCGTGGTGAGCAATGTCATTGAGCAACTGCGCGACGATGGTGAGGTCACTCGCGGCTGGCTGGGTGTCACCATCCAGGACGTGGACAAGGTGCTGGCGGAATCCCTGGGCCTGGAGCGGCCCAAGGGTGCGCTGATCGTACAGCTCCAGCCCGGCGGCCCCGCCGACGAGGGCGGACTTGAGTCGGGCGATGTCATCACGCGGTTCGCCGGCAAGGATATTCTCACCTCTTCCGAGCTGCCCCATGCCGTGGGCCTGGTCAAGCCGGGCGCCGAGGTAAAGGTGGAACTGGTGAGAGACGGCCGGGAGAAAACCCTGCGTCTCGCGGTCGGCGCCCTGGAAGCGGATGACCGGCCCTCGGTGGCGGCGGTCTCGCCTCAGGCGGGCGAAGGTGCGCGACTGGGCCTGGTGGTGGAAGAAATCACTGAGCAGCTGCAATCCCGCTGGGGTATCAGCGGCGGCGTGGTGGTTACCGAGGTGATCAGCGGCTCGCCGGCCGACGAGCGGGGCGTGCGCAGTGGCGATGTGATCACCCTGATCGCCGGCAACCCGGTGACCTCGGTGGAGAGCTTTATGCGCATTGTCGAAGGCCTGGAGCCCGGCAAGTCGGTACCCATGCGGCTGTTCCGCCGAGGTGCGCCGCAGTTTATCGGCATCACCCCCGACTGAGCCTGGCGAGCAAGGCGGCGCGTGGCGGTTGCACCCGTGATCGGGTACAATCGCGCGCCTTTCAGTGACCACGAACGAGTACCCGGGCGGCTTTTTTGAAGAACCTGGACAGCATCCGTAACTTCTCCATCATTGCCCATATCGATCACGGCAAGTCGACGCTTGCCGATCGGTTTATCCAGGTCTGTGGAGGACTGTCCGATCGCGAGATGGCGGAGCAGGTGCTCGATTCCATGGATATCGAGCGCGAGCGTGGTATTACCATCAAGGCTCAGAGCGTGACGCTCAACTACACGGCTGCCGATGGCGAGACCTACCAGCTCAACTTCATCGACACCCCTGGCCACGTGGATTTTTCCTACGAGGTATCCCGCTCGTTGGCCGCCTGTGAGGGCGCTCTGTTGGTGGTCGATGCGGGGCAGGGGGTGGAAGCCCAGTCGGTCGCCAACTGCTACACCGCGATTGAGCAGGGGCTCGAAGTGCTGCCCATCCTCAACAAGATGGACCTGCCCCAGGCGGAGCCCGACCGGGTCAAGCAGGAGATCGAGGACATTATCGGCATCGAGGCCAGCGAGGCCTGCCCGGTTAGCGCCAAGACCGGTCTTGGGGTGGAAGATGCCCTCGAATACCTGATTGAGAACATCCCGCCGCCGGAAGGTGATCGCGAGGCGCCGCTGCAGGCGCTGATTATCGATAGCTGGTTCGACAACTACCTGGGCGTGGTGTCGCTGGTGCGCGTAAAGAACGGCGTGCTGCGCAAGGGTGACAAGATCATCTCCAAGTCGATTGGCAAGCCGCAGGGTGTCGACAGTGTCGGCATTTTCACCCCCAAGCGCACCGAAACCGGCGTGCTGGTGGCCGGTGAGGTGGGCTATGTGGTGGCCGGGATCAAGGATATCCACGGCGCCCCGGTAGGGGACACCCTGACTCATGCCGCCAGCCCCGAGGTCGAGGCGCTACCGGGCTTCCAAAGGGTGAAGCCCCAGGTGTACGCCGGTATCTTCACAGTCTCCACGGACGACTACGAGGATTTCCGCGACGCCCTGGGCAAGCTGACCCTGAACGACGCCTCACTGTTTTACGAACCGGAAACCTCCGACGCCCTGGGTTTTGGCTTCCGCTGCGGTTTCCTCGGCATGCTGCACATGGAGATCATCCAGGAGCGGCTGGAGCGCGAGTACGACCTCGACCTGATCACCACCGCGCCGACGGTAGTTTATGAAGTCGTGAAGAAGGACGGCACGGTAGTCGAAGTCGACAACCCCTCGGCCCTGCCCGACGTCGCCGATATCGACCAGATGCGCGAACCCATCGTGCAGGCCAACATCCTGCTGCCCCAGGAGCACCTGGGCAGCGTGATTAGCCTGTGTGAGGAAAAACGCGGTATCCAGAAGGATATGCAGTTCATGGGCCAGCAGGTGTCGCTGGTCTACGAACTGCCGATGGCTGAAGTGGTGATGGACTTCTTTGATCGCCTGAAAAGCGTGAGCCGCGGCTACGCCTCGCTGGACTACCAGTTCGTGCGTTTCGAGGCGGCGGACCTGGTGCGCCTGGACGTGCTGATTAACAACGAACGTGTCGACGCCCTGGCGATTATTGTGCACCGCTCCCAGGCCCAGTCGCGCGGCCGGGTATTAACTGAGAAAATGCGCGAGCTGATTCCCCGCCAGATGTTTGACGTGGCCATCCAGGCCGCCCTGGGAGGCAAGATTATTGCCCGCCAGACGGTCAAGGCCCTGCGCAAGAACGTGACGGCGAAGTGCTACGGTGGCGACGCCACTCGCAAGCGTAAGCTGCTCGAGAAGCAGAAGGCGGGCAAGAAGCGCATGAAGCAGGTGGGCCGCGTGGAGATTCCGCAGTCCGCCTTCCTGGCAGTATTGAAGACAGAGGCCTGACGCGCCCGATGGATATCGATTTTCCCCTGGTTCTGGTTGTGCTGGTGTTTGGCAGCGGCATGGTCTGGTTGTTTGACTACCTGTTCCTGGCGCCCGGGCGGCGCGCCGAGGTCGCTCAGCTGCAGCGCGACTTCCCGGACTGGTCCAACGAGAACAGTCCGCAGTTCCGCGAGTATTCCCAGCGCTCCGAGCAGGTGGCGCGTGAGCCGGTGCTGGTGGAGTACTCGAAGTCTTTCTTTCCGGTGCTGTTCCTGGTGTTTGTGTTGCGCTCCTTCCTGGTGGAGCCGTTCCAGATACCCTCGTCCTCCATGGTGCCAACCCTGCAGGTGGGGGACTACATCCTGGTCAACAAGTTCACCTATGGCATACGCCTGCCGGTGATTCGCACCAAGGTGCTGGACCTGAACGAACCGCAGCGCGGTGATGTGATGGTGTTTTTCCCACCCCACAAAAACGATACCTACTACATCAAGCGGGTCATCGGCCTGCCGGGCGACCGTATCCGCTACATCGACAAGAAGCTCTATATCAACGGCGAACTGGCGCCTCAGGAACTGTTGGCACAGTTCCCGCCCGGCCGGCCCCGCTACCACCTAAAGCGCGAGGAACTGGGTGATGTGGACCACGAGGTGCAGCTGGATATGCTGCGACGCCAGGACAATTTCTCCATCGTGGTCGAGCCCGGACACTACTTCATGATGGGCGACAACCGCGACAACTCGCAGGATTCCAGGTCTTGGGGTCAGGTGCCGGAACGGGATATAGTAGGCAGGGCGTTTGCGATCTGGATGCACTGGGAATCGTTCCTGAGCCTGCCCAGCTTTCACCGGGTTGGCGGCATCGAGTAGCGGCCGCAGGCTCCGGTCTGACAGGTGACAGGGGAATCACCTGCACGACAGGGGCCATATGACCAGCGCCGGCTGGTCCGGGGTGAGAATAGGGGGGGAATAAGAACCATGAATTGCAAGCGTTCACCGGGGTCTTGCGACTCCAGCCGTCGCCGCCTGGCGACCACCAGTCAGCAGGCTCTCAAACGACAGGGCGGGGTATCGATTCTCGGCGTGCTCATGCTGCTCGCACTGCTGTCATTTTTTCTCACGGTGACTATTCGCCTGCTGCCCGCCTATATGGAAGGGCGCTCGGTGAAAAGCGCCATCGACAGTGTGGCTGAGGCCTCGTCGCCTGAACACTCACTGCGCGATGTCACCAAGCGTCTGTCCAGCACGTTCAATACCAACCGCATCGAAGGCATCAAGCCCAGGGACGTGAAGATTTACCGCGACGAGGGCAAGATCATCATCGATGCCACCTACGAGACGCGCACACCGCTGTTCCAGAATGTCGATGCGGTGCTGATGTTCAACGACAACGTCGTTGTCATCGAGTAAAGGCGTAGCCAGTCAACGCGTGGCTGCGAATAGAGACCGACTGCAGGAGGTGCTGGGATACCGCTTTGCGGACCCCTCACTGCTGGAACTGGCCCTGACTCACCGCTCTCGCGGCGCTCGCAACAACGAACGCCTGGAGTTCCTGGGCGACTCCATTCTCAACCACTTTATTGCCGAGCAGTTGTTTCAGCGTTACTCCGAGTGCGACGAGGGCGATCTCAGCCGCATGCGCGCCGCCCTGGTGCGCGGTGAAGTATTGGCGGAGCTGGCGCGCGAACTGGCGCTGGGGGACGAAATCCTGCTGGGCCCGGGTGAACGCAAGGGCGGTGGCCGCAGGCGGGATTCGATTCTCGCCGATGCCCTGGAAGCCATTGTCGGCGCCATGCTGCTGGACGGTGGGCATGAAGCAGCCCGGGAGCGGGTGCTGGCCTGGTTCGGTGAGCGGCTGGCAGCAGTGAGCCCGCAGTCTGCAGAAAAGGACGCCAAGACCAGCCTGCAGGAGCGTTTACAGGGTCGCGGACTGCCCCTGCCGGAGTACCACCTGGTGGAAGTGCAGGGGGCAGATCACTGCCAGCAATTTACCGTTGAGTGCCGCCTGGTCGAACCGGTACTGCAGCAATGCGGCAGCGGCAGTAGCCGCCGCCGCGCAGAGCAGGCCGCGGCCGGGGCGATGTTGGAGTTGCTGGATGGAAACTGAGCAGGACGCGATTGAACGCTGTGGATACGTGGCGATCATTGGTCGGCCCAACGTCGGCAAGTCGACCCTGCTGAATCATGTTCTCGGCCAGAAAATCAGTATTACCTCCCGCAAACCCCAGACTACGCGTCACCGCGTGCTGGGTATCAAGACCGAGGGGCGCGACCAGGTGGTATTCGTGGACACGCCGGGATTGCACAGGGGCGCGCGCAAGGCGATCAACCGCTACATGAACCGGGCGGCACACTCGGCGATAGCCGATGTGGACGTGGTGGTGATGGTGGTCGACCGCACCCAGTGGACTGACGAGGACGAGTGGGTGCTGGAGCAGGCCATGGCCGGCCCGGCGCCGGTGATTCTGGCAGTGAACAAGGTGGACCTGCTGGAGAACAAGTCGACCCTGTTGCCGCATCTGCAGTTCCTGTCCGAGCAGGCCAAATTCAAGGCGATTCTGCCGATCTCCGCCCTCAATCGGCACAATATCGACGAGTTGGAGCAATGTATCCGCGAAGAGCTGCCGCCATCGACGCACTTCTTCCCGGAAGACCAGGTCACCGATCGCAGCCAGCGCTTTATGGCCGCGGAAATGGTACGCGAGAAAATCATGCGCCAGCTCGGCGAAGAGCTGCCCTATGCCATCACCGTGGAAATTGAGGAGTTTGCGGAGCGCGACGAGATCCTGCATATCGCCGCGCTGATCTATGTAGAGCGCGACGGTCAGAAACGGATTCTGATAGGCAAGGGCGGCAGCCGGCTGCGCAGCATCGGCGCCGAGGCACGCAAGGACATGGAAGCGCTGTTCGAGTCCCAGGTAATGCTCAAGCTGTGGGTGAAGATTAAATCCGGCTGGTCAGATGATGAGCGCGCCCTGCGCAGCCTTGGCTACGACGACCAGGGCTAGGCCGTTGGTGCCGGGCGGCAGGCAGGCGCCGCAATGAAGGCCACCCTGGAATCGGGCTATGTCATCCACACCCGTCCCTGGCGGGATACTTCACTGTTGGTAGAGTTTTTTAGCCGTGACCACGGTCGGGTGTCCATGGTGGCGCGGGGCGCCAAGGGGCGTCGCAGCCGGGGCGGCAGTCAGGCGGCCCTGTTGCAGGTATTCACACCGCTGCAGTGTTCCTGGTCCGGCCGTGCGCAGCTCAAGAACCTGGTGGGCTGCGAGGCGCTGGGTCCGGCCCTGTCGCTGCGGGGACAGCGTGTTTACAGTGGCCTGTACATGAATGAGTTGCTGATGCGCCTGCTGCACCACGAAGACCCGCACCAGAAGCTGTTCGATCACTATGCGGCGGTGCTGGCGCTGCTGGCGGAGCAGGGCGAAGACAGCACGGAGATTCCGCTGCGCCGTTTTGAACTGGTGCTGCTGGAGGAACTGGGCTACGGCTTTGACCTGGCCAATGACGGCCTCAGTGGCGATGCCGTGGCCGAAGAGGGCTGGTATCACTTCCACGAGGAGCACGGGCTGGTGGAGGCTCAGGCGACCGCCGGCGATCGTCTGCCTCGTTATCGCGGCGCCGACCTGGTGAGTATCAGCCGCGGCGATTTCACCGGTAGCGCTCGCCAGTGCGCCAAGCGGCTGATGCGCCAGGCTCTGGCTGCCCACCTCGGTGAACGCCCGCTCAAGAGCCGAGAGCTGTTCAGGAGACCGGACTGACACACCGCGCCGGCCCAACTTAGCTACCACCAGACTGAAGGGGTATAATCCCGGCCCCATGCCAGACTATCCCACCATCGAAGATTGCGTCGGCAATACGCCACTGGTGCGCCTGCAGCGCATGGGGGCGGGCGCCGGCAATACCGTGCTGCTGAAACTGGAAGGCAATAATCCTGCCGGGTCGGTCAAGGACCGGCCTGCCATGAGCATGATCCAGCGGGCCGAGGCGCGCGGCGACATCAAGCCGGGCGATGTGCTGATCGAGGCCACCAGCGGCAACACGGGCATCGCCCTGGCCATGGCAGCTGCCATCAAGGGGTACCCGCTGAAGCTGATCATGCCCTCGCATATGAGCGACGAGCGCAAGCAGGCGATGTCAGCCTATGGGGCTGAGCTGATCGAGGTCACCCAGGAAGAGGGTATGGAAGGTGCGCGCGATCTCGCCATGGCCATGCAGGCCGAAGGCAAGGGCCGGGTACTGGACCAGTTCGCCAACCCCGACAACCCTGAAGCGCACTATGCCGGCACCGGGCCGGAAATCTGGCGCGACACCGCAGGCACCGTGACCCACTTCGTCAGCTCCATGGGCACCACAGGCACTATCATGGGCACCTCGCGGTTTCTCAAGGAACAGAACCCCGATATCCAGATTATCGGCCTGCAGCCGCAGGACGGTTCCAGTATTCCCGGTATCCGCCGCTGGCCCCAGGCCTACCTGCCAAAGATCTACGACGATACCCGGGTCGACCGGGTGATCGATATCAGCCAGCAGGAGTCCGAGCAGACCATGCGCGAGCTGGCCCGCCGCGAGGGTATTTTCGCCGGCGTGTCGTCGGGCGGCTGCGTCGCCGGCGCCCTGCGAGTGGCGGCAGAGGTCAGCGATGCCGTTATCGTTGCCATCATTTGCGACAGGGGTGACCGCTACCTGTCCACCGGCGTTTACGGGTAGACCAGGTGGTGCGGGTTCGCGCAGAGCGCGACGCAGATGCTGAACGCTGGCTGCAGGAGCAGCTGGCGGAGTTTCCCGACCAGGACCGGGAGCAGGTTGATCGTGCCTACCAGACGGTGTGCGGAGTACCTGCCGAGGAGGCCGCCGGCAGCGTTGAAGACATCTGGCATGGCTACGGCGATTGCCGGGCCACCGGACTCGACATGGTGGCGATCCTCTCCGAACTGCACATGGGCGCCGACAGCCTGGTGGCGGCCATGCTTTACCGTGCCGTCGCCGAGGGTCGCCTGGCCATAGACCGCGTGGAACGTGATTTTGGCAGCGGAGTAGCAAAGCTGCTGGAGGGCGTGGAGCGCATGTCAGCCATCAGCAGCCTGAATATTGGCCGCGACACGCCGGTGCTGGGCCAGGCCGACGCCCAGAAAGACAACATCCGCAAGATGTTGATCGCCCTGGTAGACGATGTACGGGTTGCGCTGATCAAGCTGGCAGAGCGCACCTGCGCGATCCGGGCCGTGAAGAATGATCCTCGCCACCGCCATACGGTCGCCCAGGAGGTCTTCGACGTGTACGCACCGCTGGCTCACCGGCTCGGCATCGGCCATCTGAAGTGGGAGCTGGAGGACCTGTCCTTTCGCTATCTCTACCAGGACGCCTATCACAAGATAGCCCGCCTGCTGGACGGTAAACGTCTCGAGCGCGACAAGTTTATCGACCGGGTTAAAACCCAGATCACGGATACCCTGGCCAGGGAGGGGATAAGCGCCGAGTTACGGGGGCGCTCCAAGCATATCTACAGCATCTGGAGAAAGATGCAGCGCAAGGGCATCGGTTTTTCCCAGGTCTATGACATCCGCGCCGTGCGCATCCTGGTGCCGGACGTCAAGGATTGCTACGCCGCGCTGGGTATCGTGCATGGTCTGTGGCGCAATATTCCCAACGAGTTCGACGACTATATCGCCAACCCCAAGGAAAACGGCTATCGCTCCCTGCACACCGCGGTGATCGGCCCGGAGGGCAAGATCCTCGAAATCCAGATTCGCACCTACGACATGGATGAGGAGGCGGAGTTGGGGGTTTGCGCGCACTGGCGCTACAAGGGCTCCGATCGTGAGGGCGGGCTTTCCAGCAGCTACGAGGAGAAGATTGCCTGGCTGCGCCAGGTGCTGGACTGGCACGAGGAAACCGGCGACGTCGGCAACCTGGCGGAACAGTTCAGCGCGGAAACCTCCCAGGACCGGGTCTATGTGTTTACACCTGACGGTGATGTCGTCAACCTGGCCGCCGGCGCAACGCCGCTGGATTTTGCCTACCACGTCCACACCGAGGTGGGGCATAGCTGCCGCGGCGCCAAGGTTAACGGTTCCATTGTGCCGCTGACCTACCAGCTCAATACCGGAGAGCGGGTGCAGATTCTCACCGGCAACGAGGCCTCGCCGAAGCGCGACTGGCTGCAGCCGGGCCTGGGTTTCCTGAAAACCACACGGGCCCGAGCCAAGGTGCAGCACTGGTTCCGGGCCCAGGCCCGGGATGAAAACATCGATGCCGGGCGCCGGCTGCTGGAACGTGAATTCAAGCGCCTGGCGCTGACCAGCATTGACTACAAGCGGGTCGCCAACCGGGTACAGCTACCCAATGTCGAAGACATGTTTGCTGCCGTTGGCGCCGGCGAGCTGAGTGCAGCCCAGGTGCTGGGCGCGGCACAGGCATTGATTCCCAATGCCGAGCCCACGCAAGCGCCTACCGTCAAGCTGCGGCGCAAGGCGCGTGCCCGCGAAGAGCAGGGCAGCAGTGCCGTTCAGGTGCAGGGCATCGGCAACCTGTTGAGTCACCTGGCCGGCTGTTGCAAGCCCGTGCCGGGAGATATGATCATCGGCTTTATCACCCAGGGCCGCGGGGTCAGCGTGCACCGGCGCGATTGTAGCCGCCTGCTGCGCCTGCAAATGGAGCAGCCAGAGCGCATCATCGAGGTGAGCTGGGGGTCTACCGACCGCAGCGAGAGCTACGAAGTGGATATTGGCATCGAGGCCTATGACCGGCCGGGCCTGCTGCGAGATATCACCGAGCTGTTGGCGGCGGCGCGCATCAATGTGCTGTCTATCAATACCAGCACCAATCGCAGTGAGCACGTGGCCACCATGCGGCTGCGAGTGGAAGTGCCAGACCTGGGTTTTCTCGGCAAGCTGCTCAACCGCATCAGCAGCCTTAACAATGTCATGTCCGCACGGCGTTTGAGCGAGGATGGAATTGAACAAGCCGGATGAGCCCCGCTACAGCATGGACGACCTGTTGCGCGTCATGCAGCGCCTGCGCGATCCCGAACAGGGCTGCCCCTGGGACCTGCAGCAGGATTTCTCCACCATCGTGCCCTCGACCCTGGAAGAGGCCTACGAACTGGTGGAGGCCATTGAGCATGGTGATTTCGGCCACGTGGCCGAGGAACTCGGCGACCTGATGTTCCAGGTCGTGTTCTATGCCCAGATGGGGGCGGAACGCCAACTCTTCGACTTCTCCCACATCGTTGACACCCTGGTGGACAAGCTGGTGCGCAGACACCCGCACGTGTTCGCGAATGGTGACATCGAAGGCGTGGTGGATGGGGCCGCCAGTGTCGCCGACGTCAAGCAGAGTTGGGAGGCGATCAAGCGCGAAGAGCGCGCGGCACGCCGGCAAACCTCTGCCCTTGACGACATACCGCTGGCCCTGCCGGGGCTGAGCCGTGCCCAGAAGGTGCAGAAGCGGGCGGCGACCGTGGGTTTTGACTGGCCCGACAGTGCCGGGGCGATGGCAAAAGTGGCTGAGGAACTGGCGGAGTTTTCCGAAGCGCAGGCGCTGTCCGCCGACAATGGTGAGGTCCGCCATGACGCCGTGGAGGAAGAACTGGGCGACCTGCTGTTCAGCTGCGTCAATCTCGCCCGCCACAGTGGTATTGACGCGGAGGCGGCGTTACGCCGGGCCACGGCGAAGTTTGAAAGGCGTTTCAATGCCGTGGAACGGTGCGTCACGGCGCGCGGCGACAGCATGGAAAATACTTCGCTGGAAGAGCTGGACCGGCTCTGGGATGAGGTCAAAGGCACTGCTTGAACTGCTCAGCTCGCCCCTGTATGGTTTCTGACCTTCACTCCACCGCATACCCCAGGGTTCAATTTCAATGCGACTGATTCTGTTGGGCGCCCCCGGCGCAGGTAAGGGCACCCAGGCCCAGTTCATTTGCAAGCACTTCTCGATTCCTCAGATTTCCACAGGCGATATGTTGCGGGCTGCGGTAAAGGCTGGCACCCCCCTGGGCCTGGAGGCCAAGGAAGTCATGGCCTCTGGTGCCCTGGTGTCCGACGACCTGATTATTGCGCTGGTGAAGGAGCGTATCGAGGAAGACGACTGCGCCAACGGCTTCCTGTTCGACGGTTTCCCGCGCACCATTCCCCAGGCCCAGGCAGTGGTCGATGCCGGAGTGCCAATCGACCACGTTCTGGAAATCGCCGTGGAAGATGAAGAGATTGTGCAGCGGCTCAGCGGTCGCCGCGTACATGAGGCCTCAGGTCGGATCTACCATGTCATTCACAATCCGCCGCAGCAGGAAGGCCTCGACGACCAAACCGGTGAGCCGCTGGTGCAGCGTGAAGACGACAAGGAAGAAACCGTCCGCAAACGCCTGCAGGTCTACCACGAGCAAACCGCCCCGCTGATTGATTTCTACCAGGCCCTGCAAGGCGAGGCTGCGCCCGCCTACCATCGCGTCGCGGGCGTTGGCAGCGTCGCAGACATTACCGCCAGCGTGCTGGCGGCATTGAGTTGAGCGCGCGAAGCGCAGCTTTGGATTCGTAAAGCCTTTTTTCCCAGCGTTTATCGAGGTTCGCAAAGCCCTGTTCCCGTCTTGAACGGGACAAATCCTTCATGCTATTTTGCCGAGGCGCCATCCAATAATAACCACGGGGAAATGCGATATGGCAACGCGTCCTAAAGCGAAGACCAAGGCCAAGACGAAATTCAAGAAAGCTCCTGCAAAGAAAAAAGCTCCTGCAAAGAAAAAAGCACCTGCCAAGAAAAAGGCTCCTGCCAAAAAGAAGGCAGCTGCAACAGCAAAGAAACCCCAACAGTCTCCTGTGGTTAAGCGCGCCAGGGATGCGCTGGACAGCCTGGAGAAAACTCTCGCCAAGGAACGCAAGGCGGTAGATGCGGCGCGGAAGAAAGCTGCCGCAGCCCGTGCCAAGGCGATCAAATCTGCCAAGGCTGCTGACAAGCGCGCCGCCAAGGCCGCCAGCAACGCCGTACAACGTGCCAGCAAGAAAGTGTCCGGCCTGCGTGATCGCGCCAATGTCGCGCGCGGTAAGCTGCGCGACGCCATGGATACTGCCAAGCACAAGGCGGCTGAGGAACTCGCGCGCGAACGTGTCGCCGCGCAGAAAGCCGCACTGGCAGCCAAGGCCGAAGTAGACAAGGCCAAAGCACTGGCGGCTTATGCGGCCAAGTGGGCGAAGTCTCGCGCCTCGGCGGATGCGAAGAAGGTTCGCGCCCTGGAGAAACGGCTTGAGTCACAGCTCAGTAAGGCGCTGAAGAAAGCGGAAGCCAAGAAGAAGGCGGCCGCCAAGAAGAAGTCTGCGCCGAAGAAGAAAGCCGGCAAGACGGCAGCAAAGAAAGCAGCGCCCAGGAAGGCGGCACCGAAAAAGGCTGCGGTGAAAAAGAAAGCCGCTCCAAAGAAAAAAGCAGCGCCCAAGAAGAAAGCAGCGCCCAAGAAGAAAGCAGCGCCCAAAAAGAAAGCTGCTCCGAAAAAGAAAGCTGCTCCCAGGAAAAAGGCCGCAGCAAAGAAGAAAGCGGCCGGCCGCAAGTAACGCCTGGTAAGGCCACTATGGAAAACCCGCCACCCGGCGGGTTTTTTCATTTCAGGCCGGGCTGTTGATATTGGTAAAGGCATCCGGGCAATCAGAAAAATCCACCCGTTGACAGCGAACACCGGCGTACCAGCGGTGTACGGAACGCTGGCCGTTCGCCAGGTAGCCCCGCAGTGAATCTACCAGGTTGCAGCGCAGTGCGGCGCACAAATACTGATCGCGTTCGCCGTCCCAGGCATAGCAGACCTCATGGCTGTCCAGGGCTGGCAACAGTCGTGCCGCCAGGTCCAGGGGCAGCTCGGGAACATCGCAGGGCAGGATCAGGGCGACAGGCCGCTGGCAGTGGGGCAGGCAGGCCAGGATGCCCGCCAATGGCCCCTGGTAGTCATGCAACTGGTCACTGATCACCGGGTGGCCCAGCGCTCGGTAGCGCTCCAGGTTTCTGTTGGCGCTGATAAGAATGTCATCTACCTGCGGCGCGAGCCGCTGCAGGACCTGCTCCACCAGGGGCGTGCCGCGGTGCTGCAGCAGGCCCTTGTCCCGGCCACCGGCGCGACTGCCGCGGCCTCCGCTGAGAATAATCGCTGAACAGGCCATGCCGGCATTATTGCATGCAGGGTACGCGGGTTCATACAATGCGCGCTTTGTCGACAAGCTCGCTTTCCATGACCAGTATTCTCGCCCTGGACACCTCTACGGATGCCTGTTCCGCGGCGCTGCAGCGCGACGAGCAGGTTTCCTCTCGCTACCAGTTGCTGCCGCGGAAGCACAATCACCTGCTGTTCACCATGCTCGCGGAGTTGCTGCCGGATGGCGCCGAGGCCGCCGGCCTGGAGCTGTTGGCCTATAGCCAGGGCCCCGGTTCGTTCACCGGCCTGCGCATTGCTGCCAGCGCCGTGCAGGGGCTGGCTTACACGCTGCACTTGCCGGTAGCCGGCATCTCCACGCTGGCCTGCCTGGCCCAGGGCGCCCTGCGGCGTGGCGTGGTGTCTGCGGAAGAGCGTGTGCTGACCCTGCTGGATGCCCGCATCAATGAAGTCTACTGGGGCCTGTACGCCTTTGAGAACGGGCTGGCGGTGGCCTGCCAGCCGGACCAGGTGAGTGCGCCGGCCGACCTGCCGCGGGATCTGCTCGCATCCGGCGCTGGCGTCGTTGCCCTTGGTAGCGGGCTTGCCTATCTGGAGGCGCTGCCGGCAGCGTTGCAGGGCAGTATTTTGCGCAGCGAGTCGGATCAGTGGCCAGACAGCAGGGACCTGTTGCCGCTGGCCGAGCTGGCGCTGGCACGCGGCGAACTCGTCGATGCCGATGCCGTACAACCGGTCTACCTGCGCAATGAGATTCACTGGAAGAAGCTGTCCGAACAGGGCCCGCAGCAGTGACAGAATGGCTGCAGGCCATACTGCTGGCCTTCATCCAGGGTCTGACGGAATTCCTGCCCATCTCAAGCTCCGCGCACCTGATTTTGCCGGCCCAGCTGCTGGGCTGGGCTGACCAGGGCGTCGCCTTTGATATTGCGGTTCACCTGGGCAGCCTGAGCGCGGTCGTCCTGTATTTTCGCCGGGAGCTCGTCGAGCTGATGCTGGGCAGCCTGCGCGCCTTGGTTGCGCGGCAATTGAATGCCGAGTCGACCCTGGTGCTGCAGTTGCTGGTGGCAACCTTGCCGGTGGCAGTGGTCGGCGTGCTGGCACGGGACCTGGTAGCCGGGCAGTTTCGCAGTGTACCGGTGATTGCAGCGGCCACCATTGGCTTTGGCATACTGCTGGCCGTGGCGGACCGACGTGGCGGCGGTAGCAGAGAACTGGATATGACGGCCGCCATCTGGATTGGCATGGCGCAGGTGCTGGCGTTAGTGCCGGGCACGTCGCGTTCCGGCATCACCATGACCGCAGCGCTGTTCTGCGGGCTGGGGCGAGAGCAGGCCGCCCGGTTTTCCTTCCTGCTGTCGATTCCGGTTATCGTCGCTGCTGCCGCCCTCGCCGGCGCAGACCTTGGCAGCTCGGCGCAGACGATTAGCTGGCCGCCCACGCTGCTGGCCATGGCCGTGGCGGCCCTGACCGCCTATGCGACAATTGCGCTGTTCCTGGAATGGGTGCAGCGCCTGGGCTTTCTGCCTTTCGCGGTCTACCGATGCCTGCTGGGCGCTGTACTGTTTTGGTTCTGGATTTAGATAAGGTCTTACCGTGAGAGAGGGACGCAAGTGAAAGCTGCATTCATCGGGCTGGGTGTCATGGGTTTTCCCATGGCGCGCCACCTCGCCGCCGGCTGTGAAGTCACGGTGTACAACCGTAGCTCGGCCCGGGCCGAAGCGTGGATCAGCGCCCACGGCGGCGCAATGGCTGAAACCCCGGCTGCGGCGGCAGCCGGGGCAGATATCGTGCTGTGCTGCGTCGGCAACGATGACGATGTGCGCCAGGTGCTGCTCGGGGAGCACGGAGCACTCGACGCGATGCAGGCCGGCGCGGTTCTGGTAGACCACACCACAGCGTCCGCCGAGCTCGCCCGAGAGCTGGAGGCAGCCGCGGCGCAGCGGCAGGTGGGTTTTCTCGATGCGCCGGTCTCGGGTGGCCAGGCGGGGGCGGAAAACGGCCAACTCACTATCATGGTCGGTGGTGATGCCGAAGTATTTGCCCAGGCGCTGCCGACGCTGGAGCACTACGCTCGCTGCGTGAAGCTACTGGGCCCAGCCGGCAGCGGCCAGCTTGCCAAGATGGTTAACCAGATCTGCATTGCTGGGGTGGTGCAGGGCCTGGCCGAAGGCCTGGATTTCGCAGAGCGCGCCGGCCTTGATGCAGCGGCGGTAGTCGAGGTGATCGCCCAGGGCGCAGCCCAGAGCTGGCAGATGGAGAATCGCTATCGAACCATGCTGGCTGGAGAGTACGAGCACGGATTTGCGGTTGACTGGATGCGCAAGGACCTGGCCCTGGTGATGGCTGAAGGCGAACGATTCGGCATGCCGCTGGAGCTGACGCGGATGGTCGATGGCTTCTATGCTGATGTGCAAAACATGGGCGGCGGGCGATGGGACACCTCAAGCCTGCTGGCCAGATTGAAGAGCGAGTGAAACAAGGTCTATGGATATCGACAGCTTTAACGAAGAACTGATGGCCTTTCTGGGTCGTGCCACCTCGCCATTTCATGCGGTGCGAGAGATGGTGGCTCGACTCGAGGCCGCAGGCTTCAGCGCCCTGGCGGATGCGGGCGACTGGTCGCTGAAAGCCGGCCATGGTTACTACCTGACTCGCAACGACAGTTCGCTGGTGGCATTCCGGATCGGCGCTGAGCAGGGCCCGGCCGCGGGCCTGCGCATGGTGGGCGCCCATACCGACAGCCCCTGCCTGATGATCAAGCCCAACCCCGAAAAACACAGTAAAGGTTACCTCCAGCTGGGTGTTGAGGTGTACGGCGGCGCGCTGCTGAATCCCTGGTTTGATCGCGATCTGTCGTTGGCGGGTCGGGTGAGTTTTACCAGTCCCGGCGGTGAGTTGTGCAAAGCGCTGGTGGATTTTCGCGCACCGGTGGCCTGCATTCCCAGTCTGGCGATTCACCTGGACCGTGAGGCCAACAGCAGCCGCAGCGTCAACCCGCAAACCGATATTGTCCCGCTGCTGGGGCAGGGCGAGAAACTCGAGTTCCGGGAACTGCTGGCCGTGCGGCTGCGGGAAGAGTATCCCGGGCTTGAGGTGGGCCAGGTACTTGACTACGAACTCTGTTGCTATGACACCCAGCCGCCGTCGCGCGTGGGCCTGGAGGGGGAGTTTCTCGCATCGGCCCGGCTCGATAACCTGTTGAGCTGCTTTGCCGGGCTCTCCGCTCTGCTGGATAGCAGTGGCGGAGCCAGCCGGCTGCTGGTCTGCAACGACCATGAGGAAGTTGGCAGCCAGTCTGCCGCCGGCGCCCAGGGCCCACTGCTGCGCGGTGTGCTCGAGCGCCTGGCCGGCAGTGCTGGCGCCTACGCCGGGCTGATCGAGCAGTCGATGATGATTTCCGCCGACAACGCCCATGGCGTGCACCCCAATTTCGCCGCCAAGCACGACGAGAACCACGGCCCTCTGTTAAATGCCGGCCCGGTGATCAAGATCAACGCCAATCAGCGCTATGCCTCCAATAGCGAAACCGCGGCGCTGTTCCGGCAGGTCTGCAACGAGCTCGATATTCCGGTGCAGTCATTTGTGGTGCGCACTGATATGGCCTGCGGCAGCACGATCGGGCCGATTACCGCCGGTGAACTGGGCGTCCGCACCCTCGACGTCGGTGCGCCGCAGTTTGCCATGCACTCGGTGCGTGAACTGGCCGGCACCCACGATGCCTGGTGGCTGAGTCGCGCCATGTCGCGCTTCATGGACTGGGAAAGACCGCTGAGCGCCCGTCAGGCCTGATGCGTGTTCTGCTGCTGTCGGCCTACCACGCCCGCAGCCACCGGGCCTGGCAGCAGGCCTTGCAGCAGGGTCTTGCGGACTGGCACTGGACAACTTTAAACCTGCCGCCGCGTCACTTTGCCTGGCGCGTGCGCGGCAACCCACTGAGCTGGGCGCTCGCCGAGCGGGCAACGCTGGAAGCCAGCTACGACTTACTGCTGGCGACGTCCATGGTGGATCTCGCCACGCTGCGCGGCCTGGTGCCAGCGCTGGCAGCACTGCCGACAGCCCTGTATTTCCACGAGAACCAGTTTGCCTACCCGCAGGGCGCCGGCGAGCACGGCACGCTGGAGGCGCAAATGGTCAGCCTGTACAGCGCACTGGCGGCTGATCGACTGCTGTTCAATTCGCGCTGGAACCTGGACTCCTTTCTCGCCGGCGTTGAGGACTTGCTGAAGCGACTGCCGGATGCGGTACCCGCCGGTGTCTGCGAACTGCTGGCCGGGCGCGCGCGGCTGCTGCCGGTGCCGGTAAACGTGGCAGGGCGATCGCCGCGCCAGCAGCCGGGCAGGCTGCAGTTGGTCTGGAACCATCGCTGGGAATTCGACAAGGATCCCGCGCTGCTACTGCAATTGATCGAGGCCCTGGACACTGTCGACTACCAGCTACATGTCGTCGGGCAGCAATTCCGGCGCCAGCCGCCGGAGTTCGAACGGCTGCGGGCACGGCTGGGAGTCAATGACCGCCTTGGTCACTGGGGTTACATTGAAGACAGAGAGCGCTATCTGGAACTGTTGGGGCGTTGTGATGTGGTGCTGTCTACGGCCGCCCATGACTTCCAGGGCTTGTCTGTGCTGGAGGGCGCTGCCCTGGGGTGTACGCCGGTGGTGCCGGACCGGCTGGCCTACCCGGAGTGGTTCGGGAAAGAGTTTCGCTATCGGGACACCGACCAGGCGGGCGCGCAGATTGAGCACTATGCGCGCCTGAAATCCAGGGGCCAGACCCTGCCGCGCGCCGATGTCAGCGCACTGGAACTGCCAGAGCTACTGCCGCGCTACCGCGCGGAGCTGGAAGCCCTGCTGGAGAAGCGGACCTAAGCGACTTTCGCATGGGGCACCGGCTTGGCACGGTCACGCAGTGCCAGGCTGAGCGCCTTGGCGAGAGACATCAGCAGCTTGAAGGCAATATCCGAACGCTCTGATACCAGCGTTTCGAAGGCGTCGCGCTTGAGCACCAGCACCAGGGCCGGCGTTGCGGCGCGAACGCCTGCTGAGCGGGCCAGGCCATCGATGATCGACATTTCGCCGACCGAGTCGCCCTTGAACTTGGACGCCACAGTCTGCTGGCCGTCTTCGCTTTCGCGAGTGACTTCCAGCTCACCTTCGGCGACAAAGCACACCGAGCGACCGCTGCTGCCCTGCTTGTAAACCACGGCGCCAGCCTCCAGCTTCTTCATGACGAGGTGCTTTTCGATTTCCTTCAGCTCTTCCATGGAAAAGCCTTCAAACAGCGGGATTTCCGACATGTAAAACAGTTTTGATACTTCCATCACCTTTACCCTCATGGGTGACCCCAGCGGGGTCCTGTCTGGTGTGGCGGGGAGCGCTAGCTCTGTTGGCATCCGCTGTCCCACACCACGTTTGCATTGATATGTTGCAGATTCAGTCGGTGTGGGACAAATCCGGTCGCTCAAAATGTGAGCAATTTCGCGGGCGACGGCCGCTTGTGGAGCGAGCCTGTGACGCCGTTCTCGGTTTTCGCTGCGTAGCGCGGCGTAGCCACCCCTGGGCTTCCTCAGTATCATAGGCGCCCCTTGAAATTCGGCATGGACACTGAGATGAGCAAGCGACGGGTATTGACCGGCATTACCACTACCGGCACGCCGCACCTGGGCAACTATGTGGGCGCCATCCGCCCCGCGATTGCCGCCAGTCGCGATGACAGCGTGGAGAGCTACTATTTCCTCGCCGACTATCACGCCCTGATCAAGAACAAGCATCCAGAAGAAGTGCGCCAGTCCAGCAAGGAGATTGCTGCCACCTGGCTGGCCCTGGGCCTGGATACCGACAGGGCGACCTTCTACCGCCAGAGTGACGTGCCGGAGATTCTCGAATTGACCTGGGTGCTGAACTGCCAGGCCGCCAAGGGATTAATGAACCGAGCCCATGCCTACAAGGCGGCAGTGCAGGTCAACGAGGAGGCGGGCGAGGACCCGGACTTCGGCATCACCATGGGCCTGTTCAGCTACCCGGTGTTGATGGCCGCTGACATCCTCATGTTCCGGGCCGGGGAGATCCCGGTCGGTAAAGACCAGATCCAGCACGTGGAAATGGCGCGTGACATTGCCCAGCGCTTCAACCACCATTTCGGCGAGATTTTTATGCTGCCGGAAGCGGTGGTGGATGACAGCGTGGCGGTCTTGCAGGGACTGGATGGCCGCAAGATGAGCAAGAGCTACAACAACACCATCCCACTGTTTGACACTGAAAAACGCCTGCAGAAGGCCATCAACAAGATCAAGACCAACCTGCTGGAGCCCGGTGAACCCAAGGACGCGGATGACTCCACGGTGTTCCAGGTCTGGGAAGCCTTTGCCAGCGCCGAACAGACTGAGGAGATGCGCGCAAAGTTTGCCGATGGCATAGGCTGGGGAGATGCCAAGAAACAACTGTTCGCACTGATCAACGAGGAACTGGCCCCGGCCCGTGAGCGCTACAACGCGCTGCTGGAAGACCCCGCCCATATTGAGGCGGTGTTGCAGGCGGGTGCCGCCCGGGCGCGGGTAGAGGCGGGCGAGCTGATGGCGCGGGTGCGGGACGCGGTGGGAATCTCCAGCATTCGCTAGGGAGCAAAGCGGTAGCCGACTTCGAAGTAAAAGGAACGAGGCTCGCCCACGAAATAGCGGTAGCTGCCGAAGCCAAAGTCGGCGCGCTCGGCGTAGTCCTGGTCGGTGATGTTGGTGGCGCGGATACCCAGGTCAAACTGTCGCCAGGCGCCGGTCACCCGCAGGTTGACCAGGTCATGGCCCTCGTACTCGTGTTGGTTGTCGGGCTCCAGGTAGTACTCGCCCATGTGCACCCATTCCAGCTCAGCCCGGTAACGCGGCAGAAAGTTCCAGCCGACCCGCGCGCTGCCAAAGTGCTCGGGTGCCGTATCTATGGCGTTCCCCTCGATGCTGCCGCTGGTGCCAAGCAGATCGATGTCACTGTCGTACTCGTGCTGCGCGAAGCTGGCGTCCAGGGCCAGGTCCAGGCTGTCCGTGAGCTGCCAGCGCAGGCCCAGGTCCAGGCCGTAGTGCAGGGTGCTGGCGCCGCTAATATTGAAGCGGTTGGCGTCCTGGAAGATGACATCATCCTTTTCGAAATAGTAAAGCCCTACCTCGTAGCTGAACCCGCGATAGGCACCGCGACCGCCAATCTCGATACTGTCCAGGGACTCGGAGTCCAGGTCGGCCACTGACTGATTGCCCTGCAGCCGATAGAGCTCAGTGGTCTGTGGCGCGCGGAAGCCGCGGGCGGCCCGCAGGAACATGGCGTGGCCGGGCATCACGTCCCACAGCGCGCTGATATTCAAAGACCAGTTCTCGAAATCGTCCTCGCGGTCGGGCGGCCGGAAGAAGCGGCAGGCGCTGGCGCTGGGGTCACAGGCGGGCCCGTCGCCGGTGCGGTTGTCGTAGTCGTACTCGGTGTATTCAAAGCGCGCACCGGCGCTGAGGGTGAGCTGGGGCGCAAGGTCCCAGCTCAGCTGGGTCCAGACCGCCGCCAGCAGCGCATCGACCTGGTAATCGTAGTGCACCCCCGCCGGCTGGTTGGGGCTGAAAGGTTCATCCTGGGTCTCACGCAGCCAGCCGTCGGTGCTCTCCAGGTCGATACCGCTGACGCTCTTGAGCCAGCTGCCTTCCCGATAGTACTTGCTGTTGATGCCAAAGCTCTCGTGACCGTTTTCCTCCACCGGTTGCCAGGGCAGGAAGTGCTGCAGGAACTCCATGTCGTTGTCGCGCCAGTAGGGCGTGAACACCAACTGAGAGAATTCGTCCAGTTCCAGGGTCAGCGTGCTCTGGAAACGCTGCGAGTCCGCTTTGCGGTAGGCCTCGGGGTTGGGATTTTCCTTTTTGCGATCAGAATCCCGGTAGGCTTCGAAGCCGGTAATAAACCCCGAGGTGTCCTGGTCCAGGTCGGTCAGGGCAAGGATACTGTCGACGCTGAAACGGTCGCCGTCATAGCGATGCCGCAGGTTGGCCTTGTACTGGTCAAACCCGGAACTGCGTTTATAGCCGCCGTCCGAGGCCACGTTGCCGGTGACCAGGAAGCCGTGCCGCCCCACCGTGTTGCTAAGCAGGTAGCGGCCCCGTCGATAGTCGTGGGGGCCGGCCTCCACGCCTATACGATGCGTAAGGGTGTCGCTGGGAGCGGGGGTAATCACGTTGACCAGGCCGTGCATGGCGCCGGAACCATACAGGGCGGTGCCAGGGCCCTTTAAGACTTCGATGCGACCGGCCTGCTCGGTGTTGGCGTCAAACAGTTGGTTGACATTGCAGAATCCGGGTGCTCGCAGGGAAATCCCATCCGCCGCCATGAAGAAGGCGCCGCAGCTGCCGGGACCGGTCAACACCGGGGAGCGCAGGGCGGTCAGGCTTTCCTGGCCGTTGCCCCGGGAAATCCAGGCGCCGGGTACCCGCTGGAAGACCTCGTTGGGGTGTACATGAAGCACGCTGAGCAGGTCGTCACGGGTCAGTAGCGAAACGCTGAGCGGCAGCTCCAACTGCCCGGTGTCCTGCTGGGTGGCGGAGACAATCACGTGTTCGAGCTGTGTTTCGGACGCCACGACCAGCGGGCTCCCAAGCGCCAGCGCGGCGATAAGTCGGCGGAATTTCATGGTCGGGCAGTGTACTGGAAAGCGGGTGCTGGCCCAACGAAATCTGCTCGACTACACTTGGCTCACGTTTGCAAAGGAGAGACGGCGAATGGCACAACGGCGATTTTTCGGGGCAGTGCTCGCAGCCACTGTTCTGGCGGGCTGCGCGGCCCAGGACACAGTCAATTACTCGGCGCCGGAGCAGGGCGATCCCAACTACTTCAAGGTCAGGGACTCCATGGCTGACGAGGTATATGTGACCGATGATGCCACCAAGCGCGAGTGGTTCGATGGTATCCGTCGTATTTATATCGCCCCTCTGAACCTGGCCCAGATGCAGATCATCCAGCCGCCTGGCGTGGAACGCGATGAACGCTGGGATGTGGACGACATTGAAAAAGAAGTGGTGGAGAGAACCTTCCTGGTGGAGATGACTCGCGCCATGGAAGCCGATCAGGCCTTCCACATCGTGGCTACCCCGGAAGAGGCGCAGGCGGTAATGGCGGCCCGGGTAATCGCGGTACATCCCTACCTGACGCGCGAGGAGATGGCCGCTCGCGACGGTCGTGGGCAGGGTGCGGTGACCATGACCTTTGCGCT
>JANQIO010000241.1 GCA_028282105.1 Halieaceae bacterium | reverse complement strand
GCTCTGCAGGCGGGCAGCCTGGCGACCACCTTCACCGCCTCCCAGGGCCTGCTGCTGATGCTGCCCAATATGTTCAAAATCGCCGGCGAGCTCTCGCCGATGGTGATTCATGTCGCTGCTCGCACGGTGGCCACCCACGCCCTGTCAATATTTGGTGATCACAGCGATGTGATGGCGGTACGCAGCACTGGTTACGGCATGCTGTGCTCCAACTCGGTCCAGGAAGCCCTGGACTTTGCCTTCATTGCCCAGCAGGCCAGCCTGCGTGGTCGCATCCCGATGCTGCATTTCTTCGACGGGTTCCGGACCTCCCACGAAGTCGCCAAGGTCGAATTGCCCGACCGCGAGCTGGTTCGCGAATTGTTGGATGACGAGGCGGTGGACGCCCACCGCAACCGCGCCCTGATCCCCGAAGCACCGGTGCTGCGCGGCAGCTCCCAGAATCCCGATGTGTTTTTCCAGGCGCGCGAGGCTATCAACCCGATTTACGACGGCTTCCCGGACGTCGTACAGCAGGTTATGGACGAGTACGGCGCCGCCACCGGGCGCCACTACCGGCTATTTGATTACTTCGGTGCTGAAGACGCCGAGCGGGTGATTGTGCTGATGGGCTCAGGAACGGAAACCGCACGCGAAACCGTATCCGGCCTGGCCGCCGCCGGAGAGAAGGTGGGTGTGCTGGCGGTACGTCTGTTCCGGCCGCTGAGCGCCGAGGCCCTGGTGGCCGCGCTGCCGGACAGCTGTCGCGCCCTCGCCGTGCTGGATCGCACCAAGGAACCCGGTGCCGACGGTGAGCCGCTCTACAAGGATGTGCTGACCGCCCTGGCCGAGCTGCGGCCACAGGCCATGCCAACGGTATGTGGCGGGCGCTACGGCCTGTCCTCCAAGGAATTCACCCCGGCTATGGTGGCGGCGATTTTTGCGGAGCTGGCCAAGGAGGACCCTCGGCGCCACTTTACGATTGGCATTCATGACGACGTCAGTCACCTCAGCCTGGACTGGGACCCGAGCTACCGCAGCGACGCTCACAAGGACAGTGTGCAGGCACTGTTCTACGGCCTGGGCTCCGACGGCACGGTGAGCGCCAACAAAAACTCCATCAAGATCATCGGCGAGCAGACCGACCTGTACGCCCAGGGCTACTTCGTCTACGACTCCAAGAAGTCCGGCGCAGTCACCATTTCCCACCTGCGCTTTGGCCCCCAACCGATTCGCTCCGCCTATCTGGTGGAAGACGGCGAGGCGGATTTCATCGCCTGTCACCAGCCGGTGTTCCTGGAGCGTTATGACATGCTGGAGAAGGCGGCTCCGGGCGGCACCTTCCTGCTAAACACCGATGCCGACCCGCAGCTGGTATGGGACACTCTGCCGAGAAACTACCAGCAACATATCATCGACAAGCAACTCAAGTTCTATGTAATCGACGCCTACCAGGTGGCCTTCGACAACGGCCTCGGCAAGCGCATCAACACCATTATGCAGACCTGCTTCTTTGCGATCGCCGGCGTACTGCCCACCGATGACGCCATCGCCGCTATCAAGCAGGCGGTGGAAGCCAGTTACGGGCGCAAGTCGCGCCGTATCGCCGCCATGAACCGCGATGCCATCGACTCCGCCCTGGCCGAGCTGCACCAGGTGGATATTGGCGCCAAGGCCGACAGCCCGGCAGAGAGCGGTATGGCCATCTCCGACCAGGCCCCGGATTTCGTCAAGCGCGTGACCGCCGAAATCATCGCCGGCCGCGGCGACCTGATCCCGGTCAGCCAATTCCCGGTGGATGGCACCTGGCCGGTGGGAACGGCGGCTTTTGAAAAGCGCAACCTGGCGCTGGAAATTCCGGTCTGGGAGACCGACCTTTGCACGCACTGCGGCAAGTGCGTATTCGTCTGTCCGCACTCGGCGATCCGCTCCAAGGCCTTTCCGGAGAACCTGCTGGCTGATGCGCCGCCCACCTTCAAGAGCCTGCAGATCAAGGGCAAGGACTTTCCTCAGGGTGTGCATATCGCCTACCAGGTCGCGCCCGAAGACTGCACGGGTTGCACGCTCTGTGTCGACATCTGCCCGATTCGGGACAAGTCCAACGCCAGCCGCAAGGCCTTGAACATGGCGCCCCAGCCGCCGCTGCGGGAAACCGAGGCGGAAAACTTCGCCTGGTTTGAAGCGCTGCCGGAGTATGACCACGGCGAAATCAAGCTCAACACCATGAAAGGTTCCATGCTGCTGGAGCCGCTGTTCGAATTCTCTGGCGCCTGTATCGGCTGTGGCGAGACGCCCTACCTGCGCATTGCCAGCCAGCTGTTTGGCGATCGTATGGTGATCGCTAATGCCACCGGATGCTCCTCGATCTACGGCGGCAACCTGCCCACCACGCCCTGGCGCACCAATGTAGAAGGGCGCGGCCCGGCCTGGAACAACAGCCTGTTCGAGGACAACGCCGAGTTTGGTCTGGGTATACGAGTGGCCTACGACAGCCAGCGCACTCGCGCGCGTGATTTGCTGGATGCACTGCGCGACGAGCTGAGCGAAGGGCTGGCCCAGGCGATTCTCGACTGCCCCGAGCAGAATGAGGCAGAGATTCACGAGCAGCGCCAGCGTGTCTCGCAGCTCAAGGCCGAGCTGGCCGGCAGCGAGCAGCCCAAGGCGGCCGCTTTGCTGGCGGTGGCGGACGCTCTCTGCCACCGCAGCGTGTGGATTGTCGGCGGCGATGGCTGGGCCTACGACATCGGCTTTGGTGGGGTGGATCACGTGCTGTCCTCCGGCCGCAACGTCAACATCCTGGTATTGGATACCGAGGTCTACTCGAACACCGGGGGCCAGACGTCCAAGGCAACGCCACGCGGCGCGGTGGCCAAGTTCTCGGCTGCCGGCAAGCCCACCGGCAAGAAAGACCTGGCGCGTATCGCGATGGACTATGAAAACGTGTATGTGGCCCATGTGGCCTATGGCGCCAAGGATACCCAAACGCTCAATGCCTTCCTTGAGGCCGAGAGCTACCCCGGCGTGTCACTGATCATTGCCTACTCGCCCTGTATCGCCCACGGCGTGGATATGTCCAACAACCACCGTCAGCAGAACCTGGCGGTGAACAGCGGTCACTGGCCCCTGTTCCGCTTCGACCCGCGCCGGGAGCACAAGCCCTTGAAGCTGGATTCGAAACCACCGTCCATCCCCTACCGGGAGTTCGTGGAATCCGAGACCCGCTTTGGCATGCTCTGGTATGCCGAACCCGGTCGCGCCGAGGCGCTGCTGGCGGAGGCGGAGGACGAAGTGCGCGAGCGCTATCGTCGCTACCAGCAGCTCGCGGACCTGGACTGGGCCGAGGAACAAGAGGGGGAGCACTGATATGGTCGACCTGAGCAGCCGCTACCTGGGCATGGCCCTGAAGAACCCGCTGGTGGCCAGCGCCTCGCCCCTGAGCCGTGAACTGGATACCGCGCGCCACCTGGAGGACGCCGGCGCGGCCGCCCTGGTGATGTACTCCCTGTGGGAGGAAGACCTGCTGGCGGAGGAGCGCCAGTTTGATCGCTTCATGCATCACCAGGCCCTGGGCCACGGTGAGGCCTCCTCTTTCCTGCCGCCGCAGCCTGGCTTTCAGTCCAGTCTCGACCAGTACCTGGAACAACTTCAGTCACTCAAGGCGCACCTGGAGATTCCCGTCATCGCCAGCCTCAACGGCGTCAGCGAAGAGGGCTGGGTGGGCTACGGCCGCGACCTGCAGGATGCCGGCGCCGACGCCCTGGAAATCAATATCTACTACGTGGCGGCAGACGCGGAAGAAACCGCGGCCGATGTGGAACGCCGTTACCTGGATGTGCTGGCTCACCTGGAAAACGCCGTGTCGATTCCGGTATCGGTCAAGCTGTCGCCTCAGTTCTCCTCACCGCTGCACTTTACCCGGCACCTGTACCAGGCCGGTGCGGATGCCGTGGTGATTTTCAACCGCTTCTACCAGAGTGATATCGATCTGGAGACCCTGTCGGTGGAGCCACAGTTGCAGCTCTCGGATCCCTATGAGTCTTTGTTGCGGGTGCGTTGGGCGGCGATCCTGCGCGGCGCCCTGGATATTGATATCGCGGTGACCGGCGGCTTCCACCGGGTTGAAGATGTCATTAAAGCGCTGCTGGTGGGCGCCAATGCCGTGCAGCTCTGCAGTGTGTTGCTGAAACAGGGCCCGGGAGTAATCGCTGATATCCTGCAGTCGCTGACGCAGTGGATGGCGGACAAGGAATATGAGGCGGTCACGCAAATGCAGGGCAGCCTCAGTCATCGCAATGCCGCCGACCCGGCAGCCTTTGAGCGAGAGAGCTACCGCGCGGTGCTCGATAGCTTTACCCCACCGCCGGGCGTACGCTACTGAGCAGGCGTCGCCCTCAGTCGTCCTCGCTATACACTTCGACCGCCCCGCCGCTGTCCATCACGAATACGATGGGGCGGCAGCACACCTGGCAGTCCTCTATATAGGATTGCCCGGCTTCGGAGGGGTCCAGCAGCACCCGGTTGGGCTCACCGCAGTAGGGGCAGTAGATGGTGCTCTCGCCCAGGCCTTCCACTAACGCATGCCATCGATCAAGTCGTCGACCACCTCGCCGTAGGCCTGGCTGAGCGCCGCCACCGCGGCGTCGGCATTCCAGCGCTCGAGGGGCACGCTGTGGCGTGTGATGATGCTGCGCTCGCCTTCCGCCTGGGAGAGCACGCAGGAAAAAGCGACGTCACCCAGGTCGCGGCCGTCCCGCAACAGATTGAAGGCCCGCACCTCGCAGAGCAACCGTGGCTGCCCGAGTTTGTGGCGATGACCTGACATCACCGTGAAGCCGCGACACTCCAGATCGCCAGCCAGTTGCTGCTTGAGCATCAGACCCAGCTCGTCGGCCCAGCGCACATCTTTCAGGTAGCTGAGTTCTCCGGTCGTGGCATCCAGCCGCGCGATGCGATCATTATCGAGCCCGGCATTGACGCCGGCAATGCTCAGGCTGATGGCTTCACCGCCAGGCTCACAGTCCTGGGCCGTGCTGACCAGCAGGTAGCGACTGGCCGCCGGGGTGTCGCTGCCCGGCAAGGTCATGCAGGCGGTCAGCAGCGCCAGCGCTGCCAGCAGCAACAGTCTAGTCACGGTCAATCTCCACTTCCTTGATGGTTTCACCGTAGAGCAGTGCCCCGGGCTCGTCGTTGATGTTTCCCAGCAGGGTGTTCAGCTCCTGCAGCGTGGCGGCGAGATCATCCGTCAGGCCCACCAACGCTGGTAATTCCGAGGTCAGCAGGGCCTGCAACTCATCACCGTTTTCGCCCAGGGTGCCGGCCACTGCGTCTGTGGCAGTGCGCAGGGAGCGGCCAGCCTCAGCGACCGTGGGCAAAACTTCGCTATCGAGGCGCTGGGCGACCGAACGAAACTCCGGCAGGGTGGTTTCCAGTTCGCTGCTGACCCGGCCGGCGCTGGCCATCAGCGCGTCGATATCCACTGAGGCGGTGGCGAGGTTCTCTGACAGGGTGCGCAGCTCGGCTATGGTGACGCTGAGATCCTCCGCCGCCTCGTCAGACACCAGTTGGTCCAGGCGTTGCAGGGTTTGCTCCAGTGAGGTGGTAATGCGCCCGGCGGACCCCGCCAACTGGCTGAACAGCGAGGGGTAGCCGGGGATCACACCGTCGGGCACCTCGAAGCCGGGCGTTTCCTCGTTGCGGTCTCGCAGTTCAATGATGGACAGTCCGGTGATGCCCTGTGCTTCCAGCAGCGCAATCAGGCTGCTCAGTGGCGGCAGGGCTTCCTGACTGCCGAAGGTGACATCGACGCGGCCCGGGTAGTCCCGGCTCAGCGAGATGCTGTTGACCCGACCCACGGGCACCCCCAGGTAACGCACCTCGCTGCCGATCGAAAGCCCGCTGACAGAACCGTCGAACAGGATAGCGATATCGGTGCCCATCTCGTCAGGGTCGGGCCCCTTGATCCACTGGTAGAAGCCCAACAGCCCCAACAGCGAGATCACCACGAAGGTAGTGACCAGGATAATGCGTGCGTTGCGCTCCATGTCAGGCAGCGCCCAGGGAGGTTTGTGTGTTTGAGCCCCGTGCGGCGCGCCCGCGCACGCCGCCGAAGTAGCTGCGAATCCAAGGGTGGGGGTGGTGGACAATGACGTCGGACACGTCGGCGATTACCTTTTTGTCCACCAGCACCGCCAGCCGGTCGCAGATGGTGAGCAGGGAATCCATATCGTGGGAGATCATCACCACCGTGAGTTTCAGGTGCGCGCGCAGGTAGAGAATCAACTGGTCGAACTCCGCGGCGCTGATCGGGTCCAGCCCGGCGGTAGGCTCGTCGAGAAACACCACCTTGGGCTCGGTGGCCAGGGCCCGCGCCAGGCCGGCCCGCTTGACCATGCCGCCGGACAGTTCCGAGGGGTACTTGTCGAAGGCCTCTTCCTTGAGCCCCACCATCTTCAGTTTCAGGCGGCCTAGCTCCGCGGCGAAGGACTTGCTGATGTTGGTGTTCTCGATGATGGGCGCCACCACGTTCTCCAGCACCGTGAGGCCTGAGAACAGCGCGCCGCTCTGGAACAGGACGCCCCAGCGCGGGTGGCAGCTGTGTAGGTAGCCGCTGCCCTTTTCCTTGCAGGTGATGTTCCCGCCAAAGATCTTTACCTCACCCTCAGTCGGCGTGTGCAGGCCGAGCATGGTGCGCAGCAGCACTGACTTGCCGGTACCAGAGCCACCGACGATGCCGAGGATCTCGTGCTCGAAGACTGTCAGGTTGATGCCATTGTGCACGGTGTGGGTGCCGAAGCGATTGACCACGTCCCGCACTTCGATGATTGGGTTACCCGGCTCAAGGGTTTCGCTCACCAGCCCAGCTCCGTGAAAATGATTGAGAAGATCGCATCGACCACGATCACCATAAATATGGATTCTACAACGGCGTTGGTCGTGTTGCGCCCCACCGCATCCGCTGAGCGTTCCACAAAGTAGCCGCGGTAGGTACCGATGGAGCCGATCATCAGGGCGAAGAAGGGCGCCTTGATCAGCCCCACCTTGAAGTGGGTGATCGGGTCCAGGGCCAGAAAGCGTTCGACCACCAGCGGATAGGGTATATCCAGCATGCCCACGGCGATGACCACGGTGCCCAGCAGGCCGGCGATGTCGGCGATAAAGGTAAGCAGCGGCAGGCATATCACCAACGCCAGCATGCGTGGCAGCACCAGGGCCTCGAAGGGATCGATGCCCATGGTTTCCATGGCGCTGACTTCCTCGTTGAGCTGCATCACGCCGATCTCGGCGGCAAAGGCCGAGCCTGAGCGGCCAGCGACAAGAATCGCTGTCAGCAGGCCACCCATCTCCCGCATGATGGAGATCGATACCAGGTCCACGGTGAAGATCTGTGCGCCAAACTGGCTCAACTGGGTCTGGCTCTGGAAACCCAGTACCAGGGCGACCAGGAAGGCCATGAGGGCCACGATGCCAATGGCCGCCACGCCCGCATCCTGGATATGTCTTGCGGTCGCAACCCATCGGAAACGCTTGGGTTGCAGCGCCGTGGCCACAATGCCGGCGCCGATGGATACAAACCACAGGTAGCGGTCGCTGGCTTCCTTTAGCAGGCTGGCAGTGGAGCGTGTCAAGCGTCCGGACAGGGCAGTTAGCCAGGGTACTGGCGCTGGCTCCCGGGTCGCCTGCTCCATGGTTACCACGTCCTCGATGAACTTCAGGTGCTCTGCGCGAAAGCCACTGTAGCTGGTGTTGAAGCCTTCCCGCTTAAGGCTCTCGCCGGTGCGATACAGCAGCCAGGCACCGGACAGGTCGAAATTCTGCAGGCCGCCGCAGCTGAATTCGATTTGCCGAACCGGTATGCGCGCCAGGCCGAGCTCGTCGACCACACCTTCCAACTCGGCGAGGTTGAGTATGGTCCAGTCACCGCGCAGGGCGAACTCTGCCTGCTCGGCGCCCACTGCAAATCGGTAGTACTGGGACTCAATGGCACTGGCATTGGCCAGCGCATTTGGCTGCCGGTCTTGAGGCGATGTCATCCGCACATCATAGCCCAGAAAGCCTGTGGCAGCTTTCAGTTGAGGTCGCGGCGCGCCCCGCTATACTCGGGCCGTTGACCACCACAGGCACTCGATGAGCACACTGATCCCACTGGGACCAACCCTTACCGGCACCGTTGTCACACCTGACCTGGAGGTAAGCGTTGCCGCCTACTGCGATTTCCTGCACGCCAGCGTTCTGGAACAGGGCGCCGTGTCGGCAGAGCAGGCGAGGCTGTGGGGCAAACCCCAGCTCGAGGGCAGCCCGGTGGCTACCCTGCAGTCGGACAGCGGTAACCCCTGGCTGCGCCTGATTGGCATTCCCGGCCTGTTGCCGGCCCAGCCTTTCAAGGAACTGGGCTGGATGGCGCTGGAGGTGCTGGTGGCGGACGTCGGCGCGCTGTGGCAGCGGCTGGAAGCATCGCCTTTCCAGGTGTATCGCGGCCCGACTGACAGCGGCAATGCCTGTGGTATGCAGGTGGTGGGGCCGGCGGGTGAGGTGCTGTACCTGACGGAGGTCCGCGAACCCGAGGCGCCGTTCAATATTGCGCCGGCTCGGGCGGCTGTGGACCGGCTGTTCACGCCGGTGACGGCTTGCCTGCGCCGGGACGAGGCACTGTCCGTATACAGCAAGCTCGGCGCTCAGCGCAGCTGGCGCTTCGATACCACCCTGGGTTCAGTCAACCGCGCCCACGGGCTGGATGCTTCTCTCAAGCACCCGGTGGGCACTGTGCAGCTGGCGGACCGCAGCCTGGTGGAAATCAATCAGCTCGGGGTGGCGAAGTCACGGCCGCCG
>JANQIO010000207.1 GCA_028282105.1 Halieaceae bacterium | reverse complement strand
TCCGCGTCAGCCATAGCTCGCCTCACCACGCCATTATCGAACACGGCGTGAAAGCCGGGGACCCCCTTATCACCTCAACGATCCGCAACCCCATTCCCGGGTTGGCGCTGACCAATGCCTCGCTGTCGGCATTGGCTTTGAGTGCCATGCCGGGAATGGGGTTGCGGATCGTTGAGGTGATAAGGCGGTCCCCGGCTTTCACGCCGTGTTCGATAATGGCGTGGTGAGGCGAGCTATGGCTGACGCGGACGGCACGAATCTCCAGCTCGTTGTCGGCATTGATAACGTAGACGGTGTCGCCCGCGCGCAGGGCCTTGCGCGGGATGCGCACCGCGTCGGCCAGTTCGCGCCCCTGCACCGTGGCGGTCACGTAGAGACCCACCGCCAGGGGCATCCCGGTGGCGGACACGTTTGCTCCATAGGGGTCTTCCACCTCGGCAATGGCGTATAGCGTGCGCGTCTCGCGATCAATAGACGCATCCAGTCGCAGCAATTCGCCACGCCACTGCTGGTTGCTGCCGGCGACGTCTGCTTCCAGGGTGACCGGCAGGCCGGCGCCGGCTTCGGCCCGAAAGCCGATCGGCAGTCCGAGGGTGGCGAGCTGGTCGTAGGTAATGGGCAGGCGAATCTCGACCTTGTCGGTAGCAAAGGCCTGGCCGAGTGGCGCACCTACGGTCACGTACTGGCCGAGATCGACGTAGGTATTGGCCATGCGGCCGGTGAAGGGCAGGGACACCCGGGTGCGCGCCAGGTTCACCCGGGCCTGCTGGAAGTCGGCATCTGCGGCCTTGAGTGCGGCGCGGGCCTCGGCGACCTGGGGTTTCTTCAGGGCCAGATCCGAGGGGTTGGGTGTGCCTACCAGCTGCTTGCGGGCGACGTCGGCGTCGGCCAGCGCCAGTTCCAATGCGACCCGGGCTTCCGCCACGCGGGCCTCGGCCTGGCTGAGGGCCAGCTGGTAGTCGGTATCGTCGATACGCACCAGGGTGGCGTCGGGGCTGACTGCGCCGCCTTCCATGAATTCAGGGCTCACTTCCACGATGCGGCCGGACACCTCCGCCACCATATCGATGGAGACGCGAGAACGCACCTCGCCCTGGGTGACCACTTCCAGGGTCACCTGGTCACGTTCGACCGATTCCACAAATACCGTGATCGGCCGCGGTCCCTGCTCTCGTTTTTCCGGTGTCGGTTGATTGGCCTGCAGAAGCATGAAGATAGCTGCGGCGACAACCAGCACCAGGAGCGGGGCAACTTTTCTAATCAGTGTGTCTTCCCCCAAGTCCAGCAAAACGCGGCGCGTGCTGCTTTCGTGCTGCTTTCGTGCTGCTTCCAGATAACTGCCATGCGCCTCGCGGGGTGCGCCCCTCGGGACGCAACAGTACAGTAATCATAGCGCACATTAAGCCATGCAGGTGAAGTCTCGCGGCGCCGCGGATTGTGGTTAAATGCGCAAAACTCACAATATCCCAATAACAAAGCAGAGTAGTTGCAGCATGCGTTTATTCACCCTCCCTCTGGCCCTCATCCTGGTGCTGGCCCTGGCCGCCTGCGGCTCTGGCGGCAGCATTCCCAAGATTCCCCCGGCAGCCCCTGAACTGCTCCCGGTGGCAGTGCCCACGGTCTCCGACCCGCCGGATGCCGGCAATTTTTTCCTGCAGGCCAACGCCTTCGACCTGGCCATCATCGGCTATGAGGCCCAGGAGTATTTTTATGAGGGCACAGCCAATGCCTTCACCAATCTCAACGAGTTGCTCCCCGACGGCCTCTGGCAAGCCGAACCGTCCGAGCAGGCAACGTACCGCACCCGCATGGTGGTACATCGTCCGGTAAACCCGGCCGACTTCAACGGCTCGGTGATCGTGGAATGGCTCAACGTCACCTCCGGCTTCGATATTCCGCCGAGCTGGGGCAGTGGGCATGTGGAGATGTACCGCAGCGGACATATCTGGATTGGCGTGTCCGCGCAGATTGTCGGCATCGAAGGGCGTGAGGGCAGCCTGGCGCCGCTGCACCTGAAGGCTGTCAACCCGGAACGCTATGGCAGCCTGCTGCACCCGGGTGACAGTTTCTCTTACGATATTTTTTCCCAGGTAACGCCAATCCTCAGGGGCGAGGCCAATCGTGATGTGCTGGCGGGCATGGTCCCGGACCGCATCGCCGCTTACGGTGAGTCCCAGTCCGCCGGCAGGCTGGTCACCTATATCAACGCGGTCCAGCCCCTGTACGGCGCCTACGATGGCTTCATGGTGCACAGCCGCGGCGGTGGTTCCTCAGCCCTGGCCCAGGAGCCGCAGGTGCCGATTGACACGCCGGCCTTGCCGAGGGTGCGTGAAGACATCGGCGTACCGGTGATCACTTTTCAAACCGAGACCGACCTGACCATCCTCAACTATTTCGGGGCGCGCCAGGCAGACAGCGAGAACTTCCGCCTGTGGGAGGTAGCGGGTACCGCTCACGCGGATTACTACACGATTATCAGCGGCCGGCTCGATGCCACCGGCGAACCGCGGTTCGCGGAAGTGGTGGAGGAAGACACCGTGCTTGGCATCCTGCAGTGTGACGCGCCCTTCAATTCAGGCCCCATGCACTATGTGTTTGCGCGCGCGGTGCGGGCGCTGGATGACTGGATCCGCTTTGGCACCGCCGCGCCCAGCGGTCCCCTGCTGGACCTGACGGATGACGGCAGCGCCTTCCTGCGGGATTCCCTCGGCAACGTCACCGGAGGTATTCGCACACCCTACGTGGACGCCCCCAGCGCCATCCTCTCCGGTGAAGGCCAGAGCAGCGGCGGCTTCTGTCGCCTGTTCGGCACGACAGTGCTGTTCAGCGCCGAGCAGATGGCGAGCCTCTATGTCGATGAGGCCGGCTTTGTGGCGGCAGTGACGGCTGCCACCGAGGCGGCGGTCGCAGCCGATTTCCTGTTGCCGGAAGACGCCGAAGCCATCATCGCCTGGGCGCCCGAGCAGTGGCGCCGTCAGCAGGGCGAGTAACGCGGCGACAACGACGGTCGACTAGCTCACCAGGTCCCAGTACGGGCGCTCGCCGATGGTATCCACCAGGCAGTCCACAAACAGCCGGACCTTGCTCGACAGGTGGCGATGTCGGGGGTAAAGGGCGCACAGGGTCAGGTCGGCGGGCTGGTAATCCGGCATCAGGGAGCGCAGCTCTCCCGCCTGTAGCGACCGGCCGACGATGAAGGTGGGTAGCAGTGCGATGCCGCGACCGCGACAGGCGGCCGCGGCCAGCACTTCGCCGTTGTTGGACCACATGGCGCAATTCACGGCCACCGACGCTTCTCCCTCCGGGCCATTGAGACGCCACTGGATGCCGGTGGCCTGGTAGCCGTAATGCAGGCACTGATGCTCTGCGAGTTCGGCCGGCAACGTGGGTTCTCCCGCCGCTGCAAGGTACGCGGGGGAGGCGCACAGGACCCGGCGTACCGGCGTGATTTCGCGGGTCGCGAGGCTGGTGCTGTGGTGGGGTTCGCTGATCCGAATCGAGACGTCAAAGCCTTCTTCCAGCGGGTCCACAAAGCGGTCGTTGAGGCTGAGTTCGACCCGCAGGTCCGGGTAGCGCTGCATAAAGTTGCCGACGATGTCGGGCAGATGCAGGGTGCCGAAAGACATCGGCGCGTTAATCCTCAGGGTGCCCACTGGCAGGCCCTGTGCTTCCCTGACGGCACTCAGGGCGAGGTCTACCTCTGCCAGTACTGACAGGCAACGCTGGTAGAAGGCAAGCCCGGTATCGGTGGGCTTGACCACCCGGGTGCTGCGCAACAAGAGCTGGGCGCCGAGGCTTTCCTCGAGTTTCCTGACCTGCTTGTTGACCACAGCGCGGGAGACGCCCATATCGCGGGCAGCGGCGGCAAAGCCGCCGGCCTCTACCACCCGCGCGAAGCTGCGCATGCCTTCCAGAACGTCCATAGGCCCTCACTTTATTGTCAACCAAAAAGAAACAGTATGTTTCCATGGTGACTTATTGTTTCTTCATAGGCAAACAATAAACTGTACTCATTAACGACACAGGAGGACCTGAACATGACAATTCGACCGAGTGCTGAGCGTGGCGGTGCCAACTTCGGCTGGCTGGACAGCAAACACAGCTTCTCCTTCGGCCACTACTTCGACCAGCGCTACATGGGCCACGGCCCGCTGCGGGTCATCAACGAGGACCGGGTTAAGCCTGGGCGCGGCTTCGACACCCACGGTCACAGCGACATGGAGATCATCTCCTACGTGCTGGACGGCGCCCTCGAGCACAACGACAGCATGGGCAACGGCTCCCTGATTCGCCCCGGAGATGTGCAGCGCATGACCGCCGGCACCGGTGTGCGTCACAGCGAGTACAACGCCTCCGATCGCGAAGAAGTGCACTTCCTGCAGATCTGGATCCTGCCGGAAGCCCAGGGCCTGGAGCCCGGTTACGAGCAGAAGGTCTTTGGCCGCGCCGACAAGCTCAACCAGCTGCGGCTGGTAGGCGCGCGCGATGGGCGCAACGGTGCGGTGGTCATCCACCGGGACGTCGACCTGTACGCCTCAATTCTCGAGCCGGGCAGGGACGTGGCGCACAGCCTCGGCAGTGACCGGAAAGGCTGGCTGCAGGTGGCGCGCGGCAGCGTGCTGCTCAACGGAGAACGCCTGCAGCAGGGCGATGGCGCGGCACTGGAGGGCAGTGAGTCGTTGCTCGTCGAAGCGATCGAAGAGTCGGAGTTCCTGCTTTTTGATATGGGCTGAAGGCTGTTTATGGCAACCGCTGAAGGCTCTTTATTGCAACCGCTGAAGGCTCTTTATTGCAACCGCTGAAGGCTCTTTACTAAAACCGCTGAAGGCTCTTTATCGGAACCGCTGAAGGCTCTTCATTGGTAACGGCTGAAGGCTCTTCATTACAAAGGCTGAAGGCTCCCGGGCCCGTTAAACGGGCCCGGAGCTCAGCGCGTAACAATCACTGCTTACACTCTCATTGCACCATGCAACACCCAGCGGGGGATTTCACTATGAGCTTCGAACATGCCGACGACGCCGTCTGTGCGGAGAGGGAGGGCAGCGTAGCGCTGCTGATAGAGCCGCGAGAGACCGATCTCGGGGAGTTCAGCGTGCGCCGTTCCCTGCCTTCACGCAAGCGCCGCAAGGTCGGCCCCTTCGTGTTCTTTGATCATATGGGGCCGGCGGAATTCCCACCCGGTAAAGGCATCTCGGTGCGACCACATCCCCACATCGGGATCGCCACCATCACCTATCTGTTTGAAGGCGAGATCATGCACCGCGACAGCCTCGGTGTGGTGCAGGCCATTCAGGCCGGTGCCATCAACCTGATGACGGCAGGCCGCGGCATCGTTCACTCCGAGCGCGCCGGAGACGACCTCGACCAACTCAGCCGTTTGCATGGCATACAGTCATGGATTGCCCTGCCGGAACAGGACCAGGAGCGAGAGCCTGATTTCAGCCATTACCCCGCCGAGAACCTGCCGCAGATTAGCCTGCCCGGTGTGCGCGCCACACTGATCATGGGCTCGGCCTATGGCGAGGAGTCACCGGTAATGACCTATTCCCGCACCCTGTACATGGAGTGCCGCTTGCAGGCGGACGCTGTACTGGAACTGCCGGATGAGGAGCAGGAGTTGGCGGTCTATGTGGTCGAGGGTGATGTGGTGATCGACGGTGACAGCCACGGCGCCGGCTTGATGGCGGTAGCCTGTCCCGGCAAATCCCTGACCCTAAAGGCCAGCCGGGAAAGCCGGGTCATGGTGATTGGCGGTGATCGCCTCGGTGAGCGCCATATCTTCTGGAATTTCGTGCACAGCGACCCGGCGCGAATCGAACAGGCCAAGCTGGACTGGAAGGAAGGGCGCTTCCCTAAGGTGGCGGGCGATGACGAGTACATTCCACTGCCGGAGTAAGCCGGCGCCAGGTTTTTTTTGAATTTTGACAGACAGGACATTGCAATGAGCAAGGGAACGGCCCCCGTAGAACACCCCATTCACGAGCTGCTGGTCGAGCGCCACAGCCCCTATGCCTTTGACCCGGCGCGCGAAGTCTCCCAGGCAGACCTCAGTAGCCTGTTCGAGGCGGCGCGCTGGACCATGTCCTCATACAATGCCCAGCCCTGGCGCTATATTGTCGGCGTGAAGGGTCGTAGCCAGGCCACCTGGGACGGGCTTTACCAGGTGCTGCTGGAAGGCAACCAACCCTGGGCGGCCAACGCCCCGGTGCTGGCCCTGGGCGTGATAGAGAAGCACTTTGAGTACAACGGCAAGCCCAACAAGGCGGCCACTCACGACCTGGGCGCCGCGTCCGCGATGCTCACGTTGGAGGCAACCGCCCGCGGCCTGGTGGTGCACCAGATGATTGGCATAGACCCGGAAGCTGCCCGCACCAGCTTTGGCCTGGCGGACAGCCAGGAGGCTCTCACCGGATTGGCTATTGGCTATAAAGGCGCCCCCGAGGTGATCCCGGCGCAGTACGCCGAGCGCGACGAAGGGCCGCGGGAGCGCAAGCCGCTGGCGGACATCATTCTCGCCGGGGGGCTGTGATAGGCTCCCTGCGTCGAATGCAGGAAGCTAGCGTGTGACAAGGTTTTGTGATTCGGCGGCGGAAGCCGTCGCCTCGATCGAGAGCGGTGAATACATCTGGTGCCATTCCATGGCCGCCACCCCCACGGTGCTGCTGGAAGCGCTCGCCGAGCACGCGCTGAACTGCAGCGACCTCACCCTGATGCAGTTGCACCTGGAGCATGCCGGTGCGGTCTGCGGTGAGGCGCTGCACGGTCATCTTCGGCATCGCGTGTTCTTTGCCGGCAAAGACACCCGCGACCTGATCAACGCCGGGCTCGCGGACTATGTGCCGATATTTCTGTCCGAGCTGCCCAAGCTGTTCCGTCGTGGCGAGCAGCAGGTCAACACCGCCCTGATCCAGGTGTCCTCGCCGGACCAGCATGGCAACTGCACCCTGGGAATCTCCGTGGAGGCCACCAAGGCGGCCTGCGAAGTGGCGGATCGCGTCATCGCCCATGTCAATCCCAGCATGCCGCGCACCCATGGCGATGCCTTCATTCCACTGGATGCTATCGACATCGCTTACCTGGAGGATGCGCCGCTGATCACCATCGAGCCCCGCCCGGCCAGCCAGGTCACCAGCCGCATCGGTGAGCACATCGCCAGCCTGATTGACGACGGCGACTGCCTGCAAATGGGCATTGGCGCGATTCCCGATGCGGCGCTGTCCAACCTCGGTGATCGCAAGCACCTGGGCGTGCATACGGAAATGTTCTCGGACGGTTTGCTGCCCCTGGTCGAGTGCGGCGCGGTGGACAATTCGCTCAAGAAGCGCCAGCGCGGCAAGATCGTGACCGGCTTCGCTATGGGTAGTGAGGCGGTTTATCGTTTCGTCGATGACAACCCGGAAGTGATTTTCCTGGACATCGAGTATGTCAACGATCCCACCGTGATTGCCCGCAACAAGCATGTGGTGTCGATAAACAGTGCCATCCAAATTGATCTCAGCGGCCAGGTCTGCGCCGATTCCATGGGCCCCAAGGTGTACTCCGGTGTGGGTGGTCAGGTGGATTTCGTGCTCGGCGCCGCTTTTTCCGAGGGCGGCAAGTCGGTGATCGCGCTGCCCAGCACCGCCAGGGACGGTCAGTTCACACGCCTGGTCACCATGCTCACCCTCGGGTCTGGCGTGGTCACCACCCGCGCGCACGTGGACTACATTGTTACCGAGTACGGTATCGCCCGCCTGCGCGGCTGCTCAGTGATCGAGCGCGCCCGCGAGTTGATCGCTATTGCCCACCCGGATTTCCGCGAGACCCTGGCGCGGGAAGCGCACGACGAGCTGGGGCTGCGTTTGTAGGCCGATGCAGTCCGGTGGCTGAATAAACACAACATAAAGGAGCTGGCCATGGTGGTCGATAAAGCAGAGAACCTTGAGAAGTTCATGGAAGGCGTGGTGGAGCGCAACCCCGGGGAGCCGGAGTTTCACCAGGCGGTCCACGAGGTGGCGATGGATATCATTCCCTATATCCAGGACAAGCCGCGCTACAAGGATTTGCGTATTCTCGAGCGTATGACCGAGCCTGACCGGGTGGTGAGCTTTCGCGTGGTGTGGGAAGACGACGTCGGCGAATTGCGGGTCAACCGCGGCTTCCGGGTGCAACAGAACAATGCCATTGGCCCCTATAAGGGCGGCATCCGTTTTCATCCCTCAGTCAACCAGGGCATGCTGAAGTTCCTGGCCTTTGAGCAGACCTTCAAGAACTCCCTGACCGGCCTGCCCATGGGTGGCGGCAAGGGGGGCGCCAATTTCGACCCCAAGGGCCGCTCGGATCGCGAGGTCATGCGTTTCTGCCAGGCCTTTATGACCGAACTGCAGCGTCATATCGGCCCCGATACCGACGTACCCGCGGGAGATATCGGCGTCGGCGCCCGCGAGGTGGGCTACCTGTTTGGCCAGTACAAGCGGCTGGCCAACCGCTTTGAGGGCGTGCTCACCGGTAAGGCGCTGGAGTTCGGCGGCAGCCACATCCGCACCGAAGCCACCGGCTACGGCACGGTGTACATGATGGAGGAGATGCTTACCCACCACGGTGAGCACATCGAGGGCCAGCGCTGCCTGGTGTCGGGCTCCGGCAACGTGGCCACCTACTGCGCAGAAAAGCTGATTGCCATGGGTGGCAAGGTGCTGACCCTGTCTGATTCCAACGGCATGGTGTATGCGCCAAAAGGTATCACCCAGGACCAGGTGGACTGGGTCAAGGAGCTGAAGACCGTGCGCCGCGGGCGGATCTCCGAGGCGGCGGAAGAATTTGGCTTCGAGTACCACGAAGCTGCGGAGCCCTGGGGTATCGAGGCCGACCTGGCCTTCCCCTGTGCCACCCAGAACGAGATCGACGGCGACGAGGCGCGAACGCTGCTAAAGAACGGGGTGAGAGGGGTGTCGGAGGGCGCCAACATGCCCACCACCCCGGAGGCCATCAGCCTGTTCAGCGAGGCCAAGCGCATGCTGCACGCGCCCGCCAAGGCGGCCAATGCCGGCGGGGTGGCCGTGTCGGGCCTGGAGATGAGCCAGAACAGCCTGCGGCTGCAGTGGAGTGAGTCAGAGGTAGACGAGCGCCTGCGCGGAATCATCCGCAGTATCCACGACCAGTGCGTGGAGTATGGTGTGCAGTCCGGCGGCCATGTGGATTACTTCAAGGGCGCCAATATCGCCGGTTTTACCAAGGTGGCGGACGCCATGCTGGCTTACGGGGTGATGTAGCCGATCGCTGACGCAGTTAACACAGGTTCCTGAACAGGAGCAGCAAACGCTTGGTGCGGCTGAGCCGTTCCAGCAGGGATCTCGGCTCCTCGTTTTCCACCAGGAAGTTGGAAAAGCCCGGCAGCAGCGAAACATCCACGCCGCCCAGCTCGATAAAGCCCATCTGCCAGTCGGAAAACTCGCGTTCGGTGATGTAGTCCTGGAACAGGGTTTCCACGCGCTCGTGGCGGGGATCTTTCTGGATCAATTCGTAGAGGGACAGAACATCCTGTTTCCGCCCCTCAATGACCTGCAGGAATGAGTCATCCCGGTGCAGCAGAAGGCCGGTAATGCCGTTTTTCTGGTTAAAGTCCCTGGCTTCGTTGAGCAGCTCGATCAGGCCTGCCGTGCCCAGCGGGGCCGACTGCGTACTTGCGTAGCCCAGTGTATATAACCGGTCAGCCGTGGCTTCGGGCGTGTCGGCGTTGATTACGCCGGGTACCGCGTCTCGTCCCATTCGCCGTGCGCCCCCTGGCGCTCGAAACTCGCGGACGATTCGTGTCTGAATGTCGCGAGCCTGCTTGAATTTGCAGTATAGACAACTATAATTGACAAGCCAACTGTCAAAAAATATTGACACTGTAAGACAGAGCACGGCCTATCAGTCCACAGGCGCTAAAAAAACGCCGCAAATATCGCCACCAGGCGACACGAGGGTAACGAGATGAACCAGATGGCTGCTATCGATAGCAACGCTGACAACAAGCCCGAAACCACCACCAATGACACCACTGCGCAGGCTGTAAAAGACACCCTGCTGGCGCCTCGTTTTTATAAGACGAACTACGCCGAGATGGATCGGCTCGACGTGAATCCCGTTCGCGAGGAATGGGACAAGATGCTCGCAGAGTACGCCGCAGATAACAACCACGATCATTTCCGCGGTGAGGTGGACTACGACGCCGAGATGCACGATTTATCACCGGAGTTGCGGGAAGAATTCGTCGACTTTCTGGTCAGCTCTATTACCGCCGAATACTCAGGCTGCGTCCTCTACAATGAAATCAAGAAGAACGTGGACAACAAGGATGTGCAGGACCTTATGGCCTATATGGCCCGCGACGAGTCGCGTCACGCCGGCTTTATTAACCGCGCCCTGAAGCATCTGGGCGTGGCGGTGGACCTGGGCTTCCTCAAGCGCGAGAAGGACTACACCTACTTCAAACCGAAGTACATTTACTACGCGACCTACCTGTCGGAGAAAATCGGCTACGCCCGCTATATCACTATTTTCCGGCATCTCGAGAAGCACCCTGAAAAGCGCTTTCACCCGATCTTCCGCTGGTTCCAGGAGTGGTGTAACGACGAGTTTCGCCACGGTGAATCCCTGGCGTTGATCATGCGCGCCAATCCGCATCTGCTGCGTGGTTACAACAAGCTGTGGATTCGCTTCTTCCTGCTGGCGGTCTACTCCACCATGTATGTTCGCGACCACACCCGGCCCCAGCTGTATCACGCGCTGGGCATGGATCCCACTGAGTTTGACTTCCGGGTCTTCGAAATCACCACGGAGATCAGTCGCCAGGTATTCCCGCTGACCCTGGATACGGACAGCCCGCGCTTCCGCGCCGGACTTGAGCGCCTCAGGGAAATCAATGTGGAAATCCAGGCATTGCGCCAGCGCGGCGGCCTGGTGTCTCGCGTCAAGCGGCTGGGTCTGTCAGCGGCCGCCGGCCTGACTTTCGTGCGACTCTACCTGCATCCTACCAGGAGCAATGAGATTCCGGCCGAGCCACGCCTGGCACCGGTCTGGTAAATCGCTTGGTCCGCTTTATTGCCCCGGGCTGCGCTCTCGCAGCCTGAGGGCAAGATCCCCAAGATGCGCCGCCAGTGCCACCAGCAGGGCTGTGGAAATCCACGGCCAGGCGGCATCCACCAGGCTCGCGCGCAGGGCCAGCATCAGCGCGATGCCGGCAATGATATTCGGTAATAGTTGATAGACGCTCAGCCTGCTGCCCAGCCTTTGCAGCAGCCAGGGCAGGGCGGCGATTTCCACCGCCACCAGCAGTAACACCAGGTCGACGATCCGGCCCGAGGCGAACCAGTCCGCCATAGAGAGAGGCTCCGGGGGCTAGACCCGGGCAAGTCCCAGCAGGTGCGCCATGTCCTTGAAGAAAATCTTCGCATGGGCGGCTGGGCGGGCGCGCACCAGTTTCTTCTGGGTGTAGGCCTGCCAGGTCAGGTACTGCACATCGGGGTCCTTGCACATGCTCACAAAGCGCTCGCGGCGCTTGTCGCTGGAATACCAGAACTTCTGCATGATGCCGAGGATCCAGAATACCCGGCCGTGCTCTTTCATGAAGCGCTTGCGCGCGATGCCCAGAGCGCGGGCGTCACCGGTGGCCAGGCATTCCATGACGGCCTCGGCCGCCAGTTGGCCGCCGTACATGGCGTAGTAGATGCCTTCTCCGGAGGCCGGCGCCACAACACCGGCGGCGTCTCCCGCCAGCACGATATTGGCGCCATCGTCCCAGCGCTTGAGCGGCTTGAGCGGGATCGGCGCGCCCTCTTTGCGCAGGGTTTCCGCGCACTCGAGATTGACCTCACGGCGCAGGGCCTTGACCGCGTCCGGTGCGGAAAAGTCCTTCATTTCACTGCCGACGCCGATGCTGGTGGTGTCTCCGTGGGGAAACACCCAGGCGTAAAAGTCGGGCGACAGATTGCCCTGGTACCAGACGTCCGCCCGGTTGCGATCAAAGTTGCCGCCCGCGGAACCGATCGGCGAGCGCACGATTTCGTGGTAGGCCAGCACACACTTCTTCTGGTCCCCGCCGGGCACATAGGTTTTTGCCACCTGGGAGTTGGCGCCGTCGGCGCCAATCACGGTGCGGCCGATCACGGTGGTCACTTCGCCGCCGTTTTCCTTGTCGGCAAAGTCCACTTCCACCCGGCCATCATCCCGGCGCCTGAGCTGCTTGAAGCTGCCGATGCGCTGCGTTGCGCCGGCTTCCACGGCCCGCTGCCGCAGCCAGGGGTCAAACACTTCCCGGTCAACCATGCCGACGTAGGTGTCGCCTACCGGCATGTCGACTTTCTGTTGGGTCGGCGACACCATGCGCGCCGAAGTGACCTTGGCTACCAGCAGGTGCTGGGGAATGTCGTAGTCTTCTATCAGCCGTGGCGGAATGGCGCCGCCACAGGGCTTGATCCTGAAGGCCCGCTCCAGCATCAACACGCTGTGACCGGCCCGGGCCAGCTCGGTGGCCGCGGTGGCGCCGGCGGGTCCGCCGCCGATCACGATGACATCGTATTGTTCCGGGCGCTGCGTCAGGGGCGTTTGGGAGCCTGCTGCCGAAGCGGTTGCGCCGGGCGCTGGTTGGCTTGTGGCTGTTTGTTGGCTCATGGCTGTTTGTTGGCTCATGGCTGTTTCATGGCTCATGGCTGTTGGTTGGCTCATGGCTGTTTCATGGCTCATGGCTGCTACCTCTCGTTGAGCAGGCTGGCGACGGCCACCTCGCCAAAGGCGGGTGCCGGTGCATGATGGGGTTGGGTGTTGCGCACCGCGCTTCCCAGTCGCGCGGCCCACAGGAACAGGATGGCTTCAGCGGTGAATACCAGGGCATAGGCGGCGGCGGGCTCGGACACAAACTGGCGGGTGACATCAATTGCCACTGTGCCCAGGAAGCCGCCGAGGGCAAAAGCGATAGCCTGGGCGGCGCCCCAAAGACCCATACGCAGTCCCTCGCGGCGGGCTCGACCGTCGGCGGCCAGGTTCATCATTGAAGCGATTGCTGCCACAGCGAAGGCGCCGTTGGACGCGCCAAGCAGGAAGACATTGGTGGCCAGGGGCCAGTGTTCCGCGTAGCCGCCGCCGCTGGCAATGCCCAGCAAGGCAAATCCGGAGGCAATGCAGCCGCCCACCGTCCAGCGTCGCAGGTGCACCACGCTATTGAGCTTCAGCAGGCTGCCGCTGAGGGCGACCATCAACATGCCCATCAGCACGCCACTGTGTTGAATGCCAGCCAACTGCGTAGACTCGCCCGGCGTCATGCCGAAGACGGTGCCGGCGAAGGGCTCCAGGATCAGGTCCTGGGCGCTGAAGGCCAGCATCGACACAAATACAAATACGGTGAACTGGCGGGCCTGGCGTTCTTCCCAGATTTCCCGCAGCGCTACCCGGAAGTCCGGCATGCGGTTACCATCACCGCCTTCGGCTGCGTCGCTGTCTGCACGGTTGTCGGCACTGTTGTCGGCACTGTTGTCGGTACTATAGCCGCCGGCACTGGCTTCGATGCCGCGGATGGCGAACAGGGTGATGATCACTGCCGCCAGGGATACTGTGCCGGTGACCGCTACCAGGCGTTGCGGGCTGAACGGGTCCAGGAACTGGCCGGCGACGCCGGCGGTTATGGCGAAGCCGGCAATCATCATGATCCACACCAGCGTGGCAGCGGCGGGCCGGCGTGCAGCCGCCACTTTCTTTGCCAGCAGCACCAGCAGTGAGGTGCCCGCTGCACCGGCCCCCAGGCCGATCATCAGGAAGGCCATCACCGCGAGGCCGACGCCCCAGGCCAGGGTGGCGTCCATCAGGGTAGTGGCGAAGGCGGCGAGCACACCGCCGCTGGCCAGCACCAGTATGCCGCCGATAATCCAGGGAGTGCGGCGTCCGCCGACGTCGGAGCCGTAACCCACGTGCGGTCGCGTCATCTGCACCATGTGGTGCAGGGCGACCAGTATGCCCGGCAGCATGGCGGGCAGCGCCAATTCCACCACCATTACCCGGTTCAGGGTGGAGGTGGTCAGCACAATGACCGCCCCGAGGGCAGTCTGCACCAGGCCCAGGCGAATAATCGCCAGCCATCCGAGGCCGCCGTAATCGCCCGCTTGAGCGCGGCTCATGCCAGGCCTCGTACAGCGACGGCGCTGGCCATCATTCCCAGCACATATAGCGTAACGCCCGTACCGTTATACCAGGGCGCCAGCGCCTTGGGATCGCGCAGCATCTTGCGCATGGCGGCAAGCTGCAGCGCCAACAGGGCCAGGACGATGCCGGCAAACAGGGGCTGGCCCCAGTCGTAGAGCAGGGCAATCACAAACAGTTGGGGTACGCCCATCACCAGGCAGGCGACCTTGGCGGCGCGTTCAGCGCCCAGTTGCACCGGCAGGCTGCGAATGCCCAGCGAGTGATCGCCTTCCAGTGCCTTGAAATCGTTGAGTGTCATAATGCCGTGGGCGCCAAGGCTGTAAAGCAAAGCCAGCGCCAGTATCGGCGTGCCGGGCAGGGTGCCCAGGAACACGGCAGCGCCGGTGATCCAGGCCAGTCCCTCGTAGGAGATACCCACGGCCAGATTGCCCAGCCAGCCATTCTGCTTGAAACGCAGGGGCGGGGCACTGTAGGCCCAGGCCAGGATCAGGCCCAGCAGGGTGGCCCAGAACACCGTGATGCCAAGACTGATGCCCAGCAGCAGGCTCAGGAACGACCAGATGATCGCCAGGTACAGGCCCCAGCTGCCGGGTACGCGGCCGGACGGAATCGGGCGGTGGGGTTCATTGATGGCGTCTACTTCGCGGTCAAACCAGTCGTTCACCACCTGGCTGGCGCCACATACCATGGGGCCGGCCAGCAGAATGCCTGCGATCAGCAGCAGCGGAGTGTCGATAGGGCTGGTGCCGGAGGATACGGCGCCGCAGGCAAAGGCCCACATTGGCGGAAACCAGGTAATAGGCTTCAGCAGTTGCAGCATACCGCGCAGTTCCGGGCGGGTGCTGGGTATCGGCGCCATGGCTTCAGGAAGCATGACTGTAATATAGAAACAACACAGTTGACTGTCAACAAAAATGGACAGTCAACTTCGTCAATTAACTTGATGCAGCTTAAGCGGAGTGCGGGTAGCGCTTAGCCGGGCTCGTCGCCGGGGCCATCAATCTCGTAGCGACGCAGTTTGGCGTACAGGCTCTGGCGACTGAGACCCAGCAATTCTGCCGCGGAAGCGCGGTTGTCGTGGGTGAGGGCGAGAGCCGCCTCGATGCACAGGGCTTCGATGACATCGGTGGATTCGCGTACCAGGTCTTTGAGTGGCACCCGGCCCACGCGCTTGGTGATCTGTTCGATAGAGCGGGGCAGCTGAGCGGCGGAGGGGTGCTCGGTGGCGACGCGGCGCCCCACATCCCTGATAAAAAAGGCCAGGCTGCGGCCGCGAGAGTTGGACAGTGCGGTGGCGGACACCTCGACATCGGCCGTCGAGCCCTGTTCTCCCTGTAAGGTCGTGCTAAACAGCTTGACGCTGGCGCTCTTGCGCAGATTGGTCAGCAATACGCTGAGATCCACGCCAGAGCGTCCCAGCCAGCGATCGGCGAGCTGGCCCATCACCTGCTCCTGTGAAACCACCTGGGCCAGTTCCAGGAAAGTCTGGTTGGCGGCGATCACGCGGCCATCTTCATCGGTAAGCAGGATGGCGTCCGGCGAGGACTGCAGGGACGCGCCCAGCAGGGCATCGGTGCCATGCTCCGCGCCCACGCCGTCGCTGCCGTGTTCGCTGAAGCGAACCAGGTAGCGCGCTTCATTGCCCTGGCGCAGGAACGTGGCGTTGATATCAAAGCAGTGGTTGCCGTGTTCGGTGTGCACTTCTTCAGCACGACCGCGGCCGGACACCCGCGCTTCGTCCAGTAGTGCTTTGACGCTGCGAGTCCCGGTTTTGTCGAGCCCAACCGGGAACGGCTTGCCGGCAATTGAGCCCTGGTCCGGGGCCAGCAGGGTGGCTGCGCGCGGATTGGATTCGATGACGCGATGGCTATCGCCGTCAACCACAATAATCGCGTCGCTGACCATGTCGAACAGCCGCTTGTAGCGGGTCTCAATCTGGCGCAGCCGCCAGTAGTCCTGTTCCAGTGCTTGCTGGGCGTTCATCAACTGCTGGCGCAGGTTGGCTTCCGGGCGCATGTCCTGCCCGAGCAGCAGGATTTCGGCATTGCTGCCCCGTGTCACCGCCCGGTAGCGCACCAGTAGGTCGCCCTCGTCGTCGTCGATCTCATGGCTGGCATCGCAGCTGCCGACGTTACCGGGGTTGGCGGTGGCCTGCTGGAGCAGTTCTTCCACCCGGGGCCGGCTGTCGGAGGTGGCCAGTTCGCGTAGATCCTTGCCAATCCAGCTGTCATCGACAGCGCCGGCGAGGTCTTCGCTATTGACGGACAATTCAAGGATGCGGCCACTGGGGTCCAGTAGCATTGTGAAATCGGCCATTCTCGTTACGAGGTCGGCCGATGCCTGAGGGTCCAACTGACCTAGCACGCGCAGTTTCCGTTTCTCAATAAAGGGTGGCTTTTACCGCGGTCAGATGACGCGGTTGGGGCGAATCCGACCGTTGGCCGTGCGAGCGCGTCGCTTGCATATACCTCGGTAGTTCGAGTTAATCGCAAACCCTGCGTTATGTCAAATTTATTAGACTTCATTAAGTGTAAGGCAATATTGACAGTTTGTCCGACAAGCGCTAGATTCTGTGGTAATCCAACAATAACCGGCGCCGATCCCCGTGATGACAGAGTCAGTATCGTCACAAGTGATTTCCCTCTACACGCCCGAACAGCGGCGTCGGCGAGATGCCACGCGCTGGACCTTGGTGCAGGGAATATTGGCGCCGCTCCAGTTCCTGGTGTTTCTTGTCAGCCTCCTGCTGGTCCTCAAATTCCTGTCGACGGGGGAAGGCCTGGGAGCCGCTACCTGGTCGGTGGTGGTAAAAACGGCGGTTTTATACACCATAATGATTACCGGCGCCATTTGGGAAAAAGAAGTTTTCGGCCAGTACCTGTTTGCTCCTGCCTTTTACTGGGAGGACATGGTCAGCATGCTGGTCATCGCTTTACACACGGCATACCTGGCGGCCTGGCTGTTTGAGCTGGCCTCGCCGGTCACCCAGATGAACATAGCGCTGGCGGCTTACGCCATTTATGTCGTCAACGCCGCACAATTCCTGGTCAAGCTGAGGCGCGCCAGGCTCGAGTCTCACGAGCCGCCGCCCCTGCAACTGGTGCAGTCATGAGTAGCCCTGTCCTCGCCAGTGATTCCGCGCTGCAGGCGAGGCAGGAGCGGGGACAACGCGCCGTATTCTGTGGCCTGACTTCTATTGTCTGGTTGCATCGCAAAATCCAGGATGCCTTTTTCCTGGTGGTGGGCTCCCGTACCTGCGCGCACCTGCTGCAGTCCGCTGCCGGCGTCATGATTTTCGCAGAGCCTCGCTTCGCCACCGCCATACTGCAGGACAAGGACCTTGCCGGCCTCGCCGACTGCAATGAGGAGCTCGACCGGGTGGTAGGGCAACTGGTGGAACGCAGGCCCGACATCAAGACGGTATTCCTGGTGGGCAGTTGCCCGTCTGAAGTCATCAAGCTGGACCTGGGCAACGCTGCTCAGCGACTGCAACGCAACCACGGCGGCAAGGTGAGCTTTGTTGATTTCACCGGCAGCGGTATCGAGACCACCTTTACCCAGGGCGAAGACAGTTGCCTGCAGCGGCTGGTGGCCGACCTGCCCGGTGACGACCGCGTTGAACAGCTGTTGGTTGTGGGGACCCTGGCGGATATCGTCGAAGATCAGTTCAAGCGGCTGTTCGACGCACTGGGGATACCCGCGGTACGTTTTTTCCCCGGCCGCCGCGCCGAAGAGCTGCCGCCGATTGGCGCCGGTACCCGGGTGCTGCTGGCGCAGCCCTGGCTCGGGGATACCTCTCGCGCCCTGGCAGAACGCGGCGCCCGGCTGCTACCGGCACCTTATCCGCTGGGCGCGGAGGGCACCCTGGCCTGGCTGCGCGCTGCCGCCGATGCCTTTGGCGTCAATGCCGCGCGCTTCGATGAAGTGACCTCGGCGCCTTACCAGCGCGCCGTCAAGGCGCTGGCCATACACCGCGAGCGGCTGGCGGGGCAGACCGTAAGCCTGCTGCCCGATTCCCAGATGGAGATTCCGCTGGCCCGCTTCCTGGCCGAAGAGTGCGGTATGCAGCTCGGCGAAGTGGGCACGCCTTTCCTGGAGCAGGCCCTCATGGCCCAGGAACTGGCGCGGCTGCCGGCCGGCACCGAACTGACCGAGGGCCAGGACCTTGAGCCGCAGCTCGCTCGCCTGCGCGCGGCGCGACCGGACCTGACAGTCTGTGGCCTGGGTATAGCCAACCCCCTGGAGGCAGAGGGCCTGCGCACCAAATGGTCTATCGAACTGGTATTTACCCCCATCCAGGGCTTTGACCAGGCCGCCGACCTGGCGGGCCTGTTTACGCGGCCACTGGCGCGGGAGCAACGCCTGGGAGGTTTCCAATGGAGCTGAGCCTGTGGACCTACGAAGGGCCACCCCATGTCGGCGCCATCCGCGTTGCCGCATCCATGGAAGGCGTCCACCTGCTGTTGCATTCACCCCAGGGTGATACCTACGCCGACCTGCTGTTCACCATGATCGAGCGCCACAAGCGCCGGCCGCCGGTCACTTACACGACATTTCAGGCCCGGGATCTCGGCGACGATACCGCCAACCTGGTGCTGCGTTCCGCGGAAGATGCCTGCAAGCATCACCAGCCGCAGCTGCTGCTGGTCGGGGACTCCTGCACCGCGGAGCTGTTACAGGATCAACCTGGCACCCTGGTCAATGGTGCCGGCCTGCCGATCCCCATTATCCCGCTGGAAATGCTGGCCTATTCGCGCAAGGAAAACTGGGGCGCTAGTGAAACGCTCTACAGCCTGGTGCGCGGGCTACTGGCTGGCCGCGCGCCGGCACCCGGCAGTGAGCGGCCAGCGCGAGACCCCGACAGCGCACCCAGCGTCAACCTGCTGGGCCCGAGCAGCCTGGGCTTCCGTTGCCGCGACGATGTACGCGAGATCAGTGCCCTGCTGGAGCGGGTTGGGGTCCGGGTTAACGTGGTAGCGCCGCTGGGTGCCAGCCCTGCCGATCTGTTGCGCATTCCCGAGGCGGACGCCAACGTTTGCCTGTACCCGGAAGTGGCTGACACCACCTGCGACTGGCTCAAGCGCAGCTTTGCTCAGCCGGTGATACGCACAGTGCCGATCGGGGTCGGTGCGACCCGCGACTTCCTGCGTGAGGTGGCAGAGGTTACCGGCGCCGATGTGTCCGGGGTGCTGGATGACGAGTTTTCCAACCTGCCCTGGTATTCGCGCTCGGTGGATTCCACCTATCTGACTGGCAAGCGCGTGTTTATCTTCGCCGATGCCAGCCATGCGGTGGCGGCAGCGCGAATCGCCAGCGAGGAACTCGGCTTCGATGTGGTTGGCCTGGGCACCTACGCCCGCGAACAGGCTCGCGATGTCAGGCAGATGGCCAAGTCGCTGGGCCTGGAAGCGCTGATTACCGACGACTACCTGGTGGTGGAACGAGCGGTGGCGGACTTGCAGCCTGAACTGGTCCTGGGTACGCAGATGGAGCGCCACATCGCCAAGCGCCAGGGTATTGGTTGTGCGGTGATTTCCACCCCGGCGCATGTCCAGGATTATCCCGCCCGCTACTCGCCGCAAATGGGCTTTGAAGGCGCCAACGTCATTTTCGACAGCTGGGTGCATCCCCTGATGATGGGCCTGGAAGAGCATCTGCTGACCATGTTCCGCGAGGACTTCGAATTCAACGAGGAAGTGACCGCCTCACACCTGGCCTCGGGGGGTGGCAGCCACGAGCGCGCCGCGCCCCAGCCTGCGGCGGACGCCGCCAGCCTGACCCTGGCCTGGGGTGCAGACGCTGAAAAAGAACTCAAAAAAATCCCGTTCTTTGTGCGCGGCAAGGCCCGTCGCAATACAGAACGCTACGCCGCCGAGCGCGGCCTCGAGACGATCGACCTGGATACGCTGTATGAAGCAAAAGCGCACTTCAGCAACTGACGCCACGCCGATAAAGGTGGTCGTTGTCACCCTCGACAACCACCTGAACACGGTAATGAAAGAAGCCCATGCCAAGCTGCGGACTGTCCTGCCTGGCCTGGAGTTGTGCATGCATGCCGCCACCAACTGGGAGGCGGATCCACAGTCACTGGACGCCTGCCACGCGGACATCGCCAGCGGCGACATTGTCGTGGTGACCATGCTGTTCCTGGAGCACCAGATTAATGCGGTGCTGCCGGCCCTGGCGGCGCGCCGGGACGACTGTGACGCCATGATCTGTGCGATGTCGGCAGCAGAAGTAATGAAGCTGACTCGTATGGGTCGCTTTACCATGGACGGTGAAGCCACCGGACCGATGGCGCTGCTAAAGCGCCTGCGCGGCAAGAGCAAGGGCTCCAAACAGGGGGCGGGCGCCCAGCAGGTGTCCATCCTTCGGCAGTTGCCGAGAATTCTGCGCTTTATCCCCGGTACCGCCCAGGACGTGCGGGCCTACTTCCTGACCCTGCAGTACTGGCTGGCCGCCAGTGAGGAAAACGTCTGTGAGATGGTGGCCTTCCTGGTGGATCGCTACGCCGCCGGTGAGCGTGAAAGCCTGCGCGGCAGCCTTAAGGTCGCCGCACCGGTGGAATACCCGGAGACGGGTGTCTACCACCCGCGCATGAAGGGCCGCATCAGTGCCAAAGCCGGCAGCCTGCCGCGCAAGCGCGGTAAAGCGGGCAGGGTAGGGGTGCTGATCATGCGCTCCTACGCTCTGGCCGGTAACACCGCCCACTATGACGCGGTCATCGAAGGCCTCGAGGCCCAAGGTTTCAGCGTGGTGCCCGCCTTTGCTAGCGGGCTCGATGCCCGCCCGGCGGTGGAGAGCTATTTCGTCAAGGACGGGGAAACCACGGTAGACGCCGTGGTGTCACTGACCGGTTTCTCCCTGGTCGGCGGCCCGGCCTATAACGATGCCCAGGCCGCGGAAGAACTGCTGGCCAGTCTCGACGTTCCCTACATCGCCGCCCAGCCACTGGAGTTCCAGAGTGTGGACCAGTGGCAGCGTTCAGAGCACGGCCTGACGCCGATTGAGGCGACGATGATGGTGGCGATTCCGGAATTGGAAGGCGCTACCGGGCCGATCATCTACGGCGGCCGCTCGGCAGATGGCGCCGAAGATATGTCGCCGCACAATGAGCGTATCGATACCCTGGTGGCCCGGGTGGCCCGCCTGGTAGAGCTGCGCAAACAGCCGCGTAAGGACCGCAAACTGGCGGTGGTGTTGTTCAACTTCCCGCCCAATGGCGGTAATACCGGCACCGCGGCGCAGCTCTCGGTGTTCAACTCGCTCTACAACACCCTGGAGATGCTGGCGCGGGAGGGGTACACGGTAGACCTGCCCCAGAGCCCGGATGCCCTGCGCGAAGCGGTTACCGAGGGCAATGCCCTGCAGTACGGCGTGTATGCCAACGTGCACGACCGTGTCGACGTCGACGATCACCTCGCTCGTGAGCGCCATCTGGACGAGATCGAGGCCCAATGGGGGCCGGCGCCGGGCAAGCAGCTCAGCGATGGGCGTTCCCTGTTTGTGCTCGGCGCCCAGTTCGGCAACGTACTGGTCGGCGTACAGCCGGCTTTCGGCTGGGAAGGCGACCCGATGCGACTGCTGTTCGAGCAGGGCTTTGCACCGACCCATGCCTTCAGCGCTTTCTATCGTTACCTGCGGGAGGATTTTGGCGCCTCCGCGGTGCTGCACTACGGCACCCATGGCGCGCTGGAATTTATGCCTGGCAAACAGGTGGGTATGTCTGGTGAGTGCTGGCCCGATCGCCTGATTGGCGACCTGCCGCACTACTACCTGTACGCCTCCAACAACCCCTCGGAAGGCCTGCTGGCCAAGCGCCGTAGCGCCGCGACCCTGATTACCTATATGACGCCGCCGGTCACCGAGTCTGAGCTATACCGCGGCCTGGTAGAACTCAAGGAGTCTATCGGCCACTGGCGCACCCGCGACGAGGCGGAGCAGCAGGCCTGCAGTGAGCAGGCCGCATTGATCCAGTCCCAGGCGGCCGCACTGGACCTGGCCGAGCTTGAGCCGGTGTGGGATCACCAGAGCGCCGACCTTATTGAGGCCCTGCGCCTGCACCTGATTGAACTGGAACACACCCTGATTCCCTTTGGCCTGCATGAGGTAGGCGCGCCGGTTCCGCACGAGCAGCGCCGCGAGCTGCTGCGCTCAGTGGCCCGCGCCAGCCACAGCCTGGAGCTGGAAGACGCGCAGCTAGAGGCGCTGATGGAAGGCGCCGCGGTCTCGGCGGAAGCCGCCTCCGCGGAGGTGCTGGATTCCCTGGCCGGCGTGGCGGGGCAGTTGGCCAGCAACGACGAATTGCCGGCCATCCTGCACGCCCTGGACGGTGGCTATGTACGGCCGGCGCCGGGCGGAGACCTGCTGCGCAACCCTGACGTGCTGCCCACGGCTCGCAATCTGCACGGCTTTGACCCCTACTGCCTGCCATCCGCGTTTGCCGTGCGCGAAGGCCGGGGCCAGGCCGAGGACCTGCTGGCGCGGCATGCGGCGGAAGGCAATGGCGTACCCGAGTCGATCGCCCTGGTGCTGTGGGGCAGTGACAATATGAAAAACGAGGGCGCGCCGATTGCCCAGGCCCTGGCGCTGATGGGCGCGGAGCCGCGCCGGGACGGCTACGGCCGCCTCTGCGGGGCGCAGCTTATTCCCCTGGAGCAGCTCGGGCGACCGCGCATCGACGTGGTGATCACCTTGTCCGGAATTTTTCGCGACCTGTTGCCGCTACAGACGCGCATGCTGGCCGAGGCGGCCCTGTTGGCGGCGTCTGCCGACGAAGCACCGGAGCAGAACTTTGTGCGCAAGCACAGCCTGGCCTACCAGGCCAAACATGATTGCGATCTGGAGACCGCGTCACTGCGGGTATTCAGCAACGCCGAAGGCGCCTACGGCTCCAACGTCAACCTGCTGGTGGACAGCGCGCGCTGGGAAGAGGAAGACGAGCTGGCCGAGGCCTACAGCCGCCGCAAGTGCTTTGCCTACGGCTGCGACGGCCAGCCCGCCCAGCAATCCGAGCTGCTGCAGAGCATGCTCGGCGGTGTCGACCTGGCCTATCAGAATCTCGATTCAGTGGAGCTGGGTGTCACCACGGTCGACCACTACTTCGACACCCTCGGCGGTATCAGCCGGGCGGTGCAGCGCTCCCGCGGCAGCGAGGTGCCGGTCTATATCTCTGACCAGACCATGGCCAACGGCAAGGTGCGCACCCTGTCCGAGCAGCTCGCCCTGGAGACCCGCTCGCGCATGCTCAACCCCAAGTGGTACGAAAGCATGCTGCAGCATGGTTATGAAGGCGTGCGCAGTATCGAGACCCACGTGACCAACACCGTGGGCTGGTCTGCTACCACAGGCCAGGTGGCGCCCTGGGTATACCAGCGCCTGTCCGAGACATTCATTCTCGACGAGGAGATGCGCAAGCGTCTCGCCGAGCTTAATCCTTCCGCTTCGGTCAAGGTGGCACACCGCCTGCTCGAGGCACACGAGCGCCAGTACTGGCACCCAGATGAAAACACGCTTAATGCGCTCAAGCAGGCCGGGGAAGACCTGGAAGACTGGCTTGAAGGCATTTCACCGGAGGTAGCAGCGTGAACCAATTGACGAATATTCCCGTGCACAGCATTGACCCCGGCGACGGGGACGGCGAGGGCAGCCTGCAGGTTCACCTCGATCCCGATGTGGCCATCGACAAAGCCAAGGTGTTTGCCGTTTACGGCAAGGGTGGCATTGGCAAAAGCACCACCTCGTCCAACCTGTCGGTGGCATTCTCCAAGCTGGGCAAGCGGGTCATACAGATCGGCTGTGATCCCAAGCACGACTCCACCTTCACCCTCACCAAGGCTCTGATGCCCACCGTGATCGATGTACTCGAATCGGTGGAGTTTCACGCCGAGGAGCTGCGCCCGGAAGATTACATGTACGAGGGCTATAACGGTGTGATGTGTGTGGAGGCCGGTGGGCCGCCTGCCGGCACCGGCTGCGGTGGTTATGTGGTCGGACAGACCGTGAAACTGCTCAAGCAGCACCATTTGCTGGAAGACGCCGACGTGGTGATCTTCGACGTGCTGGGTGATGTCGTGTGCGGCGGTTTCGCCTCACCGCTGCAGCACGCTGAGCGGGCGCTGGTGGTGACTGCCAATGATTTCGACTCCATCTTCGCCATGAACCGCATCGCCTCCGCCATCGGCGCCAAATCCAAGAACTACCCGGTGCGGCTCGGCGGCGTGATCGCCAATCGCAGTGCTGCCACCGACGAGATCGACCGTTTCAACGAGGCGGTGGGCCTGAGGCGGCTCGCGCATTTCCCCGACCTGGACGTGATTCGGCGCAGCCGCCTGAAGAAGTCGACCCTGTTCGAGATGGACCCGGTCGATGGCCTGGCTGAAGTGCAGCAGGAGTACCTGAACCTGGCCCAGTCCCTGTGGGACGGTACCGATGAACTCGACGTGACGCCGATGAAGGACCGCGACCTGTTCGACTTCCTGGGATTCGATTGATGAGCGCATCGAGCTACGAACAGACCCGCTCCGAGCTGGAAACCTACTTCGACCAGACCGCGGTCGAAGCCTGGAAGCGACTGACCTCGGATGCCCCCGTGGGCCGTATTCGGCGCACGGTGCGAGCCGGCCGGGACCAGATGCGTGAGACTCTGCTGAGCTGGCTGCCTGAAGACCTGAGCGGCCGGCGTCTGCTGGATGCAGGCTGCGGGACCGGTGCCTTCGCCCTGGAAGCGGCGCGGCGGGGCGCCCAGGTGGTGGCGACTGACCTGTCACCCACCCTGGTGGAACTGGCCAGCGAACGTCTGCCGGAAGAACTGCGCGGCCAGGTCGAGTTCCGGGTTGGCGATATGTCCAATGCCGATCTTGGCGACTTCGACCACGTGGTAGCCATGGACTCGTTGATCCACTACCAACTCGAGGATGTGATGGGTGTACTGCACCAGATGACATCCCGCGCCCGCCGCAGCGTGCTGTTCACCTTTGCCCCCAGCACGCCAATGCTGGCTGCCATGCATACCGTAGGACGGCTGTTTCCCCGCGGCAACCGGGCGCCGGCCATTCAACCCGTGGCGGAGGATGCGCTGGCCCGGACCGTGAGTCTGGAGCTCGGCGCGCAGGGCTGGTCTGTGGGCCGGGGCTATCGGGTCAAGAGCGGCTTTTACACGTCTCAGGCGATGGAGTTGACCGCCCGGTGAAGTTTTCCGTGCCACAAATCAGCGAGCGCTGGTTGCCCTTTGCCGATGCAGCCAGCAGTGAGCTGCCGCTGGAACGGATTCTGCGGCTGTCGCTGTTCCAGTTCTCCGTGGGCATGGCGGTGGTGCTGCTCAATGGCACCCTCAACCGGGTCATGGTGCTGGAACTCGAGCAACCCGCCTGGCTGGTCTCGCTGATGGTGTCGCTGCCGTTGCTATTTGCTCCCCTGCGAGCCCTGGTCGGGCACCGCTCCGACCACCATCGTTCCTACCTGGGTTGGCGCAGGGTGCCCTACATCTGGCTGGGCACCATGGCTCAGTTCGGTGGCCTGGCGATCATGCCGTTTGCACTGATTGTGCTGACCGAACCGCACAACGGCCCGCTGTGGACCGGGATGGTGGCGTCCGCGCTGGCTTTCCTGCTGGTGGGCGCGGGCCTGCACACCACGCAGACGGCGGGGCTGGCGCTGGCCACGGATCTGGCCTCGGACCGGTTGCGGCCGCGGGTGGTGGCTCTGCTCTACGTCACTCTGCTGGTGGGCATGATTATCAGCTCACTGGCCTTCGCCGCCTTGCTGCAGGAATTTGACTACATCCGGCTGATTCGGGTGGTACAGGGCGCAGCCGTGCTGACCATGGTGCTCAACGTCATCGCCCTGTGGAAACAGGAGGCCCGCAATCCGACCCTGACGGCCCATGATCGCCAGCGCCCCCGCTTTCGGGAGAGCTGGTCTCAGCTCAAGCAAAGCGGCCGTGCGCCGCGCCTGCTGCTGGCCGTTGGTCTGGGTTCAATTGGCTTTTCCATGCAGGACATCCTGTTGGAGCCCTACGGAGGCCAGGTACTCGGCCTGTCGGTGGCTGCGACCACCGGACTCACCGCGATTTTCAGTCTCGGCATGCTGGCGGCTTTCGCGCTGGCCTCGCGCCAGCTCAGCGAAGGACGGGATCCGCTGAGGTTGGCCGCCAACGGCGCGCTAGTCGGTATTTTTGCATTTGCCGCGGTGCTGCTGGCGGCGCCGCTGGAGTCCGGGCTGCTGTTTCGTCTCGGTACCGCCGCGATTGGCTTTGGTTCCGGCGCCTTCGCGATTGGCACCCTGACCGCCGCCATGGACCTCGCCGAGGGTGGCCGCTCCGGGATCGCGCTGGGCGCCTGGGGTGCGGTGCAAGCCACGGCCACCGGTCTGGCGATTGCCGGCGGCGGTGGGCTGCGCGATAGCGTCGGCCACCTGGCCGAAGGCGGCATGCTCGGTCCGGCGTTGACCGGGCCGGCAACAGGTTACGGAGCGGTTTACCAGCTTGAAATTCTGGTGCTGTTTCTGGCGCTGGTGGTGATAGGGCCGCTGGTGCGAAATCAGGCGGAGGAGCCAACTGAACGGCCCGCCTTTTACTTAAACGATATTCCTCAATAGTTCGAACCGACGCAGGAGGTTCATCATGGGAACAGGTGCAGTAACCGGCTACATCGATGTAGCGCAACTGGTGCTCTATGCATTCTGGATCTTTTTCTTCACCCTGGTTTTCTGGCTGCACCGGGAAACCAAGCGCGAAGGCTATCCGCTGGAGCAATACGACGAAACCAGGCCGGGGCTTCCCGGCTGGCCCGATATGCCGCCGCCCAAGACCTTCGTGCTGCCGCATGGCCAGGGAACCAGGACTGTGCCCCGGCCGGACCCGGAGCCCCAGCGCGACCTGGCCTTGAAAAAAGGCAAGCCCGGGTATCCGCTGGAAACCACCGGCGACCCGATGCTGACTGGTGTGGGCCCGGGGTCCTGGAATATTCGCCCCCAGACCCCGGACCTGACCCACGAAGGGCAGCCCCGTATCCAGCCAATGCGCAATCTGCCGGACTGGTCGCTTGCCTCTCAGGATCCGGACCCCCGTGGCCAGCCGGTTTACGGAGTAGACGGTGAGGTCGGTGGCACAGTGGTGGACTGCTGGATGGATCTCGCCGAGCCCCAGCTGCGCTACCTGGAGGTCGAAGTTGCCGATGCAGAAGCACCAGCCGCAGAACCTGGCGAGATGACCGCGCCAGCCGCCGCCAAGCGCGTGCTGCTGCCGATCAATTTCTCCAGGATCAGCGGTCGCGACGGCAGCGTGCGAGTGAAGTCCATCACCAGCAAGCACTTCGCCGATGTTCCCGTAACTGCCAGCCCCAACCAGATCACCCTGCAGGAAGAGGACCAGATCACTGCCTACTACGGTGGAGGCTACCTGTACGCACTGCCGGAGAGGATGGAGCCGCTGATATGAGCGAATACGAGTACGAGCCGGTTCGGGGTTTGCCCGAGCAACTCCCGGAAGGGGAGTACATCGTTTGGCAGGGCGAGCCTGAATGGGAGGGCCTGGCCCGCCGGGTGTTCCACGTTCGGGGTGTGGCGCTGTATTTCCTGTTGCTGATGACCTGGTACCTGTGGAGCAAGCTGCAGTCGGGCGCCAGCCTGACGGAAGCGCTGGCGGCGAGTAGCTGGCCCTTTGCGCTGGGCCTGATCGCGCTGGGAATACTGCTGGTAATGGCCTGGTTGTACGCCCGTTCCACCGTTTATACCCTCACCAACAAGCGGATTGTGCTGCGCTTTGGGGTTGCCATTCCGATGATGATTAATGTGCCGCTGGAGCGTATTGAGGCGGCGGATATCGCCCGCTACGGCAGCCATGCCGATATCTGCCTGACCCTGGCCGAGGGCGATCGCATCTCTTTCATGGCCCTGTGGCCCAATGCCCGGCCCTGGCACTATGGTCGCGTCAAGCCCGCGTTGCGCGGCCTGGCCAATGCCGACACGGCAGCAGCGCTGCTGGCCGACGTGGTCGGCGCATCGGCCCGGCCGGCTGAATCGACCCGAGAGGTCGAACCCGGGTTTGCCGGCGTCGTGTCGGCCACCTGAGCAGCCCTGCCAGGTGAGTGACGAGCCGTGAAGAGCAAGCAGTTTATTGGCGACTACGCCCCCTATGTACTAGGGGGCATGGCCCTGGTGGCGCTGCTGTCAGTGGGTGTCGCACGTTGGGCGGGTATCAGTTCCCACTCGGATGTTGCCGACGTCGCTGCCGGGGCGGTGGTCAACAGCCGCCAGCTGCGCTTTGAGGATGGCCAGGCTGGTGCCGTGGAGGTGTACGACTGGCGGGACGGCGACCTGTTAGCCAGTTTCCCGTCCGGGGATGGTAGTTTTGTGCGCGGTGTGCTGCGCAGCATGACCCGCGAACGGCGTGCGCTTGAGGCGGGCGCGGAGCAACCGTTTCTGCTGGCGCGTCACAGCGATGGCGCGCTGACCATCAGCGATCAGGCCACTGGCCGTACCATCGTACTCAATGCTTTCGGGCCGGATAATGCCGACGTGTTCGCACGCCTGCTCGATGCCGGCCTGGCGAGGTCCTGACCCGGCATGGCCTACTTGCTGGCCGCTGCGGTCGCCGTGTTTGGCTGGTGGTTCACCACCGGGCTGATACTGTGGCTCAATCACCTGCCGACCCACACCCATCGCTGGAGTATGCTGGGCGCCAGTGCCTTGCTGGTGCTGTGTTTCACCAGTCTTGAATCGGTTGCCGCCCAGGTGACACAAAGCGCCGCGCTGTATGCCTTCCTGCAGGCCCTGTGTTTGTGGGGCTGGTTGGAAATGGGTTACCTGATGGGCTTCGTCACAGGCCCCAGCAACCGCCCCTGTCCGCCGGACGCCACTGGCTGGACCCGCTTCGGTCTGGCCCTGAAGACAAGCCTTTACCATGAACTCGCAGTAGTCGCCCTGGTGCTGTCGGTGGTCGCGGTCACCGCCGGCCAGCCCAACCAGGTGGCCGGACTGACCTGTGTCTCCCTGTGGTTGATGCGCTGGAGCGCCAAACTGAACCTGTTTCTTGGGGTCGCCAATTTCCATGCCGAGTGGCTGCCGCGCAGCCAGCAGCACCTGGTGACGTACATGAAGCAGCGCCGCATCAATCTGCTGTTTCCGTTTTCCGTGGTGTTGGGTACCGGCGCCGCCGTGTGGTTCCTGCATCACGCCTGGCTGGCGGAAGATGCCTTTGTCGCAACCGGCAACGCTATTGTCGGCCTCTTGTTGAGCCTTGGCGTGTTAGAGCACTGGTTCCTGGTGCTACCGGTGCAGGACTCGAAGCTTTGGCAGTCCCGCTCCTCGCGGGTGAGAATCGCCTGGGTCCAGGTGATACAGGCCTCGTAGGGCACCTCGACCTGACTCCCGTCGACCACCTGACTCTTGAGGTTGATGCCGGCGCCGCGTTCTTGCAGCTCCGCGATCAGGAAATCCAGGGCTGGCGTTCCGTCCGCCATCGGGGCCACATCGGCGTGCTGCCCATGCGCGATGTGGCC
>JANQIO010000187.1 GCA_028282105.1 Halieaceae bacterium | reverse complement strand
ATTGTAGTACGAGACCAGTCTGAGCTTCTGTATAACGGGTTGGAGATAGGGGAGTTGGCACCCAGTGATGTTTTCGAGCTGACCAACGTTGGAGAAGGTGTGGCGGTGGAGCACAAGAAACAGGACTTCGTAGTAATACTTTTCCATGCGAAAGATCTGTCGCAAATTGAGAGCCAAAACCTCTGGGCGACGGTGAGCACTATCTGGCAAAAAATTGATGGTGCCGTTTACTGTGTATGTAGCGGCACTCCGACGAAACATGCGGAGGCTCTGCTAGAAAGCTTTTCAGCGGTGCTCGGTGATTCGTTCATCCTTAGGTACGACGCGGACGAGACGATTCGAAACAGCTTCAGAGTAACTCTCTCGCCTATTTCCTTTTTCATCTCGCCAAGTGGGCGTGTGGTGAGAAAAGGTATCTTTAGGGAAGGTGCTCAAGGGAAGCACGGTTTGTCGAGCTTAGCGAACGGCTGAGTGCGATACGGTTGGGCGCAAATGTACTATGGGACCTCAATGATCACCACACATTCGAGTCTTGTGGCCGTGCTGACTAGATTTAAGCTTCCCTCTCCTATTTCGATGCTAAAGATGTATCTGTTGTTTAGAGTCCCCGATAGGGGATCTGTAAACCCCTCGCCTTCAGGCGATGGATAAGTCCGGTGGTATAAGCTGATGCGATGGAATCCTACAAGAGCGGCAGCCATACGGTCTGGGACTGCAAGTACCACCTGGTCTGGACTACGAAGTACCGGTATCAGGTACTCGGTGGTGACGTGGGGCTGCGATGCCGTGAGTTGTTACGCGAGATTGCCCGCAGCAAAGAGATGCTGATCTATGCGGGCTCGATTAATCGGGATCACGTGCACATGCTGATCGGCATCCCGCCGCAGCTGTCGGTGTCGAGGGCGGTTCAGTATCTGAAGGGTAAGAGCTCGCACAGGCTGCTGACGGAGTTCACCTCGCTGCGGAAGCGTTACTGGGGTCAGCATCTCTGGGCGCGGGGCTATTGGGTGGCTACGAGCGGAAATGTGACGGACGAAGTGTGGAAGGACTACATCAAGCACCAAACGCCGCCGGAGCCGGACGATGACTTTCACGTGGTGTAGCGGCAGCCGTCGGCCGAATGGCCGACTAATCCGGCTTTCAGCCGTAACCCGAAGCCACCGGCTTTAGCCGGTGGAGTATTCACCCATTCAGCGCTGATCCTGCGCTTTCACGACGATCGGCAGCTGTATCTTTGGACGGCGGACACGGTCGATAAACTGGAAGACCAGATTCACAAGGAGGCGGATCCCTGGCATCCGGGTACGCACCTGCTGCTTCTCAAGGAATACCTCTCCAAGCTGGATCAGTTCTACCCATCACCTGATGCTTCGACCTATCGCTTTGCCGTTGCTCGCCTGCATGGTGCTCGCGTGGACGAGCGGAAACTCTGGTCCGTGCTGTACGAATACGATGGCACGCCGTTTCCGTCGACGAAACAGGAGTTTCTGCACTGGCTGGAGGGGCAGGCGGACATCGACAGCGGCATGGAAAACGCATTTTGTGCACAGATGGTGGCGGCTACCTATCAGAAGATGGGATGGCTGTCGATGAAGCATCCGCCGAATCACTACAACCCAGGTTCCTACGCCAAAACCAAAGCCATCAACAGCGAACTGCTCAATGGCGCCCGCCTGGCGCCGCCGGAGTACTTCAAAATCTGACGGGCCGCCATGCTCCGCTGAAGCGAAGGTCGGACTGCCGCCCCTCGTGCAAACTGTTGCCGGCGCCGCCTGCCGCAGCTTTGTTGCCCGGGGAGCCCTCCTTGGGTATATGATGTCGAGAAAGAAAACATCGGCGGGACTTCCGCCGCCGATGAGTTTCCCGATCCAGTGCATCGAGTTCCGGGCCTTATGACACTCGATATTCCCACTCTGTATGTTGTCAGTGTCGTAACCAATATCGCGCTGACCATGGCAGTGATGGCCGTGGCACTGGGCCAGTCTATTCCGGGTATGAAACAACTGGCCTGGGGCCTGGTCGCCAATTGCGGCTACTACCTGATGGCCGGAGCGCGGGACACGCTGCCACCGCTGCTGACCATTGGGGTCGGCAATATGCTCGGCTCACTGACCCTGACACTGGTTCTTCTCGCGGTGTTGTCGGCGCGCCGCAGTCAGCTTGCTCCGGCGTATCACGTCTTGCCTGTGGTCATGATGCTGTTCGTCAGCGCCCTGTTACTCGATGAACGCGCCCCGCGTCTCGTCATCGCCTCGTTCATCCTGTGTTATCAGATCGCTCTTATTCTCTGGGTCCTGACACGCCCGGGCAATCTGATCGTTGGGCGCGGGCGCATCATTATGGCGATTACGCTCGCCGTGGGCATGTCGGCCATGGCATACCGGGGGCTGTCTCTGACCTTTGGCTGGCACGAGGTGTCGCAGTTTCAGTCGCGGGATCCGCTCAATACCTATTTCTACCTGACCAATTATCTGGGCATGTTTTTTCTCGCCTTCGGTTTCGTATTGAAAACTGTCGAGCAGAGTGCGGAGTTCAATCGCCGCATTGCCCTGGAGGATCCATTAACCGGACTGGCCAACCGGCGCGCGATTTTCGATTCTATGGACAAACTGTTTTCGATCGCAGAGTCCGCCGGCCAGTCCTTGAGTCTGATGATCATCGACATCGACTACTTCAAGCAGGTCAATGATCGATACGGGCACCAGGTGGGTGATGCGGTGTTGCAGCAGGTAGCGGCGGTCATTCAGCAGCGCCTCCGATGCAATGATATCGTTGGGCGCATCGGCGGCGAGGAGTTTCTCGCCGTTCTGCCGCTGACGCCAATCGCCGGTGCGGTCAATGTCGCCGAGGAGTTGCGCCGCACCCTGGAATCTCAGCCGGTGATCGTCGACGGCCATGAGATCACCGTAACAATCAGTATTGGTCTGTACAGCACAGAGCGCCTGGTCTCCTCACACAGCCCCGATTCCATGATCGCGACCGCGGATGAAGCCCTCTATCGAGCCAAGGCGAAGGGTCGCAATCGCGTAGAAATTGCAGACATGCCGGAAGCTGTCTCGCCCTGAGGCCTTCTGGTCGGAAAGCGCCGGCCAGCCTGCGCTACTCGGGCTGGCCGCGCCGGCGTCTAAAGTCGTTTGCTAAGGGTGATGCCATACTCCCGGGGGTTGCCAATAAACGCTTCTTTGCTGCCCGGCTGTGCGACTGCGTTGGCAAGGAAGTTCGCGTAGCGTTCATCGAGACAG
>JANQIO010000215.1 GCA_028282105.1 Halieaceae bacterium | reverse complement strand
GGGGCGCCAGGAGAAAACAAATGGCTCTCAAGCAAGCTCCACCCTATGTGCCCGGCCACAATCTACTGGCGGGCAAGAGCGTATTGATTACCGCGGCGGCGGGCGCCGGTATCGGTTTCGCGGCGGCCACCCGGGCGGCGGAAGAGGGCGCTCGCGCGGTGTTCATCAGCGACATACACGAGGGGCGTCTGGAAAAAGCCGTCGCCACGCTGAAATCGGAGACCGGGCTGGAAGCGGTGCACGGCCTGCTGGCCAATGTCACCGATGAGGCCGACGTCCAGGCCCTGGTCGATGCGGCGGAGTCGGCCATGGGTGGCGTCGACGTGCTGATCAACAATGCCGGCCTCGGCGGCAGCAAACTCCTGGTGGAGATGGAAGACGAGGAATGGCAACGGGTACTGGATGTGACCCTGACGGGCACCATGCGCATGACCCGGGCCATGCTCAGGCGTATGCAGCCGCGGGGTGCCGGGGTGATCGTCAATAACGCCTCGGTGCTGGGCTGGCGCGCCCAGCAGGAACAGTGCCACTACGCGGCGGCGAAGGCGGGGGTCATGGCGCTGACCCGCTGCTCGGCGCTGGAGGCCGCGGACCACGGCGTGCGTATCAACGCGGTGTCGCCTTCCATTGCCTTTCACGACTTCCTCAAGAAGACCTCGCCGCCGGAGTTGCTGGAGCAACTGGCCAGCCGTGAGGCCTTCGGGCGCGCCGCGGAAGTCTGGGAAGTGGCCAATGTGATGATGTTCCTGGCCTCGGACTACTCCGCCTACATGACCGGTGAGGTCGTGAGCTGCTCATCCCAGCGTGCCTGAGTGAGTGCTACAATCCCGGCATTGAGCAATCCTGGTGTGTTCAGCGCATGGCGAAACCACTGCAGGAATCCACACTACTGAAGCATGTAAAACCGCTGCGGCCCTACCTGGTGTCGGCGGCGGGCTTCAGCTTTTTCATCAACATCCTCATGATCGCCCCGGCGATTTACATGCTGCAGGTCTTCGACCGCGCGGTGGCCAGCCGCAGCGAAGGCACTCTGCTAATGCTGACCCTGATCCTGGTGTTCCTGCTAACCGCCATGGGTGCACTGGACTGGGTGCGCAGCCAGATCATGAACCGGGCTGGCGAGAAACTCGATGCGCTGCTTGCGGCCGAGGTGTTTGATGCCACCTATCGGTCGGCGCTGCTGACCGGCGGCCGTGGCGGTACCCAGGCCCTGTCGGACATCGCCGGGCTGCGAGGATTTCTTTCCGGCCCCGCTATCAATGCCTTTTTCGATACGCCCTGGGTGCCGGTGTACGTGGTGGTGATGTTCCTGTTTCACCCGGGTTTCGGGTTGCTGGCCCTGGCCAGCGTTGCCCTGATTGGCATTCTGACGCTGACCAACCAGCGCATGACGCGCGAGCGGGTGGCGACCGCGGCCAGCGAGCAGGGCCAGGCCCGCAATTTCGCCGGCCAGCAGCTGCGCAACGCCGAGGCTATCGAAGCCATGGGTATGATGCCCCAGGTGTTCGCACGCTGGCGTGCCCACAACGGCCGCGCAGTGAGCCTGCAGGCTGCCGCCGCCGACACCTCCGGCGCACTGACTGCCGCCTCCAGGGCGTTGCGCATTCTGCTGCAATCCCTGGCGCTGGGCCTGGGCGCCTACCTCGCCATCAACAATCAGATCAGCCCGGGAATGATGATTGCCGGCTCCATTATGCTCGGCCGCGCGCTGGCGCCGGTAGACCAACTGGTGGGCGCCTGGAAGGGCTGGCAGGCGGCACGCCAGCAATTCACCCGCCTGGATGAATTGCTGTCGGCTATGCCGCCCCGGGTAGAGTCCCTCAGCCTTCCGCCTCCCCAGGGTCGTTTGCAGGTAGAGGGCCTGCGGGTGGTGCCACCCGGCGGCGGCGATCTGGCCCTGCGCGGGGTGAGTTTTGAACTGGCCGCGGGTGAACAGTTGGGGATCATCGGTCCGAGCGCTGCCGGCAAGAGCACGCTTGCCCGGGCGGTGCTGGGCCTGTGGCCGGCACAGACCGGCGAAGTTCGCCTGGACGGCGCCAGCCTCGCCCAGTGGAACCGCGAAGAGCTGGGGCCGTATATCGGCTATCTGCCACAGGATGTCGAACTGCTGACGGGCACGGTGTCGGAGAACATCGCCCGCTTTGGCGAGCTGGACTCCGAGCGCGTGGTCGAAGCCGCCAGGCTGGCGGGCGTGCACCAGATGATACTGCGCCTGCCCAACGGCTATGACACAGTGGTGGGCGCCCTTGGCGGCGGCCTGGCCGGCGGCCAGCGCCAGCGCATTGGCCTGGCGCGGGCTCTTTATGACAAGCCCAAGCTGGTGGTGTTGGATGAGCCCAACTCTAATCTTGACGATGTCGGTGAGGCGGCGCTGCGTTATGCCTTGCAGCAGTTGCGTGAGTTGGGCAGCACCGTGTTGGTGATTTCCCATCGCCCCAATGTGCTGGCCTGCGTTGACAAGATTCTGGTGTTGCGCGATGGCCAGATTGCCGATTTTGGTGCGGCCCGCGAGATCATGGGCAAATTCAAGCAGGTGCATCCGCGCAGGCCCGCGGATCGGGGTGCACCGGGGGTGCCGGGTGGCGACGCTGGCTGACAGTGCTGTGGATGCCGCGGCTGATGATCGCGGGCTGCGTCGCACCCGCCTGGTCGGCGTTCTTATCGTGCTGGTGACCTTTGGTGGCTTCGGCGGCTGGGCAGCGCTGGCGCCCCTGCAGAGTGCGGCGGTGGCGCCGGGTATCGTGACCGTGAAAGGCAGCCGCAAGAGTGTTGAGCACCTGGAAGGCGGCATCGTCTGGGAGCTGTTGATCAAGGATGGCGACCTGGTCCAAGCCGGTCAGTTGCTGATCAGCCTGGATGACACCCAGGCGCGGGCTCAGCTGGAAATGGCCATGAGTCAGTACTATGCAGTCAAGGCCATGGAGTCCCGGTTGTTTGCCGAACGGGACGGCCTTGCCAGTATCGAGTTCGATGCGGTGCTGGCGGACGGCGCCGATCCGCGCGCCGCCGATGCCATGTTGAGCCAGCAGCAGGTTTTCGAGGCGCGTCGCAACGCCCACGAGGGTGAAATCGCTGTCCTCGAGCAGCGCATCGAACAACTGGCGCAGCAGGTCCAGGGGGCCAGGGGCCTGATGGCGGGCAAGCAGCGGCTGGAAGCCTCATTCCGCGAAGAATACGGCGACTACGCCGGGCTGCAGGCCCAGGGCTATACCGACAAGCAGCGCCTGAGGGAGCTGGAGCGCAACCTGGCCAACACCGAGGGTGAGGTGGCGGAGCTGGTCTCTGAAGTGGCGCGGCTGGAGATCAGCGCCGGCGAAACCCGTCTGGAAATCCTGCAGCTACAGAAAGCTTTCCATACCTCGGTGGTCGAGCAACTGGGCGAAGTTCAGATCCAGGTGTTCGACCTGGAGGAGCGGATACGCGCCACCGCCGACCGGGCCGAGCGCACCCGGATTCGCTCACCGGTGGATGGCGTGGTGGTGGGCATGGACGTGACCACCCTGGGCGAGGTGGTCAAGCCCGGTGAGACGCTGTTGTACGTGGTACCCAATGCCGAGGAGCTGATCGTGGAGGCGCGGGTCGACCCTGCCGATATCGACCGTGTCAGTTCCGGGCAGCCGGCGGATATCCGCTTTTCCTCTTTCAGCAGCGCCACCACACCGGTGATCGATGGCCAGGTGACCAGCCTCTCGGCGGATGCATTGCGGGATGAGAGCTCGGGCCTCGCCTACTACCTGGCGCGGGTGGAAGTGACCCCGGAAGGCTATGACATGCTCGACGAACTGGAACTGGTGCCGGGTATGCCGGCAGAGGTGCTGATCAATACCGGTAGCCGCTCCATGCTGGCCTACCTGACCCAGCCGGTGAGAAATGCCTTCGCCCGATCGATGCTGGAGGAATAGGGCGGTTCCCAGGGCTTCTGTGCAAGCGCTATAATGCGCGGCAAATGCTTGAAACCTCTAAGAAAATTGGTGAATTGCTACTGGAGCGAGGGCTGATCCAGGAGTCTGACCTGCGCAAGGCGCTGCAATTGCAGTCAAAAGCCGGTGGCAGGCTTGGGGTGCTGCTGGTGCGTTCCGGCGCCGTCTCGGAAGATGCGCTACTCCCCGTACTCTCTGATCAACTGGGATTGGAGCTCCTCTCCGGAGATGCGCTGCCGCGCCACGCCGAGGTGGTCGAGTTCCTCCAGGAGTCCTCAATAGAAGTAGACTGGTTTATCGACCACAAGGTAGCACTGTGGCCGATGGCTGATGGCTGCATAGGGTGCCTGGCCCCTGACCCCCTGGATAATCTCGCTCGCGAAGTGCTTGATCGTTTTTATTCTGATTTTGAGATTCGCTACTTTCTCGCCAATCAGCAGTATGTAGATGGTTACGCTGATTACCTGCGGC
>JANQIO010000119.1 GCA_028282105.1 Halieaceae bacterium | reverse complement strand
ACCCCGACACAGCTGCCGCCGTGCGCCTCAATCATCGCCAGCGCCTCGCGCACCGCCGTGCCGGCGGTGATCACATCGTCCACCACCAGCACCCGGCCGGCCAGCGAGGCCCCCACCAGCACACCGCCTTCGCCATGGTCCTTGGCCTCCTTGCGGTTATAGGCCCAGGGCAGGTCACGGCCGTGCTCGTCGGCCAGGGCAATAGCAACGCTGGCCGCCAGCGGAATGCCCTTGTAGGCAGGGCCAAACAGTACGTCGAACTCAATACCCGAGGCGACGATCGCCCGGGCGTAGCAACGGCCCAGCTGCGCCAGCGCGGCGCCGCTATCGAAAGCGCCGGCATTGAAGAAGTAGGGGCTGATGCGGCCTGACTTGAGCGTAAACTCTCCGAACTTCAGCGCCTCGCGCGCCTGTGCCAGCTCAATGAACTCCGCCTCGTACTCTTGCATCCGGCATTACTCCCCGTGCGTGAAGGTTTATCGCGGTCCGATAATGGGGTATAAATGCTCACCCGCCGTCGGAAAGACCAATCATAATACCGCGTCCGGGCAGGGCACAGAACTGACTCTGGGCATCTGGCAAGCCTCTCACTTACGTTTTGAGCCATGTGAGCTATGAGAGCCATGTGAGCTACTTAAGCCACGTGAGCTACGTATACAGGCCGCGCACCCGCAACCGGTCCATGGCAATGGGCCTGCTAGCTATTGATACATCCGCTTAAGGAGCGAGTTGATGAGGGTTATCAGTTTTTCCGCCGATGGCGTGAAAAATGCAGCTGATAATGGTTTTTACGACTGGGTAGTTGAGCAGGACGCCGACTTTATTTGCGTCCAGGATCTCGGCTGCAGTGAGTACGACCTGCAGGCGGACAGCTTTTTCCCGGGCAACTACAACGCCTATTTCTTCGACGCCGTCGACGGCAAGTCAGACGGTGTTGCACTCTACTGCAAGAGCTTGCCCAAGGCCATCATGACCGGCCTCGGCTTCAGTGATTTCGATATGGAAGGCCGCTACATCCAGGCCGACTACGCCAATATCAGCGTCGGCTGTCTGCTGGTGCCGCCAGGCGGCGATGCCGGCAGTGACGAGCAGGCCCGCAAGGCAGAGTTCCTCGGGCTGCTGCAATCCCATCTCAACAAGATTCGCAATAAGCGCCGCGAATTCGTTATCTGCGGTGGTTGGAGGCTCGCGCACACGGCCCACGATGTGCAGGACACCGAGCGCAACAGCACCCGCAACGGCTTTCTCGCCGAAGAGCGCCAGTGGATGGACGAGGTGTTGGAGCTGGGTTACGTCGACGCGTTTCGGGAGATCAACTCCGACGGCGATGAATTCAGCTGGTGGCCGGACGGCGACAGAGACAGCAACGGACTGCGTACGGATTTCCAGTTGGTATCCGCGGGCATGAAGTACTCTATTGAATACGGCGCCATTTACAAGGCCAAGACCTTTTCCAGCCACGCGCCCATCATCATGGACTACGACCTGGAGCCTGCGGTTTAGTCTTCGCCCGCCAGCGCCTGCTGTTGCAGGGCACAGATCGCATCAATACCCCGCGACGCCAGGTCCAGCATGCTGTCGAGCTCTTCGCGCCGAAACACGACGCCCTCGGCGGTACCCTGAACTTCGATGAAGCCACCGTCCGCCGCCATGATCACATTCATATCGGTATCGGCACTGGAATCTTCGAGGTAGTCGAGGTCCAGCACCGGCTCGCCATCGACAACGCCGACCGAGACCGCCGCAATCAGCTGATGCAGAGGATCGGTATCAATCAGCCGTTCGCGCTGGAGGTGACGCAGTGCATCAACCAGGGCCACGCAGCTACCGGAAATGGCCGCCGTGCGCGTGCCGCCGTCGGCCTGGATCACGTCGCAATCGATGTTAATGGTGAACTCCCCCAGCTGCTCGAGATCCACCGCGGCGCGCAGGGAGCGGCCAATCAGTCGCTGAATCTCCACGGTGCGGCCGCCCTGCTTGCCGCGGGCGGCCTCGCGGTCCATGCGCTCGCCGGTAGAGCGGGGCAACATGCCGTATTCTGCGGTCAGCCAACCCTGGCCCTGACCGCGCAAGAAACGCGGTACACCTTCAGAGACGCTGGCCGTGCATATCACCCGGGTTTCACCGAAGCTGACTAACACTGAGCCTTCTGCATGGCGGGTAAAGTGGCGGGTGAAGCTGATATCGCGCAGTTGATCGGGCGCGCGGCCGCTGGGTCTGGGCATGGGATGTCGTCATGGCTGTGGGGCGCCGCATTATAAGGCATAGAACGGGACCGGCGTCACTGGCGAAACCGGGCAGTGCTGCTAAAATCGGTGCCTTTTCGGGGGGGCCGCATGAACGTTAACAGCATGACCGCCTTCGCCAGGGAGGGCGATGAAGCCGGCCCCGGCAGTCTGGCCGTGGAAATCCGTTCCGTCAATCACCGCTACCTGGACTGCCAGTTCAAGCTGCCGGAGGCACTGCGCGGTCTGGAGCAGGCGTTACGGGAGCGACTGCAAAAGGGACTGTCCCGCGGCAAGGTCGAAGTCCTGTTCCGCTGGCAGGCCCAGGCCGGCACCAGCACCGGCCTGGAGATCAACGGCGAACAGCTGGCAGCTCTGGCTGCCGCCATGAACCAGGTCAGCGAGGCCGTCCCCCAGGCGGCAGCGCCCAGCAGCCTGGATATCCTGCAGTGGCCCGGGGTGGTCGAAGGCGATAGCGAAGACGCTGAAGCACTGGCCGCGCGCTCCCTGGCGCTGTTCGATCGCGCCCTTAAAACCCTGCTGGACACGCGCGCCCGGGAAGGCGACAAGCTGGCGGGCTTCATCCGTGAGCGCCTGGCCGCCGTGTCCGTGGAAGTGGACGCCGCCAGGGCGCGCATGCCCGAACTGCTCGCCCAACAACACGAGCGCATGCGAACGCGGGTGGCGGATCTCGGCATAGAGGCCGATCCGGAGCGGCTCGAGGCCGAGCTCGCCATCGTCGCGCAAAAATCCGACGTGGACGAAGAGCTCGATCGCCTGGTGGCCCACGTGCAAGAAGTCGGCCGGGTCCTCGACAAGGGCGGCCCCTGCGGTCGGCGGCTGGACTTCCTGATGCAGGAGCTCAATCGCGAGGCCAATACGCTGTCATCCAAATCGCTGGCCACCAGCACCACTCAGAACGCTGTCGAACTCAAGGTCCTGATTGAGCAGATGCGCGAACAGATTCAGAATCTTGAGTAAACATGCAACGCCCGGAGACCCCAGCCCCATGAAAACCCCCGGCAGCCTTTACACCGTGTCAGCCCCCTCCGGCGCGGGCAAAACCAGCCTGGTCAAGGCGCTGGTGGAGCACTGCCCGGACATTGGCGTTTCGGTGTCCCACACCACACGGGAAGTGCGCCCCGGCGAGCGTGACGGGATCAGCTACCACTTCGTCACTGATACGGTGTTCCTCGACATGCTGTCTCGCGGCGAATTTCTGGAGCATGCCCAGGTCTTCAACTACTACTACGGCACCTCCCAATCCTGGGTGGACCAGCAGCTCGCCGACGGCCAGGATGTGATCCTGGAGATCGACTGGCAGGGCGCGGCGCAGATCAAGCGGCAACGGCCGGAGGCGGTCTCAGTCTTCATCCTGCCGCCATCGCGACAGGCGCTGCGGGAGCGCCTCACCCAGCGCGGCCGCGACCAGGACGACATCATCCAGCAGCGCATGAGCCAGGCGGTCGACGAGATTTCCCACTATCCCGAAGCCGATTTTATTGTCGTTAATGACGACTTCGATGCGGCCCTCGCGCAGCTGGTACACCTGGTGGAAGCCCAGCGCCTCAGGGCATCGGCCCAGGTCATACGTCATCAGCAACTGCTGACAGAACTGCTGTCGTAAGCCAATGTTTTTGTTATACTTCTCGGCTTCCGCGAAAAAGGCTGGGGCCAGCGGGGGTGTTTTAATCAGATGTAAATCACACCCTGCCGTTACAGCTATGAGTAATTGATCAGGATTTGAAAAATGGCACGTGTCACCGTAGAAGATTGTCTGGAAAACGTCGCAAACCGTTTTGAGCTGGTAATGGTAGCCAGCAAGCGCGCGCGGCAAATGGCCACCGGCGGCAAGGACCCGATGGTGGAAGAGGAGTCAGACAAGCCCACCGTGATCGCCCTGCGCGAGATCGCTGAAGGCTTTATCACCCCGGAAATTCTCGAGCGCGAAGATGAAGTCGACGCTGAGGAAGAGCTGCTGGAAGCCATGGAGTCCACCCCCGAGGTCCTCTAGCCTGTCCCACCCTGGCGAGGGGCTGAGCCCGATGCGGGCCGGAGCATAAGTCAGTGAACAGCATCAGCGCCCTCGACAGCATTCTGCAAACCTACCTCACCCCCGAGGAAAGCAACCAGGTCAAACGCGCCTACTTCTTTGCGGAGCAGGCGCACCACGGCCAGTTTCGCCGCAGCGGCGAAGCCTATGTCAGCCATCCCCTGGCGGTGGCCGGCATCCTCGCCGACATGCACATGGACCACCAGAGCCTGATGGCCGCCATGCTGCACGATGTCATCGAAGACACCGGCATCAAGAAGGATGCCATCGGCGCGCAGTTCGGGCAGACCGTGGCCGAGCTGGTCGACGGCGTTAGCAAGCTGACCCAAATCGAGTTCAGCTCGCAGGCCGAAAAACAGGCCGAAAACTTCCAGAAGATGGCGCTGGCCATGGCCAAGGACATTCGCGTGATCCTGGTGAAGCTGGCCGACCGCCTGCACAATATGCGCACCCTGGGCGTGCTGCAGGTGGACAAGCGGCGCCGCATCGCCCGCGAAACCCTGGAGATGTACGCCCCTATAGCCCTGCGCCTGGGTATGAACAACGTGCGCATGGAGTTCGAGAACCTCGGCTTCAATGCGCTGCACCCCATGCGCGCCGAGCGCATCTCCGCCGCCGTGCGCCGCGCCCGCGGCAACCGCAAGGAACTGGTCGAGAAGATTCGCCACCAGCTACAGAACTGCCTGGAGCAGGAGGGCCACAGCGCCGAGGTGGTCGGTCGCGAGAAGCACCTCTACAGCATCTACCTGAAGATGAAGACCAAGGGCAAGAACTTCTCCGACATCATGGACATCTTCGCCTTCCGCATCATCGTCGACTCGGTGGATACCTGTTACCGGGTGCTGGGCTGCGTGCACAACCTCTATGCACCGGTGCCGGGAGAGTTCAAGGACTACATCGCCATCCCCAAGGCCAACGGCTACCAGTCCCTGCATACCGTACTCATGGGCATGCACGGCGTGCCGATTGAAATCCAGATTCGCACCCGCGACATGGAGGAAATGGCCAATAACGGCATCGCCGCCCACTGGCTCTACAAGTCCAGTGAGTCCACCGCCGCCAGCGGCAGTCATGCCCGCGCCCGCCAGTGGGTGCAGGGCCTGCTGGAAATGCAGCAGCGCGCCGGCAACTCGCTGGAATTTATCGAAAGCGTGAAGATCGACCTGTTCCCGGACGAGGTCTATGTGTTCACGCCGAAAGGCGACATCATGGAACTGCCGCGGGGCGCCACCGCGGTGGACTTCGCCTACGCCGTACACACCGACGTCGGCAACAGCTGCGTGGCCTGCCGGATCAATCGCCGGCTGGCCCCACTCTCCGAGCCGCTGCAGAGCGGGCAGACCGTGGAAATTCTCACCGCCCCCGGCGCCCGACCCAACCCGGCCTGGTTCAACTATGCGGTGACCGCCAAGGCGCGCACCAACATTCGCCACTTCCTCAAGCAACAGCGCCGCGAGGACTCCATCGACCTTGGCAAGCGCCTGCTGGACAAGGCCCTGATGGGCCTGGACACCCACTACGATGCTCTGGACGCCGCCAAGTCCGAGGCCTACCTCAAACAGGCCGGCTACAAACATATGAACCAATTGCTGGAGGATATCGCCAAGGGCAATCGGGTTGCCGCGATCACCGCCCAGCAGCTACTGGGCAATGTGGCGGACGCGACCCAGGGCAACGGCAGTTCAAGTGCACAGCCGGTGGCAATTCGCGGCACCGAGGGCTTTATGGTGAGCTATGGCAAGTGCTGCCACCCCATTCCCGGTGATGCCATCGCGGGTTACATCAGCTCGGAAAAAGGCATCGTGGTGCACCGCGAGCACTGCCACAACCTGGCAGAGCTGCGCGAGAACGCAGACCGCCTGGTAGCCCTGCGCTGGGATGACCAGGTCGAAGGCGAGTTTGTCGCCGCCCTGCGCATTGAAGTGGAGAACCGCCGCGGCATGCTGGCGGTGCTGGCCACCCGTATCAACAGCCTCGACGCCAACATCGAGAAGATCAGCACCGAGGACAAGGACTACCAGTTCAGCTACGTGAACATGGAGATGTCCGTTAAAAACCGCGTACACCTGGCGCAGATACTCAAGCGTATTCGCGGCCTCAAGGAAGTTCACAAGGTTACCCGACTCAAACACTGAAGGATTTGCCATGACCAATCGCGCCGTTATATCCAGCGCCGACGCGCCCGAGGCTATCGGGCCTTATTCACAGGCAGTGAAAGTCGGGAACACCGTATGGCTGTCTGGCCAGATACCCCTGCAACCTGACACCATGACCCTGGTGGATGGTGATATCGGCGCCCAGGCCCACCAGGTGTTTCGCAACCTGGCGGCCGTCGCCGAGGCGGCGGGAGGCACACTGAACGATGCGGTGAAGGTCAACATCAGCCTGACCAACCTCGATGACTTTGCCAGCGTTAACGCGATAATGGCTGAGTACTTTGAAGAGCCCTACCCGGCCAGGGCCTGTGTGCAGGTCGCTGCCCTGCCCAAGGGCGCCGACATCGAAGTCGAAGTGGTTATGGCGCTTTGAGACCGTCCAGCATCGCCCCATAGCCGGCCCGGTAGTCCGGGTAGCGCAGGGCGTAACCCGACTCCTGCATCCGCCGATTCCGGCAGCGGCGGCTGGCGCCGGGCGGCGCCGTCGTCTCCTGCGGGTTGTCTACGCCCAGTTGCTCCGCCAACCAGCGCTCCACGTCGTGGCTCAGCACCGGCAGGTCGTCTGTCGCCAGATAGACAGGCTCGGGCGCAGCCAGTGTCATCAGGTGCAGCAGGAAGTCGACACAGTCGTCCCGGTGAATGCGATTGCTGTAGTGGGGGGGCTCGGCGCTGACAATCTGGCCGCGGGCGATGCGCTGCAACAAGCGGCTGGGGCTGCGACCGTAGATACCGGAAAATCGCACGATGCTGACCTGGTGGTGACTCTCCAGCAGCCGCTGCTCCGCTGCCACCAGGATCTCCGCCTGGCCGTCAGCCGGGGCCAGGCTAGAATTTTCGTCCACCCAGTCTCCGCCGGCGTCGCCATACACGCGGGTGCTGGACACATAGATCAGTTGCTGCGGCGGCAGCGACTGCCACTGCGCCAGCAGGTTCTCGACCGGGCGCAGATAGCCCTGGCGATACCCGTCGACATCGCGTGCCGGCGGGGTCGGCGTCAGCAGGGTGATGTCTGCAGGGTGGTCTGCCAATCGGGCCAGCGAAGCGGGGTCGGTGTAGTCGACTGCCAGCGCCGCAAGCCCGGGTGGCAGGGTCGCCACATTGCGACGCAGGGCCAGGGGCTGGTCGCCGTGCGCCTTCAGCTTGAGCGCGACTGCAGTGCCAATATCACCACAGGCGAGCAGGTTGACGCGGACGGGGTTTTTTTCGCTTGGGCTCACTGGTACAACTATACGCCGCCCCCCGGGGTAAAGCTCAATCGCAAGGCAAGCTATGTCCTATTTCTCACCGGCCAGCGCGGCAAGCGTTGAACGGCCCGCCGCCAGACCCCATGCCTGACATTGCCAAGCAGGCCGTGACCAGCCTGCGCGGGGTCGGCCCGCGGATGGCAGAAAAACTGGCGGAGGCAGGCATCGAGCGTGTCGAAGACCTGCTGTTTCACCTGCCGCTGCGCTACCAGGACCGCACCCGCATCACCCCGCTGGGCGCGGTGCAGCCGGGCGCCGATGTAGTCGTAGAAGGCGAGATTCGCGTTGCCGACATCGCCTTCGGCCGCCGTCGCAGTCTGTTGTGCCGCATCCAGGACAACACGGGTACCTTGAGCCTGAGGTTCTTCCATTTTTCCGCGGCCCAGAAGAACAACCTGCAGCCCGGTCGGCGGCTGCGCTGTTTCGGCGAAGTCCGCCGCGGCGCCAGCGGCCTGGAAATGTACCACCCGGAATACCGGCTGGTGGATGACAGCCAGCCGACCCCGGTGGAAGAATCGCTGACACCCATCTATCCCAGCAGTTCCGGCCTGTCACAAACCAGCTGGCGGAAACTCTGCGCCCAGGCGGTGGCATTACTGGCGCAGGCGGCGCCGCGGGACCTGCTACCCGGTGCACAGGGGTATGGGCTCAGCCTGGTGGATGCGCTCACTTACCTGCATGCGCCACCGCCGGATGCGCCTCAGGAGCTGATGCGAGAGGGCCGCCACCCGGCCCAGCTGCGCCTCGCCCTGGAAGAGCTGGTGGCGCACAATCTGTCGCTGGAAAAGCTGCGGCGCCAGCAACAGGCCCGGGGCGCGCCGGTACTGGCGCAGGGCCAGGCCGCGCTCGATGAGTTCATCAGCACTCTGCCCTTTACGCTGACTTCGGCCCAGCAGCGCGTGGTTGTCGAGATTCTCGAGGACCTCGGCAAATCGGTACCGATGCTGCGCCTGGTACAGGGCGATGTCGGTTCCGGCAAAACCGTGGTCGCCGCCTGCGCCGCACGCCGCGCCATGGCCTGTGGCTTCCAGGTGGCGATCATGGCGCCCACGGAAATTCTCGCCGAACAACACCGCGCCAGCTTTGCCAGCTGGTTTGAAGCTGCCGGCATCACGCCCTGCCTGTTGACCGGGCGTATCAAAGGCAAGGCCCGCAGGTCGACATTGGAGGCAATCGCCAGCGGCGAGGCACAACTGGTCATCGGTACTCACGCGCTGTTCCAGGACGATGTGGCGTTTTCCCGACTGGGCCTGGTAGTAGTGGACGAACAGCACCGCTTCGGCGTGCACCAACGCCTGCGACTGACCGAGAAAGGCCAGCAGCCGCACCAATTGGTCATGACCGCAACGCCCATTCCCCGCACCCTGTCGATGGTGGCCTATGCAGACCTGGATTGTTCGGTGATCGACGAGCTACCGCCGGGCCGGCAGCCGGTACAAACGGTGTTGATCGGCGACAGCCGCCGTGACCAGGTCATCGATCGGGTACGCGCCGCCTGCGAGGGTGGGCGCCAGGCCTACTGGGTGTGCACCCTGATCGAGGAGTCGGATGCCCTGGAGGCACAGGCTGCCGAAGCTACCTGCCAGGATCTCGAGGCCCGGCTGCCAGAGCTGCGCGTCGGGCTGGTTCACGGCCGCCTCAAACCGTCTGACAAAGAGGCGATCATGCAGGCCTTCAAGGCTGGTGATATCGACCTGCTGGTGGCCACTACCGTGATCGAGGTGGGCGTGGATGTCGCCAATGCCAGCCTGATGATTATCGAAAACCCGGAGCGCCTGGGCCTGGCACAGCTGCACCAGCTCCGGGGACGCGTGGGACGAGGCCGCGACGCCAGCCACTGTGTGCTGCTGTTCAAGGCGCCGCTCAGCCACCAGGGCCAGGCACGGCTGACTTCACTGCGGGAAAGCAATGACGGCTTTTACATCGCCGAGCGCGACCTCGAGCTGCGTGGACCGGGAGAAGTGCTGGGCACCCGGCAGACCGGCCTGATGGATTTCCGGGTCGCCGATATCCAGGTGCACGGCGATTTGCTGGACCGGGTGCGTGAACTGGCGCGCGAAATCGCCGACCAGCGGCCCGCGCAGGTGGAGCCGCTGATTCGGCGGTGGCTTGGCAACGCAGAGCGCTTCGCCAGCGTCTGAAGCCTAGCCGAGGATGGGCGGCAGCTGTTTCTGCAGGGCCAGCTTTTCCTTGGTAGCGTCGCCGGTCAGCGCGAAACCCAGCAATTCACCGGCGCCGTTGCGGAACTCCGCCTTCACGCTATTGCCGTCTTCGCTGAAGGTCCATTCGCCCTCGATCTCCGGGCCCACCGGGCTGACGACCACCGGGCAGGCCGGAGTCTTGATGGTCACCGGCATGGCCGGGTAGGCCACCTCGGTGCTGTCGCCGGCCAGGGTCTTGCCCAGTGCCCGCGCCGCCGCCATCAGCGGCGCCACGTACACCAGCACATGGCCTTCCACCTCGGCGCAGTCACCGAAGGCGTAGACATTGGGGGCACTGGTTTCCAGCAGCCGGTTGGTCTTGATACCGCGGCCCACCGCCAGGCCCGCGGCTTCCGCCAGTCCCACGCTGGGGCGCACGCCGACGGCGCAGAGCACGATGTCGGCTTCGATGGTCTCGCCATTGTTGAGGCTCACCGCAACGCCGTCGCCGGCCTGGTTAACTTCCGTGGCCAGCGGGCCGAAATGGAAGCGAGCACCTTTCTCCTCGAGGCCACGCTGTACCGCCTTGCCGGCGGGCTCCGGCAGCAGGGTAGGCAGGCAGTAGCCCAGTGGATCGACGGTTTCTACCTGGTAGCCGCCGTTCATCAGGTCATTGGTGAATTCACAGCCGATCAGGCCGCCGCCGATAATGCAGACTTTCTTAACGTCATTCTTGGCAATGGCCTGGCGGAAGTCATCGTAGTCCAGCAGGTCGTTAACCGAATATACGTACTCCAGGGCGTCACCCGCCAAAGGCGGTTTAATCACCTCGGCGCCCACCGCCAGCACCAGCTTTGAGTAGTGCAGGGCGGTTTCCGAGTCCGCCACATGAACCAGCTGCTTCTCGGTATCGATGCCGGACACGCGGGTGCGGGTCCACACCGCGGCATTGAGGGTCTGGCCCATGCTGCCGGCATCGGCGGTGGCCAGGTCGTCGGCGCTGGTGTCCTTGGTATAGCCGGTGGACAGCATGGGCTTGGAGTAGGCGCGACCGTCATCGGCGGTAATCAAGATCAGCGGCGTCGACTCATCGTGCTTGCGGAACTCCTTGGCCAGCCCATACCCGGCGAGGCCGGTGCCGATAATCACCACCGGGGCATGCTCGGTGTCCGCCTCGGCCTCCTGGTGATGGGGCACCTGTTCGACCGGCGACTCCTCGATCAGCTCGAAATCTTCCTTGCCGACACCGCAATCCGGGCACAGCCAGTCCTCGGGAACATCCTCCCACTTGGTACCTGGCGCAATGCCGTCGTCCGGCCAGCCCTTGGCCTCGTCATAGACCAGGCCGCAAACTATGCATTCCCATTTGCTCATAGGCTGGGGTCTCCGTGATTTGTGCGGTGTTTCGGGGATGGGACACTATAATCGCGGCGGAAAAATGTGCAAGTCACACGGGCTGTGGCACACTGCCGCCGTGCCAAGCCCTCCCGCCAGTACCGCCTATCCCACCTGGTACAGTCCCGAGCAGATGCAGCTGCGGGGACTGCCGGCGACCGTGCGTCCCTGGCTGCTGGACGAGACTTCCCTCACCGAGCGGCTGCTGCGCAGGACCGGCGGCGAGTTCCGGGTCCAGCGCCTGAGCCAGGCCTGGTGCCGGCCCCAACTCTCGGAAGCACGCCTGCTGGAACTGCCGCTGGGTCAGTGGGCGCTGGTGCGTGAGGTGGTGTTGCGCTGTTTTGATGAGCCCTGGGTCTATGCCCGCAGCATCATCCCCGGCGCTACCCTCAGCGGGGAGCTGCGGCGCCTGCGGCAATTGCAGAACGACTCACTGGGTGCCCTGTTGTTTCGCCACCCGGCGCTGCGCAGAGAAGCCTTCGAGATTACTCAGCTACCGGCGGGCAGCCACTACATCCACCGCGACTATCGGCAGGGCAGCCCGGCCTGGGCGCGGCGTTCACGCTTTGTCCTGCGCGGCAACAGCGTGCTGGTCAGCGAGGTGTTCCTGGAACGGTTTCAAGCCTGAGACAGACCCGTCATAATAAACGGCTTTCCTGACTTCACAGCGTTTCATGTCCACCGCCACCTCCCGCTTTACGGCCTACCTGCAACTGGTCCGCTTTGATCGCCCCATCGGCACGCTATTGCTGCTGTGGCCGACCCTGTGGGCGCTGTGGCTGGCCGCAGAGGGCGTGCCACCGCTGAAGCTGCTGTTGATTTTCTCCCTTGGCACCCTGTTAATGCGCAGCGCTGGCTGTGCGGTGAATGACCTCGCGGACCGCAACCTCGACGGCGCTGTGGCGCGCACCCGCCAGCGACCCCTGGTCACTGGTGCCGTCGCGCCCAACGAGGCCCTGTGGCTGGCCGCCGGCCTGTCGCTGGCCGCCTTCGTCCTGGTTCTGTTTACCAACACGCTCACCATCCTGTTGTCCTTCGCCGGGGTCATGCTGGCCGCCTGCTACCCGTTCATGAAGCGCCACACACACCTGCCGCAGCTGGTGCTGGGGGCGGCGTTTTCCTGGGGCATCCCAATGGCCTTTGCCGCCGTATCAAATGCATTGCCGCCGGCCCTGTGGCTGGTGTTCGTCGCCAACCTGTTTTGGACGGTGGCCTACGACACGGAGTACGCCATGGTGGATCGTGAAGATGACCTGAAGGTTGGCATCAAGTCGACAGCTATCCTGTTCGGCGAGCTCGACCGCCATATGATCGCCGCTTTGCAGGCCCTCACGGTAATCGCCCTGCTGCTGGTGGGGCAGCGCTTCGAACTGGGCTGGATCTACTTTGTTTCGCTGCTGGGGGCCTGCGCCCTGTTTGTGTACCAACAGCGGCTGATTCGCGAGCGCCAGCCCGCCGACTGCTTCCGCGCCTTTCTCAACAACAACTGGGTGGGCGCCGCCGTATTCGCCGGCGTTGTGTTGGACGCCTGGAGCCGCGGCACGGCCCAGTGAACGGCCTGGAACTCGAAGCACGCTTCCTGCCCTCGCTGACGCAGCTTGACCGGGAGAGCTGGAACCGGGTCGCCGGCACCGACTACCCCTTCCTGCGCCACGAGTTCCTGCTGGCCCTGGAAAGCAGTGGTTGCACCGACGCCGACAGCGGCTGGCAGCCCTACCATGTGGTGCTGTACCGGGACGATGCCCTGATCGCGCTGATGCCCATGTACCTGAAGTCCCACTCATACGGCGAATACGTGTTCGACTGGAGCTGGGCCGACGCCTACCGGCGTCACGGTCGACAGTATTACCCCAAGCTGCTAACCGCCATCCCCTTCACCCCAGCCACCGGGCCGCGACTGTGCGTAGCGGAGGGGGAGAACGCGGCCCAGTGCCGGGCGGCCCTGCAGGCCGCTGCCCAGCAGTTCGCCGATCAACAGGACCTGTCTTCCTGGCATGTGCTGTTCCCGGGCGACGAGGAGGCTGCCACCCTGGAGGGCCAGGGCATGAGCCTGCGACGCGGCAGCCAGTTCCATTGGTTCAACCAGGGCTACGGGAGCTTCGACGACTTCCTGGCCACCTTCAACAGCCGCAAGCGCAAATCCCTCAAACGCGAGCGTCGGCGCGTGGCGGAGCAGGGCATTGAGTTGGATACGCTCGAGGGTCACGAGATCAGCGAGCGCGACTGGGATGAGTTCTACCGCTTCTACCAGATGACCTATGCCAAGCGCAGCGGTCACGGCGGCTACCTGAACCGGGGCTTTTTCGCTCAGCTCGGAGAGACCTTACCCGAGCACTGTGTGATGGTGCGCGCCCGCCTCAACGGCGAGGCGGTGGCCGGCTCCCTGTGCCTGCGCTCGGGGGATACGCTGTACGGGCGCTATTGGGGCTGCGTGCGCGAACTGGACTGCCTGCACTTCGAGGCCTGCTACTACCAGGGCATTGAGTACTGCATCCGCCACGGCCTCAAGCGCTTTGACCCGGGCGCCCAGGGTGAACACAAGATCCAGCGCGGCTTTACGCCCATCCCCACGGTATCGGCCCACTGGATGGCCGACCCGGCCTTTGCCCAGGCCATCGACGACTTCACGCGACGGGAAGAGGACCACATCGACGCCTACATCCGCGAGGCCTCCAACTACCTGCCGTTCAAGCAGGGCCAGGAGGGGCAGCCAGGCGCCGAGCAGGAAGACTCAGGCGGTTGATTTTTGCCAGGCCAGCAGGCGGTTGTTGGCTGGCATGGCCGTGTCGTCCAGCAGCCGATAGCCGGCGGCCCCTGCCAGGGCATCCACCGCCTCAAAGTCGCGAATACCCCCACCCGGGTGCTGCAGGCCCAGCCACTCGTCAAAGCGCGCATTGCTCTCACTGGTGTATTGGCCACCGTAGTTGAAGGGCCCGTAAACCAGCAGTCGATTGCCCGCCGGGGCGTGTTCACCGAGGTAGGCAAACAGGGTTTCTACCGAACTCCACGGCATGATGTGCAGGCTGTTGGCGGTGAACACCGCGCCGGGAATAGCGATGCCCCAGTCCGGCCAGGTGACATCCAACAGATGGGGGGCGGGCAGGTTGTCTCCGGGGTAGTCTTCACGCCAGGCCTCTATGCCGGGCAGGTTGTCGGCCAGGTCACTGGCTTGCCAGCACAGGGAAGGTAGCTGCTCGGCAAAGAATCGGGCGTGCTGCCCGGTGCCGCTGCCCAGCTCCAGCAGCAGCTCGACGCCATCGAGATGGCGGTGCAACACATCAAGGATGGCTCGTTTGTTGTTTTCACAGGCCTGGGAGAACGGGCGCATAGCCATCGCGGCGCCTCAGGCGCTCATATCGTATTCGGAGAAATCCGGGCGCTGCATGCTGAAATGGAAGCGCAGTGAGCTGTGGGGCCAGTTGTTGGTGATCTTGCCGCTGGCATTCTTGTACCAGCTGCCGCACTCTCCGCCCCAGACGGTATCGGCCAGGTCTTCCTGCAGCTTCTCGTTGAAGCGCGCGGCGACCTCGCGGTTGGCATCCAGCAGGCGGATGTCGTGGGCCAGCATCTTGTCGATACAGCCCACGATGTACTTCACCTGGGCTTCCACCATGTAAATGATGGAGTTGTGGCCAAGATTGGTATTGGGCCCGTAGAGCAGGAACAGGTTCGGGAAGCCGGGCACGGACACGCCGCGATGCGCCCAGGCGCCGTCGCGCCAGGTATCCTCCAGTCGCTCCCCGCCGCGACCGCGCACGTCCAGCGGCGCCAGGAATTCCGTGGCCTTAAAACCAGTGCCATAGATAATCACATCCACCGGCCGCGAGACGCCATCTTCGGTCACTACCCCCTCCGGACCAATTCCCTGGATGGGTGAGGTGACAATATCGATCCCCCCCGCGGCCAGCGCCTGGTAATAATCGTCAGATACCAGGATGCGCTTACAGCCCAAGGGGTAATCCGGGGTCAGCACCTGGCGCAGGGCCGGGTCGCTGATTTCCTGTTCGAGGTAGCGCCGTGCAATCCACTTCACCAGGCGGTGTCGAATCGAGCCCGGCAGCATGGCGCCGAAGAAAAACAGCTCCTGCCGCAGGTACCAGGCCAGCCGCGACAACTTCAGCAACCAGGGGAAACGCCGGTAGCGCTCGACCTCCTCAGCGCCGTAGCCGCGGTCGTTGCGCGGCACGATGTAGTTGGCACTGCGCTGGTAGACGTAAACCTGGCCCGCCGAGCGCGACACCGGCGGTATGAACTGAATAGCGCTGGCGGCATTACCAATCACCGCCACCCGCTTGCCGGCGAGGTCGACGGCGTGATCCCAGCGCGCTGAGTGAAAGCTGGCGCCGCGGAAGGTCTCGCGACCCGGGAACTCAGGTGTAAACGGGCGATTGAGCTGCCCCAGCCCGCTCACCAGGAAACGACAGCTCAGTTGCTCACCGTCGGCAAGGGTCAGCGTCCATGCACCGGCATCCTCATCGAGGGTGGCGGTGTCCACCGCAGCCTGGTAGCGGATTGCGTCAGCCAAGCCGTACTTGTCGATGCAATGCTGGAAATAGGCCTGGATCTCGGGTTGGGGCGCGTGAGACCGCGACCAGTCCGGCTTGGGCTCGAAGGAGAAACTGTACAGGTGGGAAGCGACGTCACAACAGGCACCGGGGTAGCTGTTGTCGTGCCAGGTGCCTCCGGCGGCTTCTGTCTTTTCCAGCACCAGGAAATCGGTAATACCCGCTTCCCGCAGCTTGATGCCCATGCAGATGCCGGACATGCCGGCACCCAGAATGATGACCGAGTAGCGCTCCATCAGGCCTCTTCGCGAGTAAACACCCATTCGCGCGCGGTGGATTCCCCTGCATTATAGCGGTAGCCATCGACCTTGAACTTCTTCAGCTCGGTGACTTTCTCCAGCCGTTTGTCGATGGCGTAGCGCGCCATCTGGCCGCGGGCCTTCTTGGCAAAGAAGCTGATGACCTTGTATTTGCCGTTTTTCCTGTCCTTGAACACCGGCGTAATGATGTCGGCATTGAGCTCGCCCGGGCGCACCGACCTGAAGTACTCATTGGACGCCAGGTTGACCAGCACATCGCTGTTCAGCGATTTCAGCTGTTTGTTGAGGGCGGTGGTAATGTCGCCACCCCAGAACTCGTAGAGATTGCGGCCGCCGCTGTTCTCAAACTTGAGCCCCATCTCCAGCCGGTAGGGCTGAATCAGATCGAGCGGTCGCAGGATCCCGTACAGCCCGGACAGGATGCGCAGGTGCTGCTGGGCATAGTCGAGGTCCGCCACCTTCATGGTGTCGGCGTCGAGGCCGGTATACACATCGCCTTTGAAGGCCAGTACCGACTGCTTGGCGTTGTCCAGGGTGAACGGTTCGCCCCAGTTCATGAAGCGCTGGTGGTTGAGCTCGGCCAGCTTGTCACTGACGCCCATCAGGGCGCCGATATCCTGCGGCGAAAGCTTGCGGGCATCGTCCACCAGGGCGGCGGAACGCTCGAGCAGCGCCGGCTGGGTGGCCTTGCGGGTTTGCGGGCGTGTTTCATAATCCAGCGTTTTCGCCGGCGACAATACAATCAGCATTCCTTACCTTCCTGTTTCCTGTAGCGAGCCCGGCTCGCGCGCGGATATACTGCGCCGAATCATACGCCGGACAGCTATAAAAACCAGCCGGGACCCGCCGCTTCATGCCAGCACTGCGAGTATTTATACGCACCGTGGATCAGTTTACCGAGCAGTCGGGACGCTGGTTGGCCTGGTTGTGCCTGGCGCTGGCACTGAGCGTTTGCCTGGTCGTGCTGCTGCGCTATGGTCTGGGCGCCGGCTCCATTGCCCTGCAGGAATCCAGCACCTACCTGCACGCACTGGTGTTCATGCTGGGGGCTGCTTACACGCTAAAGCGCGACGGCCATGTGCGGGTGGATATCTTCTATCGCCGCTTCAGCGCTCGCGGCAAAGCCTGGGTCAACAGCGTCGGCTGCATCCTGTTGCTGTTGCCTTTTTGCGTATTCGTGGCCGCCGTCAGCTGGCCCTTCGTCACAGAGGCCTGGCGCATTTTTGAAGGCTCACCCGACCCGGGCGGTATCCACGGAGTCTATCTGCTCAAGTCGCTGATCCCGCTAATGGCCCTCAGTCTGCTTCTGCAGGGCCTGGCGGAACTGGCTCGCAACGCCCTGATACTGGTGGGTGACGAGTGAGCGAAGCCGCCAACACGACCTCCCTGTGGATGTTTGCCTGCGTCTGCCTGGCGCTGATGCTGGGCTACCCGGTGGCCTATACTCTGGCCGGTACGGCGCTGTTGTTTGCCGCCGGTGGCATCCTGCTGGGCAATTTTGACCCCAGCTTTCTCGGCGCCCTGCCCGGACGGCTGTTCGGTACCATCAGCAATATCACCCTGATCGCGGTACCGCTGTTCATCATGATGGGGGTGATCCTGGAGAAGTCACGGGTCGCCGAGCAGTTGCTGGACAATATGGCGCGGCTGTTGGCGGGGCTGCGCGGCGGGCTCGGCATCTCGGTGGTGCTGGTGGGGGCCCTGCTCGCCGCCAGTACCGGGATTGTCGGCGCGACCGTGGTGACCATGGGGCTGTTGTCCCTGCCGAGCATGCTGAAGCGGGGCTACGACCCGGCCCTGGCCACCGGCACTATTTGCGCCACCGGCACCCTGGGACAAATCATCCCGCCGTCGATCGCCCTGGTACTGCTGGGGGATATCCTCTCCAGCGCCTATCAGCAGGCCCAGCTGCGCATGAACGTGTTCAATCCAAAGACCGTCTCGGTCGGCGACCTGTTTATCGGCGCGCTACTGCCGGGCCTGGTGCTGGTGGCGCTGTACGTCGCCTACCTGGTGATCTATTCCAGCCTGCGGCCGCAGCACGCGCCGCCAGCCCAGGACGTGGAGAGCATTTCCCTCGTCGCGCTGCTGAAAGGGCTGGCACCGCCGCTGCTGCTGATTGTGGCGGTGCTGGGCTCGATACTGGGAGGCGCCGCCACCCCCACCGAGGCGGCCGGGGTCGGCACCCTGGGAGCCCTGGCGCTGGCCTACGCCAAACGCGAAATGAGCCTGTCCCGTCTGCATGAAGTGGCCCGCAACACGCTGGAAGTCACCTGCATGGTGTTCATGATCCTGATAGGCGCAGCCCTGTTCTCACTGGTGTTTCGCGGCTTCGGCGGCGAGGAATTGATCCACTACTATTTCGAGGGCATTCCCGGTGGTGTGATGGGCGCCACCCTGGTGGTCATGCTGATCATCTTTTTGCTAGGCTTTATTCTCGATTTCATCGAAATCACTTTCGTGGTGGTGCCGGTGGTGGGGCCGGTGCTGCTGGCCATGGGCCTGGACCCCATCTGGCTGGGCATCATGATCGCCATCAACCTGCAGACCTCCTTCCTGACACCCCCCTTTGGCTTCGCCCTGTTCTATCTGCGAGGGGTAGCGCCCGACAGCGTAGCCACCGGTGCCATCTACCGCGGCGTGATTCCATTTATTATCATTCAGCTGGCGGTGCTGGGGCTGCTGGTACTCTGGCCCGGCCTGGCCACCTGGTTACCGTCGGTGCTCAATCACTGAGACGCGCAAACCCTCTGGAATCGAGACTGCCATGAACGATATCGACAGCACGCCCCTGCCCCAGGGCGACCTGGCCCTGCAAACCGTGGCCATGCCGCGGGATACCAACGCCAACGGCGACATCTTCGGCGGCTGGCTGCTGTCGCAGATGGACCTCGCCGGTGGCATTGCCGCCGGTGACGTGGCCGAGGGCCGCGTCGCTACCGTGGCCATCGACGGCATGGCCTTTCTTACCCCCGTACATGTGGGCGCCGTTGTGCGCTGCTACACGGACGTGCTGGAAATCGGTCGCAGCTCCATCCGCATCATGGTGGAAGTGTGGATCGACTCAAAGCACGACGGCGAACCCATCAAGGTCACCGAGGGCGAGTTTGTATTCGTCGCCATCGACGAGAACGGCCGCACCCGTGCCGTGCCGGAGAACGGCGGCTAGCGATCATCACAGAAGGGCGCTAGTGTTCAGCGACTGGCTGTGGCACCGCGCTCCGCCATCGGCAGCCCCCCTGCATCCAAACCCAATGCGTCAACAGGAGATACCATGACCATCGCTCGATCATTTCCAGGCTGGGGCGCCGCCCTGGCCGCCGCGTTTACGCTGGCTCTGCCCGTTCAGGCCGACAGCGACGCGCTCGCCAAGGCGATCGCCGGCAAGCACCGCACCCCGGCCTATGTGGAGCGCGACCCCTACCGCAACCCGCACAAGACCCTGAGCCTGTTTGATGTGCAGCCAAACCACACCGTCGTGGAGATCTGGCCCGGCGGCGGTTGGTACACAGAAATTCTCGCGCCCTACCTGCGCAAGGACGGCAAACTCATCGCCGCCCACTACGATAGCAGTGACACGCAGGCCAGCTATCGGCCGCGCTCCCGGGCCGGCTTCGAAGAGAAGCTGGCCGCCAACAAGCGGGTCTACGGCAAGGTGGCCATCGGCTCGCTGATGATTGACGAAGAGGCCAAGACGGTTGTGATCGGCGCTGCGGACGCCAACAGCGTGGACCGCGTGGTGACTTTCCGCAACGCCCACGGCTGGCGCAGCCGCGGCATCGACGACACGGTGTTCGCGCACTTTTTCGAGATCCTCAAGCCCGGCGGCAAGTTGGGCATTGTGCAGCACATGGCCGACCCGGAGCAGGACTGGCTGTCAAAGAACATCGGCTACGTCGGTCGCGATTATGTCATCGCCAAGGCCAGCCAGGCGGGCTTTGTGCTGGAGGCCGAGGGCTTTTTCAATCGCAACCCGTTGGACAGCAAGCGCCATAAAGGCGGGGTATGGCAGCTACCGCCCAACCTGCGCGGGCTCGAGTCCGATGAAGCGAAAGCCGCTTCCCGCGCCATAGGTGAATCCGAGCGTATGACCCTGGTTTTCGTGAAGCCCTAGGGGTCTACTGCCCGGGGTCAGCCTCCAGGTCCCGGGCATTGATATACGCCTGTTCCGAGATGCGGTGGTAGTGCTTCACACCGTCGTAGAACTCCCGGAATGAGGCATAGGCCTCGGCGGCCATGGGGTCGCTGGCAGCCAGTTCTTCCACCGCTTCCTGCGCCGCCGTGCGCAGGGCGACAATCACGTCATCCGGCAGGCGCCGAAGCTTCACCCCATGAACCTCAACCAGCTCGGTCAGCGCGCGGTTATTGCGCGCAGTGTACTCGTCCAGCATATCCTGGTTGATGACCCGGGCGGCATTTTCCACGATGGACTGCAGGTCGGCGGGCAGGGCTTCAAAGGCATCCTTGTTGACGATGAACTCCAGGGACGGGCCCGGCTCCTGCCAGCCCGGGTAGTAGTAATACTCCGCCACCTCATGCAGGCCCATCGCCAGGTCGTTGTAGGGCCCCACCCACTCGGTGGCATCGATTACCCCGGTTTGCAGTGAGGTATACAACTCGCCCCCCGGCATCGTCACCGCCACACCGCCGGCGCGGGTAAAAACCTCACCGCCGAGGCCGGGAATGCGCATCTTCAGGCCCTTCATGTCCTCCAGCGAGTTGATCTCCCGGTTGAACCAGCCGGCCATTTGCACGCCGGAGTTGCCGCCGGCGAAAGGGATCAGGTTGAAGGGAGCATAGGCCTTGCGCCACAGCTCCAGGCCACCGCCGTAGTGAATCCAGGCGCTGGTTTCAATGGCGGTAAATCCGAACGGCACCGCCGTGAAAAACACCGAGGCGGGCACTTTGCCGGTCCAGTAGTAACCCGCTCCATGGCCGATCTCCGCCACCCCCTGGGACACGGCATCGAACACGCCGAAGGGCGGCACGATTTCACCGCCGCCATAGACCTGCACCTGCAGGCGGCCGCCGCTCATTTCTTTTACCCGTCGGGCGAAGTTCTCCGGGCCCAGCCCCAGGCCTGGAAAATTCTTGGGCCAGGTGGTGACCATCTTCCAGTGGATGACATCCTCCGTGCGGCGCTGCTGGTCGGCGGTGCCACCCTCGCGATTCACCCGATCCAGCACCCACGCCGCCAGGGTGGCCACCAACAGGGCGAGCAGCAGCAGGGTGACCAGGGGAAGTAGGCGTCGCTCGTTGACAGTCATGGTGCTGGTCCTGTGGGTGCTTTGTTTGTGGTGGAAACGCCGGGCTTACATGGCCTGCAGGTTAGCGTACTGCACCACCAGCCACTTGCTGCCCTCGGCGTCGAAATTGACCTCAACCCGGGCGTTGCTGCCGCGGCCCTCGAAATTCAGCACCACGCCTTCCCCGAACACCTGGTGGAAGACTCGCTGCCCGAGATTGAGGCCGGTGTCCTCCACCTCGGCGGCAAAGCCAATGCTGGCCGGGCGGGTAATCGTGGTATGCAGGCGCACCTCTTCCAGCAGCTCGGTGGGAATTTCGCGAATGAAGCGCGAGGGTGCATTGAAACTCTCGTTGCCGTACATGCGGCGGGTTTCGGCATAGGTGATCACCAGCTGCTGCATGGCGCGGGTAATTCCGACATAGCAAAGCCGGCGCTCCTCCTCGAGACGGCCGGGTTCTTCCAGTGACATACGATGGGGGAACAGGTTTTCCTCCATCCCGGCCAGGAACACCAGCGGGAACTCCAGGCCCTTGGCGGAATGCAGTGTCATCAGCTGCACGCTGTCCTCGTGCGCCTCGGCCTGGGCCTCGCCGGCATCGAGCGCGGCATTGTCGAGGAACTCCTGCAGGGGAGACAGCTCGTCGTTCTCGGGCTCGAATTGGCGAGCGGCTGTCACCAGCTCCTGCAGGTTCTCTACCCGCGCCTGGCCGCGTTCGCCTTTTTCCTTTGCGTGGTACTCCAACAGTCCGCTGGCTTCGATCACATGCTCGGTCAGCTCCGCCAGCGACAGTTCCGAGGTATCGGAGTCCATCTCGTCAATCAGTACGCAAAATGCCTCCAGCGAATTCAGCGCCCGGCTGGACAGTAGCTTTTGTTCGGTGACCACGCCGATGGCCTGCCACAGGGACATCTGACGTTCACGGGCAACCTCGCGTACCGGCTCCACCGTCTTTTCGCCGATACTGCGCGTTGGCGTGTTAATGACTCGCTCCAGCGCAGCATCATCGGCACGACTGACCAGCAGCCGCATATAAGCCAGGGCATTCTTGATCTCCAGCCGCTCATAGAAGCGCTGGCCGCCGTAGATGCGATAGGGCACCGCGGCGCGAATCAGCGCCTCTTCCAACACCCGCGACTGCGCGTTGGAGCGGTACAGAATGGCGGAGTCGGCGCGGGCCTGTCCTCCGCCAATCCAGTCTTCCAGACGCTCGACAATAAAGCGGGCCTCGTCCTGTTCATTGAAGCCCGCATAGAGGGTTATCGCATCGCCCTCATCGCCGGCGGTCCACAGCTCCTTGCCGAGCCGGTTCATATTGTGCGAGATGACCGCATTGGCGGCTTTAAGAATGGTCGAGGTGGAGCGGTAATTCTGCTCCAGGCGCACGGTACGCACCGGGTCAAAATCCCGTGAGAAGCGCTGAATGTTCTCGATCTTGGCGCCGCGCCAGCCGTAGATGGACTGATCGTCGTCGCCCACCGCAACGATAGGGATGGCCTCTCCCACCAACACTCGCAGCCAGGCGTACTGGATAGTATTGGTGTCCTGGAACTCATCCACCAGCACGTGCCGAAAGCGCCCCTGGTAATGGGCCAGCAGCTCCGGGTTCTTGAGCCAGAGCTCGTGGGCACGCAGCAGCAGCTCGGCAAAATCCACCAGCCCGCCGCGCTCACAGGCTTCTTCATAGGCCGTGTAAACGCGCCACATGGTGTATTCGAAGGGGTCGCTCTCCTGCACCTCGATATGGGCGGCGCGGCGGCCTTCATCTTTCTGGCCGTTGATGTACCACTGGGCCTGGCGCGGTGGCCAGCGCCCGTCGTCGAGGTCCAGCTCACGGCATATGCGTTTCACCAGCCTGAGCTGATCATCGGCATCGAGGATCTGGAAGTTCTGCGGCAGCCCCGCCTCCTGCCAGTGGGCCTTGAGCAGGCGATGGGCGAGGCCGTGAAACGTGCCCACCCACATGCCATGGGTACCGATGGCGAGCATGTCCTCGATGCGCAGGCGCATCTCCCTGGCGGCCTTGTTGGTAAAGGTGACCGCGAGTATCGACCAGGGTGACAGGCCCTCGGCCTGGATCAGCCAGGCAATGCGGTGTACCAGCACGCGGGTCTTACCGCTGCCGGCCCCGGCGAGGACCAGCATGTTCTGACTTTCGGAGGCTACCGCATCGCGCTGGGCGTCATTGAGCGGTTCGAGAATTCGGGTGACGTCCATGCCCCGCATTCTAGCGAAATCACCCGGCCGCTGCCCCGCTTTTCCGCGCAAATTCGGCCCGGCGCCCGGCCTGGGGTAACATGACGACCACGCAGGAAGACAAGACGGTGACAATGATAAGAACAAGCCTGATAGCCGCTTGCCTGGCGCTGGTCGCCGGCTGCGGACAGTCCCTTGAGGACCGGCAATCCGACGAGTCCCGAGGCCTCGCCGGTGAGGCCCGCGGCAACCGGGTGCTGGAGCCTGCACCAGGCATTCTCGACCGCCGGCCGGCACCCCCCAACCCGGATCGCAATGCCTATTTCGGCGACCTGCACGTCCATACCGCAAATTCCTTCGATGCCTATTCCTTCGGTACCACTGCCACACCGGCGGATGCCTACCGCTACGCACAGGGGGCGGCACTCAAGCACCCGGTGGGCTTCGAGGTGCGCATGCAGCAGCCGCTGGATTTCTACGCGGTCACCGATCACGCGATGTTCATGGGGCTGGTCAAAGCGGCGGACAAGGATCCGCGGCTCAGGCAATACCCGATTACCGAAGCCCTGCACGGGATCAACGACGCGGACAATATGACCGAACTCAGCCTGATCTCCCGCGGTGCTGCCTTCGCCAATTTCATACCGGCACTGATCGCCGATGTGCTGGAGGGCCGCATCGACGAAGACCTGGTACACAGCATTACCCGCGCCACCTGGCGTGAAGCCATCACAGCGGCAGACCAGGCCTACCGGCCGGGCCACTTCACCACCTTTGCCGCCTACGAGTACACCTCGTCCAGCGATGACCGCGGCAACCTGCACCGCAACGTGATCTTCAAAGACACCGAGCGCTTGCCCGCCATGCCCTTTTCACGACTTAACTCCCAGAATCCCGAGGGTCTGTGGGACTGGATGGACGGGCTGCGGGAGCAGGGCATCGAGAGCCTCGCCATACCCCACAACTCCAACGGCTCCAATGGCCAGATGTTCAAACTGGTGGACTGGGCCGGCGACCCGATGGATGACGATTACGCAGAGCAGCGCATGCGCAACGAACCGCTGGTAGAGATCACCCAGGTCAAGGGCACCTCAGAAACCCACCCGCTGCTGTCAAAAAACGACGAGTGGGCCAGTTTTGAGATCGCCCCCTATCGGGTGGCCACCAAGCTCGAGAGCGAGCCCGCCGGTAGCTATGTGCGCGATGCCTACCTGCGCGGCCTGGCCCTGGCGGAAGCCGGCATCAGCAACCCCTACCAGTTCGGCCTGGTGGCCGCCAGTGACACCCACACCGGGGCCGCCTATCTGGAGGAAGACAACTACCACTCCAAAACCGGCATGCTGGACGGCACAGCGGAACGGCGCGGCAGTGTCCCGGCGCGCTTCCTGCACGGCACCCTCGCAAAGTGGTATGACCCGGGGCTGGTAACCACGGTGGAGGGCCGCGACTACCTGCAGATATCCTCCTTCGAATACTGGTCGGCCTCGGGCACGGCCGCCGTGTGGGCCGAAGAAAACACCCGGGAGGCGATCTACGAGGCCTTCCGCCGCAAGGAAACCTTTGCCACCAGCGGGCCGCGCATTCGGCTGCGCTTTTTTGCGGGCGACTTCGATCCCGAGCTGATCGAAAGCACCGAGCTGGTCAGCACCGCCTACCGGGAAGGCGCGACCATGGGCGGCGAGCTGCCGGCCGGCGAGAGCGCTCCCCTGTTTATCGGCTGGGCAGTGGCCGACGCCAACGGCGCTGCGCTGCAGAGGCTGCAACTGATCAAGGGCTGGATCGAGAACGGCGAACACCGTGAGCAGGTTTACGATATCGCCTGCGCCGACGGCGGTGCGGTCGACCCGGCCACCCACCGCTGCCCGGACAACGGCGCCGAGGTCGATCTGGCAGACTGCTCCACCACCGCCGGGGTTGGCGCCAGTGAGCTCAAGACGGCCTGGCGCGACCCGGACTACCGGCCGGGCCAGACCGCGTTCTACTATCTGCGAGCCCTGGAAAACCCGACCTGCCGCTGGTCGACCTGGGACGCCATACGCGCGGGGGTGAAGCCGCGCCCCGACCTGCCGGCAACAATCCAGGAGCGCGCCTGGTCTTCACCTATCTGGCTGGACGACCTGGAGGACGGTAACCGTTGAAGCCGGTGGGCGGCTGGCCCGGGCCGAGAATGAGATTGCCGTCTTCGTCCAGGGGGCCGGTAAAGGTGCGCTCACAGGCGCCGGCGCTGGCGAGCTGGCATTCGCCGTAGCAATCTACCTCGCCGTTGATATTGGTGAATACCGCGCCGCCGGGCTCGCTGGAACAGACGATTTCATCCTGGATACTGCGTCGACACTGGCCCACGGAGCAAACCACGTTTTGATAGCGGTCCAGTTGGGCACTGCCGTCGATATGCGGTGCGCAGTACACCTCGCCCCAGCGATCCCTGAGGCAGGGCCCGGCGCCGCAGACTGTCTCTATGCGCCCGGTGTCGCGCATGCACTCGGCCACCGCCGTCAGGGACAGACTGAAAAGCAAAAACAGAGTCCAACGCATCACCGCTCACCTCGCGCTACCACCCGCGCACTGTACGTCCTGTGGCGGACACTGGCCAGTCCGCAAAGGCTATTCGACGGTGACGGATTTAGCCAGGTTGCGCGGTTTGTCGACGTCGGTGCCCTTCATCACCGCGACGTGATACGCCAGTAGCTGCAGGGCCACGGTGTGGATGAAGGGCATGATCAGTTCCGGCCCATGGGGCACCGGTACCACCGTGACCTGGGCCTCGTCGCTGAAGCCCGAGGCCTCATCCGCGAACACGTACAGTTCGCCACCCCGGGCGCGCACCTCCTCCAGATTCGACTTGAGTTTCTCCAGCAGCTCATTGCTGGGCGCCACCGCCACCACCGGCATATCCCGGTCTACCAGCGCCAGTGGCCCGTGCTTGAGCTCACCCGCCGGGTAGGACTCGGCGTGGATATAGGAGATCTCCTTGAGCTTGAGCGCACCCTCCATGGCGATGGGCGAGTGAATGCCGCGACCCAGGAACAGGGCGTTGAAACGGCCGACAAATTCCTCCGATAC
>JANQIO010000103.1 GCA_028282105.1 Halieaceae bacterium | reverse complement strand
CATCTGGCGGCCATCCGCATAGCCGCGGTACCAGGCCTGGTCCAGCAGCGCCTGCATGGCATCGGCGGCGTTTTCCAGGTCATCGAGGGTTTCAAACAGCGGCGAAATGGGAATATTGTGCCGGCAGCCCTGCTCTTTCAGGAGCAGCAGCACCGCCAGCACATCCGATGGCTGCCTGGCCATGGAGATCACATAGGCGCCCAGCGCGTCCGGAGACTGCTGCGCCACCACCTTGCAGGTAGCCAGCACTTCGTTGGTATCCGGCTCGCCTTCCCAGCCCCAGGGCAGCAGCGGCCGGCGGTTGTTCAGTTCCCGCAACAGGAAAGCCTGGCGGGCTTCTTCATCCCAATCGGCGTAGTCACCCAGACCCAGCCAGCGGGTCATGTCGGACAGGGCCGCCTCGTGGCGCTCGCTGTGCTGGCGAATATCCAGTCGCAGCAGGTGCACGCCGAAGCAGTGCACACGCCGAATCAGGTCCAGCAGCGCACCGTTGGCGATCACTTCCATACCGCAGTCGATCATGGACTGGTAGCAGAGCATCAACGGTTCCGCGAGCTGCGATACCTCCTCAAAAATCCCCTCGACCGCCACCGGCTCGTGTTCAAGCTGGGCTTCCAGCACCTGCTTGGTGTGCTGCAGCATGCGGCGCAGCTCGCGCAGCACTTCACGGTAGGGCTCGCGGGCATTGCCGCTGAACTCGGCCAGGGCCGCGTTACTGCGGGTCATCGATAACTCATCGATGAGTACGCCGATATCCGCCAGATACAGGTCTGCCGCTTTCCAGCGCGCCAGCAGCAGCACTTCACGGGTGACTTCCGCCGTGACAAAGGGATTGCCGTCGCGGTCACCGCCCATCCAGGACAGAAACGACACCGGCGCCGCATCGATGGGCAGGCCGTCAGCGCCCTGGGATTTCAGCGCCGCGTTCAACCGCCGCAGGAACTGGGGCACCGCTGCCCACAGGGAGTCTTCCACCACCGCAAAACCCCAGCGGGCTTCATCCACCGGGGTCGGCTTGTCGCTGCGGAAATCCGTGCCGTACCAGATCTGCGCGATCAGCTCGCGCAGGCGGAAGACGATCTGGGCGCGCTCGCGCTCGGTGTGGCCGGACAGTTCCAGGGCCGACAGGCAGGCGGCGATCTCACCGTGCTTGTGAATCAGGGTGCGGCGGGTGATTTCGGTGGGATGGGCGGTCAACACCAACTCGATTCGCAAGCGCGCCACCGCCTCATTGATGGCCTGCTTGCCAAGCCCTCCGTTGGTGAGGTCTTCCAGCGCCGCGGCCAGCGTCTGGGAAGCGGAAAACTGCGAATCCATCTCCCGCGACACGGTGTGCTGCTGGTCGGCGATGTTGGCGAGGTTGAGGAACTGGGAGAACGCGCGGGCCACCGGCACCAGCTGCGCCTCATCGAGGCCGCGCAGCAGTGCCAGCAGGTCCTCGCGGGCGGAGTCGTCGCCGTCGCGAGCCGCCTTGGAGAGCGTGCGAATCTGCTCTACCAGCGCCAGGCAGTCATCACCCTCGGCGCTCGCCACCATCTCCCCCAGCATGCGGCCGAGGAAGCTGACATTGCTGCGCAGCGAGGAGTAATCCGAGGGTTCTGACACAGTCATGGTCTACCAGCCCCGCACCCGTTCCAGCAGGTCACAAACCCGGCAGGAATAGCCCCACTCGTTGTCGTACCAGTTGAGCACCCGCAGGTAGTGTCCGCCGGTAACGCCGGTAAAGCCGGCATCGAAAATCGACGAGTGTGAGTTGCCGATAATGTCGGACGAGACGATAGGCCGGCGACTGTACTCGAGAATGCCCTTGAGCGGGCCCTCGGCCGCGTCGCGGACCACATCATTCACCGTCTCTACGTCCACGGATTTGCCGAGCTTCACGAACAGGTCCACCACCGAGCCATCCGGCACCGGCACCCGTGCCGCGATGCCGTGCAGCTTGCCTTCCAGGTCGGGCAACACCTTACCCACTGCCTTGGCAGCCCCGGTGGAGGTGGGGATGATGTTTTCCGCCGCCGCGCGGCTGCGGCGCCAGTCGGAGTGCGGCACATCGGCCAGGCGCTGGTCGTTGGTGTAAGCGTGCACCGTATTGATGACCCCTTCGACAATGCCGAAGTTGTCGTTGAGCACCTTGGCCATAGGCGCCAGGCAGTTGGTGGTGCAGCTGGCGTTGGAGATGATGCGATGGTCGGCGTTGAGGCCATCGTCGTTCACGCCCAGCACCACGGTGTAGTCGATCTCATCCTTGGAGGGCACCGTGAGGATCACCCGGCCGGCGCCCGCCTCAAGATGCTTTTCCAGTCCCTCGCGGGTGCGGAACACACCGGTGGCCTCCACTACCGCGTCGATGCCCAGTTCCTTCCAGGGCAGCGCGGTCGGGTCGCGCTCACTGACCAGTTTGACCTTGCTGTTGGGCGTGACGAAGTGGCCGTCCTCCAGCTTCAGGTCCTTGCCGAAGGGCCCCATGATGGTGTCGTAGTTAAGCAGGTAGCGCAGGGCGTCGGGATCAAACAGATCGTTGATCGCCACCACGTCGATGCCCTCGACGTCTTCGAGGATGCGAAATACCGAACGGCCAATGCGGCCGAAACCATTGATAGCGATTTTCATCAGGCTGCCTCCTCTACACCGTCGAACTGTCCGTAAAGCCGCGCCACGTCGAGCAAGCGGGCGGCGTGTCCCAGGTTCTCGTACCAACTCAGGGTCTTGATGATGCTGTCACCGGCCTTGATGGTGCCCTTGAGGTCAAACAACAGCGACAGGGGGCTGCCAATGACGTCGGACGAGACGATGGGGTCCTCGACCACATCGACTACCCCGGGGTGATCCGCCACCGCGGCGCGCATGGCGTCGTTGACCGCATCCGCGGTTATAGAGGTATCGGCAAACACCAGGTTCACATCGGCCAGACAGCCTTCGTGAATCGGTACGTTGAGCGCGGAAGTCAGCACCTTGCCATCGAACTCGGGCAGGATATGGCTGAGCCAGGCGCCCGCCTCGTGGGTGTTGGGAATGATGTTCTCGGCCGCGCGACGGCTGCGCCGGAAATCACTGCCAGCATAGTCCTGCAACGCCTGGTCGCTGGTGTAGGCGTGCACCGTCGTGAGGTTGGCACAGAGGATTTCAAACTTCGCCGACAGAATTTTCAGCAGCAGGCACAGGGCTGTGGTGGTGGCCGAGCCCGCCGAGATCATGCGATCAGAAGCCGACACAGCGCCTTCATTCACCCCGGGAATGACGATCTGGTCAATCTCATCCACCGGCAGGGTGCGCAACAGCACACGGTTGGCGCCGTTGCGCAGATGGTCCTCCATGGCAGCCGCATCGCGGTACTTGCCGGTGGCGTCGATAACCATATCGACACCCAGCACATCCCAGGGCATCTCCCGCGGTGTGTCGATCGCCATCAGGCGGCTGCTGAACGCCGGATTGCGCAGGAAATTGCCATCCAGCTCGTAGCGCTCGCTGTCGTCCACCTCGGTCTGCAGGAGGTAATGCAGAATCTTGGGATCACCGATATCGGCGATGGCGACAATCTCTATATCGTCGCTGTGGCTCGCCAGCTTGTAGAGCTGGCGTCCAGTCTGGCCAAAACCCATCAGGCCCAGCCGCAGGGGTTGCTTGTTGCTCACCGTGATTCTCCTCGCATTGCTGTTTGTATTAGCGTCTTGCCGTTTGCATAAAACGGGCAGGCCGGTCGCGCCCGCCCCTTATTCTTCCAGCGCCTGTTGTGCCAGCACCTTGATCATTTCCCACTGCCGGTCGCGCACCAGCTCCGGGGCCACCATCCAGGAACCGCCGCAGCAGACCACGTTGGGCAGTGCCAGGAAGCTGCGGAAATTGTCCGGGTTCAGCCCGCCCGTGGGGCAGAACGCGACATCCGGAAACGGGCCCGCCAGCGCCTTCAACAGGGCCACGCCACCGACCGGCACCGCCGGGAACAGCTTGAAACAGTCCAGACCATAGTCCTTGCCCAGCATGACCTCGGAGGGGCTGGCTACACCGGGTATCAGGTCGACTTCCGCCTCCTGCACCGCGTCCATCAGGCGCGCGGTAATGCCGGGGCTGACGTGGAAACTGCAGCCGGCATCGATGGCCCGGTGCAACTCATCGGGCTGGGTCACGGTCCCGGAACCGACGGTGATGCCTGGCACCGCCTCGGTCACCGCGGCAATCGCCTCCAGTGCCGCCCCGGTGCGCAGGGTGATCTCGATCGCGCGCATACCGCCATCCAGCAGCGCCTTCGCCAGTGCCACAGTGCTGTCGACGTCTACCGCCGTCACCACCGGCAGCACCCGGAAGGCCTGGAGCTGTTCGCGAATCGTCATTTAGGGGATGTAATTTTATTACAATAGCTACACATTAGACCAAGTACTGTTATCTCGCAAGCCACCGGCTGCAAAATACGTATGCAGGGGTCGATCACATCAATATTTCGTTAAAGTCTTATTAAAACAGCGCTTTTTGGTGCATTCAGGCACAAAAATGGCGCAGGCGACAATTTCTGGCTTGCAAGAATGATGTAATTTAACTACATTTTTACCCCATGCGCTTCAGGGGTACTGTTCATGGAACTGCTCGCCAGCTTGCGGGATAGCACCGTCCGCCGCTCCAGGGCCGCCGGCAAGCTGGCTGCCTGCGTGCTGCGCGATCCGGAGGCCGTGCTCAGCATGACGACCGCCGCACTGGCAGCGGAGGTGGGCGTCAGCGAACCCACGGTGAATCGCTTTTGCACCGGCCTCGGACTCAAGGGCTTCCCCGACTTCAAACTGCAGTTGGCGGCAGAGCTGGCGCGCCAGCAGCCCCGGGTCGCGGCCGACGTTGAGGTCGGGGATTCCTCGAGCCAGGTAATCGCCAAGCTGTTTGAAGCTACCCGGGCCAGTCTCGATCGGGTGCAGGCGGGGCTGGACGACGGCGCCGTCGAGGCCGCCGTCCAGGTCCTGGAGCAGTCGCGCAGCATTTCCCTGTGTGGCCTGGGCGCCTCAGCCTCGGTGGCGCTGGATGCCCAGCACAAGCTGATGCGCTTCGGGGTACCCGCGACCACCTACACCGATGTCATCAACCAGCGGGTATTGACCACCAATCTGCAATCCGCGGACTGCGTGCTGTGCATTTCCTGGACCGGGCGAACCCGGGCCATGGTGGAGCTGGCAGAACTGGCGGCGAACGCCGGTGCTGCGGTGATCGGCATCACGGCGCCGGGCTCACCGGTGGCGACACATTGCCAGACCGTACTGGCGGTGGAGGGCGGCGAGGACACGGAGCTGTTTACGCCGATGACGTCGCGAATCGCTCAACTGGTGGTCATCGATGTGCTCAGCACACGCTGGGCGCTGCTGCGCGGCGAGGGCTACCGCGAACACCTGGCAAGTATGAAACGGGTACTGGCGGGCACCCGTTTTCCACAGGCAACAGGCCACTAAGCGTATGTCCGCCCTGCCCATCACAACACTGTTTCCCCAGGCCTCGCGGCTGGGCTACGGCTGCATGGGGCTGGGAGGCGACTGGGATACTCCGGAGCTCACAGACGCAGATCGCGAATCAGCCTTCGTCGCTCTCGATGCCGCCGTCGAAGCCGGGATTACCCTGTTTGACCACGCCGACATTTATCGTCGGGGCAAGTCTGAACAGGTGTTTGGCGAGTGGCTGGCGGCGCGGCCCGGACTGCGCGGGCGACTGCTGATCCAGAGCAAGGGCGGCATTCGACTGCCCGAGGGGGACTGCCCCGGGCACTACAACGCCGACCCCGCCTACCTGGAGGACTGCGTCCAGGGCAGCCTGCAGCGACTCGGAATCGACTCCCTGGATCTGTGGCTGCTGCACCGGCCCGACCCGCTCTGGGAACCCGAGCGACTGGCGCAGTGCTTCGCGGCCCTGCAGGCCGCCGGCACGGTGAAGCACTTTGGCGTTTCCAATATGCACCACCACCAGCTGGCCCTGTTGGGCGAGGCCATGGGCAGCGCACCGGTTGTCAATCAACTGGAGATCAGCCTGGCGCGCCATGAACTGCTGGAGGGGGACGTCACCTTTAACACCGGTGGACCACAGGACACGGTGGGTACGCTGGATTTCTGTCGTCGTCAGGGCATCCAGGTGCAGGCCTGGGGCAGCCTCGCAGGCGGTCAATTCAGCCGCGGCCCGGACGCCGGACCCGCAGCCAGCCTGGTCGCGGAGCTGGCAGAGCGCCGGCAATGCGCGCCCGAAGCGATTGTTCTCGCCTGGTTGCTGCGCCACCCCCTGGGCATCCAGCCCCTGGTCGGCAGCACCCAGCCGGCGCGCATCAGCGCCTGCGCCGAGTCTACCGGCATCGAGCTGTCGCGCGAGGAGTGGTATCGCCTCTATATCGCCGCCCGGGAGAACCCGCTACCCTGATAGCACGATGCAAGAACCCCTGAGCAAGACAGCAGCGGTGCTGGTGTTTGGGGCCAGCGGTTACATCGGCTCCAACCTGGTGCCCTACCTGGTCAGCCACGGCTATAAGGTGCGCGCCGCCGCCCGTAACCGCAAGGTCATTGAGGGCCGCCACTGGCAAGCTGTCGAGTGCCTGGCCGCCGACGCCCTGGACCCCGCTTCACTGCAAGCTGCGCTGGACGGCATAGAGGTGGCCTTCTACCTGGTGCACTCGATGGCCTCCGGGCGGGATTTTGGACGTCTGGACCTGGAAGCTGCCGCCAACTTCCGCGCGGCCGCCGCCGCGGCCGGCGTGCGGCGCATCGTCTACCTGGGCGGCCTGATCCCCGATGATCCGGAATCCCAGCACCTTAAATCTCGCGAGGAAACCGGCGACTACCTGCGTGCAGGCACGGTGCCGGTGACCGAGGTGCGCGCCGGAATGATAATCGGCCCCGGGTCGGCCGCGTTCGAAGTGATGCGCGACCTGGTCAATTACCTGCCGGTGATGGTGACGCCGCGCTGGGTGGAATCCCTGTCGCCCCCAATCGCCCTGACCGACCTGCTGGTCTACCTTGAGAAGCTGGCATTTATTGACGCCGCCGCCGGCGGCATCTACGACGTGGGCGGGCCAGACCTGATCAGCTATCGGGCGATAATGCATACCCTGGCCGAACGCCTGCAGAAGCGCCCCTGGATCATACCGGTGCCGGTGCTCACCCCGCGCCTCTCCTCCTATTGGCTGCGGCTGATTACCGCGGTGCCGGTCAACGTGGCGGCGGCGCTGATCGACGGCCTCAAGCACGACGTCAAGGCAGATACGGCGCCGGTGCGAGCACTGGTGCCCCGTGAACTGCTGCCGCTGGAGCAACAGATCGATGCCGCCCTCAAGGCCGAGCGCAACCAGGACCTGCCGGCACACTGGGTGGAGGGTTCCATCCGCTGTCGCAACTTCGAACCGCGCTATGCTTTTTACGCCAAGCAGGCCTCCGGCTACTGCGACAGCGATGCCAGCGCCGAACAGCTCTGGGCCGAGGTGTGCCGGATCGGCCACCGCGGCGATTTCTTCTCCCTCAATATCCTCTGGTGGATTCGCCGCCTGGGTGACTGGCTGATCGGCGGCCCCAGCTTTCGCCGCCAGCGGCGCCACGACAGCGAGCTGCGCTACGGCGATGTGCTGGATGCCTGGCGCGTTATCGCCTACAGCCCACCGCGCAAGCTGACGCTGCTGATGGAGATGAAGGCGCCCGGGGCCGGGGTGCTGGAATTCGAGATTCACACCGAGGGAGCGCGGCGCCGCGTTACCGCCACAGCCTATTTCCACCCGGCCGGGGTATGGGGCCTGCTGTACTGGTACCCGCTCATCCCCGCCCATCTATGGATCTTCAAGGGCATGACCCGGGAGATCTGCCGGCGCGCCGAGCGCCGGAAAAGCCCCGACACTTAGCAGGGTCTTATAGTTGACCAAATTACTCGGGTATGAGATAGTCCCAGGCCTGTCCAGAACCCCGCCACAGGCGCTTTCAGCTTATGAGACTGACTACCAAGGGACGCTACGCGGTAACGTCCATTCTCGACCTCGCCCTGCACCAGGATCGCGGCCCGATTCCACTGGCCGGCATCTCTGAACGCCAGGATATTTCACTGTCCTACCTCGAGCAGCTGTTTGCCCAGCTGCGCCGTCGCGGCCTCGTACAAAGCGTGCGTGGCCCCGGTGGCGGCTACCACCTGGGCAAGGAGGCCACCGCCATCAGCGTTGCTGAAGTTATCGAGGCGGTGAACGAGACCACCGATGCCACCCGCTGCCAGGGCGCGGGTGACTGCCAGAAGGGCGAGACCTGCCTGACCCACAGCCTGTGGATGGACCTCAGCGACCAGATTAGAGACTTCCTCGGGGATATCACCCTGGCCGACCTCGTGACACGCCAGGAAATCCGCTCAATCTCTGACCAACAGGAACAACGGGTCGAGAACAATGAGCTCGAAGAGATGGCCGAAATCCCGGTCAGCCACGTATAGCGCTGTAGCAATCCGCTTAAGCCGCAGATACCGAGACAAGATGTTATGAGCCAGGAGCAGATCGACAAGGCGATAACCCGCGAATACTCCGCCGGTTTCACCACCATGATCGAGTCCGAGACCTTTCCGCCCGGTCTCAGCGAGGACGTGGTTCGCGCCCTCTCCGCCAAAAAGAACGAGCCCGAGTGGATGCTGGAGTGGCGTCTTGAGGCCTTCCGTATCTGGTCCGAGATGGCCGACCCGGATTGGGCTCACGTGAACTACCCACCGGTGAACTTCCAGGAGATTTCCTACTACTCCTCCCCCAAGAGCATGGAGGAGAAGCGCCCCAAGAGCCTCGATGAGGTCGACCCGGAGCTGCTGGAAACCTATGAGAAGCTGGGCATACCCCTGCACGAGCAGGCGGCCCTGGCCGGTGTTGCCGTTGACGTGGTGTTCGACTCCGTCTCGGTAGCCACTACCTTCCGCGAGAAGCTCGCCGAAGCCGGCGTGCTGTTTTGCTCCATCTCGGAGGCGGTGCAGGAATACCCGGAGCTGATCCGCAAATACCTCGGCACCGTGGTACCGCGCAAGGACAACTTTTACGCCGCACTCAACAGTGCGGTGTTCTCCGACGGTTCCTTTGTCTATATCCCCAAGGGCGTGCGCTGCCCGATGGAACTGTCCACCTACTTTCGTATCAACGAGGCTAACACCGGGCAGTTCGAGCGCACCCTGATCGTTGCCGACGAAGGCAGCCATGTCAGCTACCTGGAAGGCTGCACCGCGCCGATGCGCGACGAGAACCAGTTGCACGCCGCCGTGGTGGAACTGGTGGCGCTGGACAATGCCGAGATCAAGTATTCCACGGTGCAGAACTGGTACCCGGGCGACGACGAAGGTAAAGGCGGCATCTACAACTTCGTCACCAAGCGCGGCCTGGCCCACACCAATGCCAAGATTTCCTGGACCCAGGTGGAAACCGGCTCTGCCATTACCTGGAAGTACCCGAGCTGCATCCTGCGTGGTGACAACAGTGTCGGCGAGTTCTACTCGGTGGCGCTGACCAACAATATGCAGCAGGCCGACACCGGCACCAAGATGATTCACCTGGGCAAGAACACCCGCTCCACGATCATCTCCAAGGGTATCTCCGCCGGCAAGTCCAGCAATGCCTACCGGGGCCTGGTCCGCATGGGCCCGCGGGCCGAAGGGGCACGCAACTACACCCAGTGTGATTCACTGCTGATCGGCGACAAATGCGCCGCGCACACCTTTCCCTACATCGAAAGCAAGAACCCGTCTGCCGTTGTGGAGCACGAGGCCACTACCTCCAAGGTCAGCGAAGACCAGCTCTACCTGTGCCTGCAGCGCGGGCTCGACGAAGAAAAGGCGGTCTCCATGATCGTCAACGGCTTCTGCAAGGAAGTCTTCAAGGAACTGCCCATGGAGTTTGCCGTGGAAGCGGGCAAGCTGCTCGAGGTGAGCCTGGAAGGCTCGGTCGGCTAAGCCAGGCACAGCTATACCCGGCACAGCAAAGAATTCAGAGAGTACAGACAATGTTGAAGATTGAAGACCTGCACGCGCGGGTAGACGACAAGGATATCCTCAAGGGCCTGAGCCTGGAGGTAAACCCCGGCGAAGTGCACGCCATCATGGGCCCCAACGGCTCCGGCAAGAGCACTCTGGGCCACGTGCTGGCCGGCCGCGACGGCTATGAAGCGACCGCTGGCAGCGTGAGCTTCGAGGGTAAGGATCTGCTGGACATGGACACCGAGGAACGCGCCCACGCCGGCATCTTCCTGGCCTTCCAGTACCCGGTGGAGATTCCCGGGGTCAGCAATATGGAGTTCCTCAAAGCCGCTGTCGATACCACCCGCGAGGCCCAGGGCCTTGAGGCACTGGACACCGTGAACTTCATGAAGCTCGCCCGCGAGGCCAGCCAGGCTGTGGACCTCGACGCCAGCTTCCTCAAGCGCGGCGTCAACGAGGGTTTCTCCGGCGGCGAGAAGAAGCGCAACGAGTTGCTGCAGATGATGCTGCTGGAACCGAAGCTGTGCATCATGGATGAGACCGACTCCGGCCTCGACATCGACGCCCTGCAGGTGGTGGCCAATGGGGTCAACGCCATGCGTGGCGCCGAGCGCGCTTTCGTACTGGTCACTCACTACCAGCGCCTGCTGGACTTTATCGAACCCGACTTCGTGCACGTGCTGTCCGGTGGCCGCATTGTGCGCTCCGGCGACAAGTCGCTGGCTCTGGAACTGGAAGACAAGGGCTATGGCTGGCTTGAGGACGTCGCCTGATGAGTGAGTTCATCAACGGCCTGCTGGTGGCCGCCGATGCGCCCGCCTGGCTGGCGAATCACCGCGACGCTGGTAGTGCGCGCTGGCGCGACAGCCAGAAGCCGACGCGCAAAACCGAGGCCTGGAAGTACACCAGCCTGCACCTGCTGGAGCGCGACTTCGCTGCGCCTGGGCCGGTGGAGCCCGGCACCGATGCGCTGCCCGACTTCGGTGGCTTAAAGCTGGTATTTGTGGACGGGCAACTGCAGGGCGATCTCTCCGCCCTGGCATTGCCGGAAGGCGTGCAACTGGTGCAGTTCGCCGACGCCGACGCCGCCCAGGCGGAACAGATTGCCGCTCGCCTCGGCTCTGTGGTGGACGCCGACAAACACCTGTTCGCCAACCTCAACGACGCCAATCTCAGCGATGGCCTGTTCCTGCAGGTCGCCGCCAATGTGCGCCTCGAGTCACCACTGCACCTGGTCTACCAGACCAGCGAGCGCGAACCCGCCTTCACCGTCAACCAGCGCTTGCTGGTGGTGCTGGGCGAGCATGCCGAGGCCAATGTCATCGAACACTTCCTGGGCGCCAGCCCGGCGGCTTTCACCAACGGCATCACCGAGCTGGTGTTGGGCGCGGGCAGCCGCCTCCGGCATCGCCGCCTGCAGGTGGAAAGCGGCGGCGCCATGCATATCGGTGGCGTTCACGCCGAGCTTGGCCGCGACAGCCATCTCGACAGCTTCCACCTGGCACTCGGCAGTGAGCTGAAGCGGGTGGATATCGTGGTAAACCATGCGGGCCCCGGCGCCCATTGTGACCTCAACGGTATCTACCTGCTGCGCGGCAGCGAGCACGTCGATTACCACACCTGCATCGAGCACGCGGTACCGCACTGCACCACTGACGAGGTGTTCCGCGGCATCATGGGCGATAGTTCCAGCGCGGTGTTCAACGGTCGCATCCATATCCACCCGGATGCCCAGAAAACCCGCGCCGAACTGTCCAACAAGAACCTGCTCACCAGCACCGACGCCGAAATCAATACCAAGCCGGAGCTGGAGATTTACGCTGACGACGTGCAGTGCGCCCACGGCGCCACCGTCGCCCAGCTCGACGAGGGCATGTTGCACTATCTGCGCACCCGCGGTGTCGATCGTGCGGAAGCCGAGGTGATGCTGAGCTACGGCTTTATCAACGAGCTGGTAGATGCGCTGGAAAACGAAGCCATGCGCGACTACCTGCACCCGCTGCTGGCAGAGCGTCTAACCCGCGACACCCGGCTGACGAGGCATCTGGTGTGACGGCGGCCAACCCAGCCAACTACTTCGACGCCGCGGCCCTGCGCGAGGATTTCCCGATCCTCAGGCAGGAAGTCAACGGTCACCCGCTGATCTACCTGGACAACGCGGCGACCACCCAGAAGCCGGAAGCGGTGATCGAGGCCATTGCCAACTACTACCGGCAGGATAATGCCAATGTGCACCGCGGCGCCCATGCCCTCAGTGATCGCGCCACCCGCGCTTTCGAGGCGGCTCGCGAAAAGGTGGCCACATTCCTGAACAGCCCTCGACCCCAGCAGGTGATCTGGGTGCGTGGCGTCACCGAGGCGGTGAACCTGGTCGCCAATAGCTGGGGGCGCAACAACCTGGGGCCCGGTGATCGCGTGCTGCTGCCGTATCTGGAACACCACAGCGATATTGTCCCCTGGCAGCTTATCTGCGCCGCCGTCGGCGCAACGGTCGAGCCGATTCCGGTGCTGGACAGCGGCGACATCGACCTGGAAGCCTTCGACGCCATGCTGGATGAGAGCGTCAAGATGGTGGCGCTGAACCATGTGTCCAACGCCATCGGCACCGTCAACCCGGTAGCGGAAATCATCGAGAAAGCGCACGCCGTTGGCGCCAAAGTGCTGGTGGACGGCGCCCAGGCGGTGGCCCACTGGCCCATCGACGTGCAGGCGCTGGATTGTGATTTCTACGCCTTCTCTGGTCACAAGCTGTTCGGACCTACCGGCATTGGTGCGCTGTGGGGACGCGAGGAATTGCTGGAGGCGATGCCACCCTTCCTGGGCGGCGGGGAGATGATAGAAACCGTGTCCTTTGCCGGCACCACCTTCAACACCCTGCCCTTTAAATTTGAGGCGGGCACCCCCAATATTGCCGGCGTGATCGGCCTGGGCGCTGCCATCGACTATCTGAATGGCATCGACCGTGACGCCGCGGCAGCCCACGAACTGGCGCTGCTGGACTATACCCTGGAACAGGCGGCCGAGATCCCGGCCATTCGCCGCATCGGCGAGCCACGCTCCGCGGCAGGCATCTTCAGCTTCCTGCTGGAGGGCTGTCACCCGTCGGACCTGGGCATGCTGCTGGACCAGCAGGGAATTGCGGTGCGCACTGGTCACCACTGCGCGCAGCCGCTGATGGAGCGTTATGGCGTGCCGGGCACCGCGCGCGCCAGCTATTCGATTTACAATACCCGGGAAGATGTGGATGCACTGTTCGCCGGGATTCGCAAAGCACAGGCTCTGTTTTCGTGAGCGACCGACCGGTGGAGGGTGCGAAGAACGTATTGCCTCTCTCCCAGACACGCCGTGAATACATCCCTGTAGGATCGGGCCCGGCATCCATGCCGGGCACGGTCCGCGAGAGAGGCAATACGCCCTCCGCACTCGAAGCCTGAGTTTGCTCAAGGAGATGCAATGAGCGTAGAAACTTTTGATGTCAGCAGTGATGTGATCAGCGTCACCCCTGAAGCGGCAAAGCACCTGAAACACACGGCCGAAGCCAAGGGCACCAGCGCCGTGCGGATCAGCGTCAAGGAGAGCGGCTGCACCGGCTACATGTACGTCATGGAGGAGGTGAACAGCGGCGAGGACAAGGACCTCACCGTCGACCTCGACAACGGCATGCATGTGTTCGTCGATCCGGATTCCATTGGCGTGCTGCGCGGTACCGAGCTCGACTACGTGCGTGAGGGTATCAACCGCACCCTGAAGTTCAACAACCCCAACGTGACGGCCGCCTGCGGCTGCGGTGAGAGCTTTTCGATAGAATGAGGGCTCAAACAGCAGGCATGCACCTCAGCAGTGTAGTGATAGCTATTGGCATGAGCGGTCTTACAAAGTGAGCGCCCAGGAACGCACGATTCTCACCACCACGCGGGACTGCCCCGCGCGGCTGGTCCCCGTAGGTGACAAGCTGGTGATTCCCGCCCACACCTTCGTCACGCTGACCCAGTCCCTGGGCGGCAATTACACTCTCACCTACAACGGCAACATGGTGCGGGTGGACGGCACCGATGCCGACGCCCTCGGCCTCGAACCCCTCAAACTGGCGTTTGAGCCATCCGCCGACGGCCAGATCAATGAGGCGCAAGTCTGGGAAGCCCTGCACACGGTGTTTGATCCCGAGATTCCCGTCGACCTGGTCAACCTGGGTCTGATCTACCGCATGGAGATCGACCAGGACAACGGACGCGTGGCAATCGATATGACCCTCACCGCGCCCGGCTGCGGGATGGGACCGGTGCTGGTAGGTGATGTGGAGCACCGCGTTGCCCTGGTGCCCAACGTCAAGGAAGTCGCCGTCGACCTGGTCTTCGACCCGCCCTGGCAGCGGGAGATGATGTCGGAAGAAGCCCAGCTCGAAACCGGTATGTTCTTCTAGCCGCCGGCAGCCATCAGGTCGCATGGGCTGACGGCCAGGAGATACTTGCGGAAATGCCGGGTGTTAGCTAGTAGTAATGCCAGGCGCTAGCGGTATGAGGTATCTGCGGTGAAGTGGTATAGCGTTTTCATGGCAACTCTGGGGGTCGCCCTGGTCGGCTGCGGCAGCGGCAGCAACTCCCTTTTCAATCTCAATATCGACATTGAAGTCCCCCTGCAGATCGATCTACCGCCTCCCACGGTAAGCAATCCACCGGAGGGCACCGGCAGCCCCGTACTTCGCGCCCAGAATTTCGACCTGGCAACGGTTGGCTATGTGGAGCAGGAGTATTTTCTGGAGGGTGCGGCTCGATCATTCAGCAACGTCAATGAATTCCTCAATGACGGCCTCTGGGAGGCGGAGCCGGCCGGCAGCGCGCCTTACAAAATCCGCATCGTCGTGCACAAGCCTGCCGATCCCGACACCAGCCTCTCCGGCGGCATCGTGGTGGAGTGGATGAACGCGAGCAATGGCTTCGATTTGCCGGTGTGCTGG
>JANQIO010000089.1 GCA_028282105.1 Halieaceae bacterium | reverse complement strand
CTTCGACTACAACTACACCCTGCCTGAGCGCAAGGTCGAGCCGTTTGCCCCTAATGTGGCGGTGGTGGATGCGCCCTGGGCGGACGGCCGCAAGCTGATGCACATCGGCATCAAGGGCTACGACATTGCCCCGGCTGACAAGCCGCGCTCCAACCTGGTGTTCCTGCTGGACGTGTCCGGCTCCATGAACAGCCCGGACAAGCTGCCGCTGGTGAAGCAGTCCATGGAGATGCTGCTGTCCACCCTCAATCCGGAGGATACGGTGGCCATTGCCGTTTACGCCGGGGCCGCCGGCACGGTGCTGGAGCCCACTCCGGTGAAAGACAAGCAGAAGATACTCAACGCCCTGCGCCAGCTCTCTGCGGGCGGTTCCACCGCCGGCGCCCAGGGCATTCGCCTGGCCTACGAGCTGGCCGAGAGCCAGTTTGACGAGAACGCCATCAACCGCGTGATCCTGGCCACCGACGGGGATTTCAATGTTGGCATCACCAACAACCGCGAGCTGGAAGGCTTTATCGAGCGCAAGCGCGACCGGGGCATCTTCCTGTCGGTGCTGGGCTTTGGCCAGGGGAATTACCAGGACGCACGCATGCAAACCCTGGCCCAGAACGGCAACGGGGTGGCGGCCTATATCGACACCCTGTCCGAGGCCCAGAAGGTGCTGGTGGACGAGGCCAGCTCCACCCTGTTTCCCATCGCCAAGGACGTGAAGCTGCAGGTGGAGTTCAACCCGGCCACGGTGGCCGAGTACCGGCTGATCGGCTACGAGACCCGGGCCCTGAACCGCGAGGATTTCAATAACGATGCAGTGGATGCCGGCGACATCGGCGCCGGCCACACGGTTACTGCCATCTACGAGTTCACGCCGGTGAGTTCAGAGGCGCGTCTTATCGACGACAGCCGCTACGCGCCGACCCCGGTGCGCGATGGCTACGGCAATGAGTACGCCAACCTGAAGATCCGCTACAAGCTGCCGGATGAAGACAGCTCAAAGCTGATCGTGCGCCCCATTACCCTGCAGGACCGCAGCAAACTCAGCGGCGACACCGGCTTTGCCACCGCCGTGGCCGGCTTTGCCCAGGTACTGAAAGGCGGTCGCTACACCGGCAACTTCGGCTGTGACGAAGTCATCGCGCTGGCCCAGCAAACCAAGGGCGCCGACCCCTACGGGTACCGCACCGAGTTTATCCAGCTCGCCCGCCTGGCCAAAACCGCGGTGGTGATGCAGCCGCGTTAGGCCCGGTGAAGTTTCTGTGATACTTGTCGGCTAATCCGATAGTTGACTTGCCGATGTCACAGGCCGGTGCAATGCTGAACAAACCGGGGGGGCTAACTACCCGCCCGGTTTTCCTATTTCCGGTGCCAAGCCATGGCCCGCAGGAGTAACGCATGAAAGTCCGGATAATTCTGGTGCTGTCTTTTCTCGCGATAGCATCTTGCAAACACCCTCTGCAAATAGTCGGCGAAGGCGACATCGTCGAGCTGAATGACGGCGCGCGCGGCTGCACCCTGGAAGAGTTCCAGGCCCAGGCCACCCGCTGTACCGATAACGACGTGGTCGGTGACTACAACGTGCTCTACGAGGCCCAGCCGCGTCCCGGCTGGCGCTTTGTCAGTTGGAATGGGGCCTGCGGCAACGTGCCGCTTGGGCAGTGCGCAGTCAATGTGCCGGCGGCATTCCCGGCCTTCTGGGATGACACCTTCCCCGGCGTGCCCGCGCCGGCCCTGGTGGCCACCTTCGAGCCCGCCGACTTCGTGGGCCAGGACCAGTCTTTCCTGGGAGCGGTGTTTGGCGTCGATGACGATGACGCGTTCAGCGCGCTGCTGCGCGCCACCCTGTTCGCCGACGGCCGCTTCCGCTACGAAACCGTGCTGGAGTCCGCCGACTTTGATGACAGCCTGGGCTCCGGCTTCTACGAGCGCGAAGACGACGGGCTGATGTCAGTGTCTGGCAGCGACAGTGATTTCTCTGCCGGTGGCGTCGCCACCGCGGAGTTTGATCTGGTGGCTCTGGTGGACGTGGACCCCAGCGACGACGAGATTTCGGTGGCCTACCTTACCGAGATACAGTCCGACGCCAGCGCGGCTACGCTAAACGGCGAGTACTTCTGCGGCTTTATCGACTCCGACCTGGCAGGCAGCTTTGCGCAGGCCATTCTCAACGGCGACGGCACTGGTACGGTGAATGTGCTGGAGAGCACCTCCGGTGTCACCGGCGGTGGCGCAGCCACCTACAGTGTGACCAGCGAGGGTCGGGTCACCCTCAACTTCCTCGGCGCCCGGGTGGTGGGCGGTGTGGCAGACAACGGCAACGTGGTGGCCCTCACCCAGACCCAGAGTGCCACCCAGGGCGCCGGTATGTGCATCAGGGCCAGCACCGCACAGTCGCTGGCGCAGGTGGTCGGCGAGTACTACGGCGCCTATGCCGATACCAGTGCCAGCACGGCGATTCGCGATTTTCGGGTGTTCTCCGACGGCAGCGCCAACTACACCGTGGTGGCCGACTCCTTCGGCGGTTTGATCACCCTGCCGGTCCAGCTACCGTTTAGCGTGCAGCCCAACGGCCGGATCTCCACCGGGTTTGAACAGGGCATGGTGTCCAGCGACGGGCGCATTGCCTTCCTGATGAACTCGCGCCCGGGTGGGCTGCCCGAACTGGCAGTTTACATTCGCAAGACTGACTGAAGACGGCCTGGCGCCAAGCGATTGATGCCGACTCGGCCGAATGGCCGAGTCAGCCTGTGTCGGATGGCGTATGGTGCAATCCTGCGGCGCTGCTAGACTGAGCAGTGAAAGGCCTTGGCGCCTTCCAGGGCTGTAAGGCGGACATTTTCCGCGCGGGTGCCACAGTTTGCCGTTGGGAGAACCATCCTTGCGCTGCACCCGCCTGCCATTTACAGCCTTGTTCCTGGCATTACCGATGCGACAAGCACAGTCCACTCTGCGGGGCCGCCTGCTGTGCCGCATGCTCTCCCCACTGTTATTGGTTCTGCTCGCGGGCTGTGAGGGCCCGGATATCGAGTACGGTGCGCGCGAGCTGTCGCCCGAGGAAAACCCCACCCGTGTAGTGCGCTACGACCCCGCGCGCCGAGGCCGCGATGACAGCCAGCCCTTCCTGGTGAGCGTTGATTGTGAGCCGGCGCTGGTGCTCCTCGAGGGGGACAGCAACCTGCTGGTCTACAACCACTGGCGGGGTGACGACGCCGATTTCTTCGGCATTCTCTACGATGACGGCAGCGCGGGGCTGTGGCGGCTGGAGTTCGACCGCGCCCAGCCGCTGTTGCTGTTTGAACTGGAGCGCGGGGAATTTGATAGCGCTGAATTCGACACGCATCGCAGCGTGGAACCTCGCAACCCGCCCACCGTTGCCAGCCGCTGGGCGGCAGACAAGATCTTCGGCATCAGCGCCGACTGTTCCCGATGAGTCTGCTGCGGACGCGTCTGTTATTGCTGTGCTTGCTCCTGCTGCTGGGTGGCGGTGCGGCCGCGCAGCCACAGCCCGAGGAGATCAACGAGGAGACGCCGATCGTTGAGGTGGAGCCAGCGGAGATTCTCGAAGAGGAAATTCCCGGAGAAGAAATTCCCACCTCAGAACTGACAGAAGAAGAAATCCCGGTGGAAGAAATCCCGGTGGAAGAAACCCCCGTGGAAGAAATCCCGGTCGAAGAGATTCCCGGGGAAGAAATTCCGGAAGAGATCCCCGAATTTCCCGGCACCACCACCGGCCCGGTCTGCCCGAGGCCGCTGGCAAACTGCGCTCTCACCGAGATATTCAACTGGGAAAGCTGCGCCTGCGACTGCCGCGACGCCTCCACTCAGGAGTGTTTCGCCGCGCAGGTGTTCGACGAAGAAGCCTGTGCCTGCGCCTGTGAGGTGGATATCGAAGCCTGCCAGATGCGGCCCGGCAGCTGGGCGTGGGACCCGTTCAACTGTTGCTACTGCGACGACAACGCCCGTTACCAGTGCTTTGAGGAGGGGCTGCTGTGGGACCAGGAAAACTGCGCCTGCGTGCCACCGCCTCCGCCGCTGCCCTGCGATCACGACCATACCTGGGAGTACCAAACCCTCGCCAGCCCCTTTGTGCTGCCGCTGTTACCGCCGCTGCCTCCCATCCCGGGTCCCGGGGGTGCCTCGCTGTGCGGCAACATGGTGGTGGAGAGCGGCGAACAGTGTGACGCCAATTACGATGAGTTCGGTGCAAGAATTGCCGGCGACGACGAGATGTGCGCCGGGGCCTGTCGCACCAACTGTGAGTGCGCCGAGTGCCTGGTGCCCGGCCAGTGCCCGCAGCTCGATGCGGGCGGCCCGGCGCCGGCGCCGCCCGCCCGCGCTGATTCGCTGCTGGCGGCCGGGCGGCGCGCACAGCGCAACGGGGCGCTGTTGAACAACACCGCCACGCTGCCGCACCTGGCGGGCGAGGAGGGTACCTGGCTGGTGCGGGCCGACGGCAGCTATGTGCTGTACCACCCCGCCAGGGAATACTGCGCCGTTGAGGACTTCCTGTCTCTGGATGTCCCGCCGGGCTCGGGGCTTAGCAGCCTGCTGCTACGGCCGCCTCTGGACAAGTCCGATTTCCCCGCGGCCCGCCCCTACGCCATCCTCGACGAAACCGGCAAGCACGTGGGCGGCTGCGACGCCAACGGCCTGCAGTACACGCGCATGGAAGGCCCCGACGGCGTGTTTCTCGACTACGGCGCCGAGGGCAGCATCAGTATCCCTCGCAAGGACGGTTCATTGCTGACCAATGCCTGTGAGCCGGGAGAGCGCGACAACTGCGTATTCAGCGATGTGCCAGCCGCGTCTGCATGCCTGGTATGGGAGGACCGCAAGGCCACTCGCAAACCCGGTTCCAGCTCGCCTCCGCCGCCGGGGATAGCGCCGCCGGGCGCCCTGCCGCTGTCAGATTACCCGGACGCCATCAACGCCTACCTCGATGCACAGAAAGACGAGATCGAGGCCAAGGCCCTGCGCTGGAACATCATCTTCGGGCCACCGGGTCGCGGCAGTCCCAGTACGGCATCGACGTCGGTGGGCGACAATCCCTTCATCGTCAGGGCAGCAAACGATTTCATGCCCACCGTCATCCAGGAGTTTGATGCCCACACCAAGGCCGACATCGAACTCTGTGCGCTGGCCCTGGGCGGTACTGCCTGTTCGACCATGCGGCCCGGCCGTCAACGCACTATCGATGAGATCAGCGCCATGCGGCGTGCGGCCAACGGCCTGCGTCAGATCATGGTCTACCCGGTGCTGGACACCGGCAAGAAGGCCGTGGCCGTGATGTACTACAACGATATCGACCGCGCCCTGGCTGAACGTAGCGCCGACCCGCTGAATACCAGTGCCCAAACGGGGGGATTCGATGCCAACGGTAATCCGATTCCGTCTGCGCCGATAAACACCATTGGCGGGCTGACAGGTGCCATGGCGCAGCTCAGCCATGCCAACGGCAGGCTTGACGCGAGTCTGTCCGCGCCCAACGCCGATGCCCGTCGCATCGGGCAGCAGATGGCGGCCAATGAAGCGGCACTCGGCGAGATGGGAGATGCCCTCAGCAAGGCCGCCCAGGAGACGGCGGAGCGCATGCAGGGTAATCGCGACCTGCAGCGGCGGGTCGACGCCCGCGCCCGGGCCGTGTTCCAGGGCGTCTTCACGTCCATGAAGGACCTGGTCGACAACCACTTCGAAGTGTACTTCGACTTCATCAAGAACGATCCGGGCGGCAGCCAGCAATCGGCCGAACGGGCCTTTGATATGGCCTGGAACCTGATCGAGGGCGTTGAGTCTGCGGAGTTCGTTGACTATGTGGCGCAGCACGAAGCACGGGTGAACGTTCTGGTTGCGCAACTCGAAACCGACAAGACCGACCTGGCATCAGCCCTGGCCCGCCTGCAAAACAACATCAACTCAATCAACAACGTTCCGGTGACCGAGGAGCCCGCGCGCACCGTGTGGCGGCTGGCCATTGCCATGGAGGCGGCGCAGATCGTCACCCGCATCGAGGCCAGCCTGCTGACCATGCAGCACAGCTACCTCGAAGCCGCCAATACCTGGTACGCCGTCAACAAGACCTATGCTGCGGCGGCGACAGACCTGGTACGCGCCACAGCCCCCTCCAACCTGTGCCAGCTACCCGGCGCCGGCAATGGCGGCGCGGTGTTCGAGGGCGACGGCGACGATCCCACGCCACCGGGCGCAGAGCAGGGGCCACAGCCTCCCACTACCGGCAGTGATTCGAGCCAGGCGGGAGGCGCCGCGGCGACCGCAGGGCCACCGGCAGACCCACCGGTGGTGCCCGGCATCAACGATGAGCGCGAGGACCTGCCGGACCGGGAAGCGGAGTTCGATGAGCAGCACCGCGCCGATGCCGCGGCTGAGCGGGCGGCCCAGCTTGCAGAAATGGATGCGGTTAACGACGAGTACCGAGACATGCTGGCCCGATTCGGCCTGACCATCGGCGAAGACGGCGCCACCCTGCTCGACGGTGAGGAGGTGTTCATCCTGCCGGTGCCGGTACTGGACGATAATGGCAACATCAGGGTGCCCGCCGGTACCATCCTGCCGGTGTCGGGCAACTGCCAGCAGATTCGCGCCCAGATAGATGGCCTGCTTAGCCAGGGGGTGATGCCCGATGAGGTACTGCTGACCAACTACCAGGTCTGCCAGACCTTCAATGCGGCGGTGCACCTGGGGGAGAGCCGCGGCGTAATCACCGGCCCCAACGGCGAGGCCTACAACGACTACATGAATGCGCTCAAGCGCCGCTCCGACGAGGCCCTGGCGACGCTTGAGGACAACATCGCCTGGACCATGCTCGACGCCGGGTATCTGCCGGCACCGGGTGATGACGAGAGTGTCTGGGTTGGGCCGTTCAACCACGAGGTGACAGTGCGGCCGGCGGCGGACGGCACGCTGCGGGTCATCGAGGGCCGCTACGACGACCAGGGCCAATTCCAGGGCAGCGGCAACCTGCTGGTATTCCAGGGTGCCGACCTGGTGCCGGTCGCCGATCTCAGCCCGGAGGAGAAGCTGGCGTTGATTGAACAGCGCGACCTGGGGCCCTACGAGGGCTGGCTGCGCGCCACCGCCGAGGTGGCAATTCTCGCCAACACTCTCAGCCAGCCGCAGGAAGGCAGCCTGCAGGAACAGCGCCAGGCCATCGCCCGCGACCTCAAGCGCTTCAAGGAACGCGCCTGGGGCGCCCGGGTCGGTAATGACACGTCCGCCGCGGCGGTCTACGACCGCGCCACCGTGGCATTGGCGCGGGTATTGCAGCAGATCGACCGGGCCCTGGCGCTGGAGGCTTATTGGGGGGCGCTGGACCAGCTCGACCCGCAGCGTATGGCGCAGGCGGTGGAAGACCTGGGCGGCTTCTCGGTCGCAGACCTGAGGGCCGCACTGACGCCGCAGCAACGGGCGGCCTTCACAGAAACCGGTGAGCTGCCCGATGGTGTCGTGGAAACGCTGCTGCGCAACAGCCTCGCCGACATCGAGTCCGGGCTGGCCTTCAATGCCGACAACCCGCAGGCGTTCGGGCATCGGGCCACCTTGCTGCGTGGCCTGCTGGCGCGGCTGGAAACGGTAGATTTCGTGAGCGTCACGGAAGCCAGCTTTGAGCGCCTGCGCTACGAGCAGACCGCGACCCTGCAGGCATATGTCGACCGGATCAGGAAGGTGCTGGAGACGGGCGGCACGCCCAGCGACCGCGAGCGCATTCTCGCCAACGGCGCTGCCAACGAGCTGGCCAGGCTCGAGATGCTCAGCGAAGACGACCGCGCCGCGCTGCGCGGCCTGCAGCAGGGTGCGGCGCAGATCGCGGACTTCGCGGAGCTGCTGGGCGATTCTCGCGAGCGCTTCCGGGCCGCGGAACGGCTCGAGCAGGAGCGCGTCAATATCCGTTCCATCGCCACCGAGCTGAGCGGCATTGTCGCCGATGTGATGGGTGTGGTGACCCGCGAGCGTGCTGCCCTGCAGGCTCGGCTGGTGCGCGAAACCGAGACCCTGCAGGGCCTGTTGATCCGCTCCCGCGCCTGCGAGCCGGGCACGGCGGGTTGCGATGAGCTGGAACGGCAGGTCCGGGAACAGCAGGTGCTGGTCACCGGTCTGGAAGCACAGCTGGCCAACCAGACCCGCTCGATCACCGCCGACCAGGTCAGGGAGATTCGCGATCGCCTGCAACTGCTTGCGGAACAGCGCCCGGACCTGGCAGGCGCGTACAACCGCTTTATTTCCAACCTCGAGTACTTCGAGGGCCTGTTGCGCAGTGTGCCGCTGCTGCGGGGCGAAGAGGTTTCCAAAACCTTCTTCGGCTACACCTATACCTCCTGGCATCTCTCCACTTATATCCGCCAGGCGGCCGAGGCCGGCTCGCAGTTGTACTCCAACCCGGCCGCGTTCTACAACGACACCGCCGTCGGCAGCCTCGCCAGGGCGCCACTGGAAACCGCCCTGTCGCTGGAGGGACTGCAGATTCAGCGCCGCATGATGGATGCCATGGGCCAGGACCTGCGGGCTATCGACGCGGAGATCGCCCGCCTGGACGGTCTGCTGAAGAAACACATCGCCGACCTGTCCGGCCAGCTCACTACCCTGAACACGGAATACGCCAACACCAGCGACGCTGAGGCCCGGGTCGACCTGGAGCGCGATATGGCAGCGGTGGCGGCGGCGCTGGCGCGGCTGCAGGTGGCCCGCGACAAGGTGCAGCGCTCGCTGGCCCACGGCAACTGGGTGGCGGACCGGGAGGTGCGGCGCCTGCTGCCGCCCGACGTGGTCACCGCCGACGACAGCGGCGGGGAATTCGTGCGCACGGCCCAGGGCACCCGCGGGCGCATTTACGACCTGCCGCGGGGCAATATCGAGCGGTCTTTCCAGAACCTGCGCCAGCTCGGTGTGACTACCGGCGGCGACCGGGTCTTCCTGGTGGTCGAGCCGGAGGATCCTGACAGCCGCCGCACCGGCTTCGAGGGCCGCATCATCACCATCAAGCGCGACGAGCGGGTGCTGCTGAGTCACCGCAGCTATCAGCTCGATGCCGCGGACGGCCTGGGTGACGTGATTGACCGACTCAACCGCCAGGGTAGCGGCGAGATTCACGTGGTCGGCACCTCGATTACCGTCGGCGATGTATTGCGGGAGCTGGAACCTGGCGTGCTGGAGAGCTCGCCGCTGGGCATGATCCTGGTGCACACCGGTGCTGCCGACCAGGTATCCAGCGACAACGACACCCTGACTATCGAGGACGGACCCAGCAGTGGGCGCAATGCCTTCCCCTGGTTCACCAACTCGATTCGCGATGCCGAGCGCGCCTTCCGGCGCGCCGGCGGCAATGTCAATTCGCTGAGCCAGGCCCAGCGCGCCAACCTGGAGCTGACGCTGGAGGGGCTGCGTGAAAAGCGCCTGGCGCTCTATGGCCTGGCCGACCTGCCCCCGGCGGTGTTGCAGCGGCTGATGCCGGAATTGACGGCGCTGGAGAAAACCGCCAGTGCCCTGGTGCGGGCCATGGAGACGGACCTGGTGTCAGCGGCCAACATGCACAGTGGCAATATCCAGGCGGCCGCAGATGCTGCCCTGCGAGGCGGCAACCTGGCGGACAACTTCTCGCTGCTCGGTGACCTGCAGGAATTCATGGCCCGGACCGCCGGCCTGATGCGCCAGCGTGCGGACCAGTACCAGAGCGAGCTGAATTTCGACCGCGCCCACCAGATGCGCGAGCGACAGCAGGAGATGTTCCAGACCGCCCTGCGACTCGGCCAGGCGCGCCGTGAGCACGCTGAACGCATCGCCGGCGGGCTGTTTGATTTCTACCTGAATTCCGATGGCAACGTCGACGTCTCACCGGCGGTGGAATCGCTGTACGACGCCGATAACCGGCGACTGTTTGCCGAGCTCACGGCCCAGCTCGACAGCCTGGCCAACGCCAGGGACCCGGAGCGGGCGGCGCAGCAGCGGGCGCTGATCCTGACCCGGCTGCGCACCGTGTTGCGCACCACGGCCGATGTCGACCTGACCCTGCAGGTGGTGGTGCGGCTGGTGCGGGAGGATCGCGACCTCGGCTCACCCGGCATGCTGGTTACCGACTTGTCGGCGGCAGTGGAGAAAATAGCGCGTTCGCTTGCCCTGGTAGAGGCGGCCATCGGCCGGCGCGAGCGGGAACTGCAGGCGGCCACCGGTGCCGGGGAGCGCCAGGCCATCGAGCGGGCCCTGACGGCCCTGCGCGCCGAACGAGGCCGTTACCAGGGGCATATGACCGACCTGCTGGGCACGCTGGGCGGCGACCGCGAGGCGGGGATGATTGCGATTGCCATCTACCGCCTGGAGCACGGCCAGCCGGTGCTGCCATTCCTGGCGGCGATTCCCGACGCGGCGCTGCGCGACCGGGTGATGGCAAGGGTGGCCACCCTGATGGCGGCGCTGGTGGAGAACGACCGGCGTAGGGTCAATGCGGCACAGCACGACGCCCTGCGCCGCAACGGCCGCTACAACACCCAGACCCGCTTCGATGGCGCCACCCGGGACCTGGCCCCGGGTTCCAACCCGCTGTTCTTCGTGGCCGTCTCCGAGTTCATCATGGGTGAGGGCGGGCGCGAGTTGCAGGACGCCTACGCGTATGTGACCGGGGGCGAAACCTGGGAGCAGGAGTTCTACGGTAAGCAGAATGACCTCTACCGGCAGCAGGGCGCCCAACGCGACGCCCTGATCAAGCTGCGCGGCCTGGGCCTGATGGGCCAGCACGATCTGGTCACCCGGCTGCTGAGCGGCAGCGACACGGTCGAGCAGCTGGCCCAGGAGTTTGATGATTTCAGCGAAGCGGAGCTGGACGCGCTCAAGAAATACCAGCAGGACACCCGCGGCAACCTTGGCTACCGCTACGGAGTACTGGGCGCGCGCAATACCGCCGAGGTGCAGGAGGCGCGCATCCGCAACCTGGTGCCCAGCCAGATTGACTTTATGCGCGACTACCTGGGTAACTCGGTGGCCATGGAAAGCGGCGAGTCGCAGTTCGCGGTGCCGAACATCACCTCTTACCGCCCGCTCGATTTCACCATCCATACCACCCTGTCGGTGTTCTCCTCCTTCAGCAAGCTGCGTGCCGCGTACAAGGTACTGTCGGAAGACCAGGGTGGGCAGGTGCGCGCCTATATTCTCAACAACCTGGGCACCCAGCGGGTCGGTGCCAATGTGTTGGCGGGCATCCTCAGTCGCAAGAGCCAACTGCTGCGTGCCGCCGAAACCCGGGTGGACGGCCTGGTGCAGCAACTGGATGACAGCAACCTGACCGCAGCCCAACGCCAGCAGTTACAGGACCAATTGCGGGATGCCCGGCGTGCGCGCGACGCCGTCCGTGACACCGGGCTCAATCGCCTGGCGGCGATGTCGAAGACCGAGCTGGAGAATTTCCTCTCCTGGGATCTGGATGACCGGGAGTTCCAGTCCCTGGCGCACCTGTTCGAGAGCAATCCGGAAATCCTCAGCATGCGGGCCCAGGAAGCTTATGGCGAGGGCAAGCTACCCGAGTTCCGCCGGCTGGCGGCGGCCTCGCTGCGGGTGCAATACGATGTCGCCCTGCTGGCCCACGATTACGACGGCGCCATCGCACTGGCAGCGCAGATCACCCAGTTCGACCCCGAACAGGCCAACCTGCGGGAGGAGGCCCGGGCGCTGCGCAATGAACAGTTCTGGGACCGGCAGCTCGATGTCAGTTTCCGGGTGCTGGACAACATTGCCGGGCAGGCGGCCATCGGGCGTTTCGCAGGCCTGATCGGGCGCAGCGCCAGCGGTGTCATGGGCGAGCGGTTGTTAACCTCGCTGGGCGGCAGCACCAACCGCTTCGCCGTGTTGTTCACCCGTCTACAACTGGGCACCACACGGCTGGGCCTGCGTTTCCGCCAGGGCCTGCGCGGGTTCGCCGACGACGTGGTGGCGGAGGCCTGGGCCAGCGGTGTGCCGCGCAGGCTGATACGCCAGATGTCTGCCCAGCGCCAGGCCCTGCGGCGCGCCATCGACGCCTATGAAGATGCCATTCGCCTGGGCAAGGGCAGCCGCGCCGCCGACGCGCTGCGGCGTGCGCAGGCGGCGCAGCGGGAGCTGACGCGGCTGGCCCGGCAGGGCCGTGCCGCAATCACCGGGCCACAGCCCGGCCTGTTCGGCCTGGGGGGCTTCTTTGGCCCGGAGGCGCGCTCGCAGGTGATTCGCGGGCTCACCTTCTATGTGAATCCGAAGGAAGTGCTGGACGAAATGGTGGACGAGGCTGGCGGCGAGCTGTTCGAGTTCCTGAAGCTGTCCGGCAGCAACGCCCGGGTGGCGATCCGCGGCGCCTTCTCGGCGCATATCCAGGCCACCGCGGATTTCCGCCAGCAAGCAGATGCGCGCTTCGCGGCGCTGATGGCGAACCTGCAGCTAGACAATATTCGCGAT
>JANQIO010000080.1 GCA_028282105.1 Halieaceae bacterium | reverse complement strand
TTCCTACGACAACATCGATGCCGATTTCTACGACATCGACGCCCTGGTGCGCATCAACGATGCCGATCAGTCGCAGTTCTCCCAGGAGTTCCGCATCAGCAACGAGGGTGAGAAGCTGACCTACGTGGCGGGACTGTTCTACTTCTGGCAGGAGCTCAACTCGGAAACCCAGACCATTGTTGGCGAGGATACCGGCCCGCTGGTGGGTGTGCCCTCCTTCCTGTTCCCGGACGGCGGCTACGCCCTGGACATCGCCGAGCAGGAGCACGAGGCCTACGCCGTGTTTGGCCAGGTTGACTACAACCTGACCGACAACATCGTACTGACCGCCGGCCTGCGCTGGACCCACGAAGACAAGGATATGACCAACGAGTTCAGCGAGGTCAATCCCGGGGTCGGCTTTGCCTTCTTCGCACCGCTGGCGCCGCGCGACGATGTGGATGAAGAAATCGACGACGATCAGGTCACGGGTACCGCCAAGATCAGCTGGTTCGCCAGCGACGACATCATGTTCTACGCGTCCTATGGCACCGGCTATAAGGCCGGCGGCATCAACACGGACCGCATCGACCCGGCGCTGGACGTGGTCTTCGACGCCGAGGAGTCCGAGGCCATCGAAGTGGGCATGAAGGCCGACTTCCCGGAACAGGCCCTGCGCGTCAACATCGCCCTGCACAGCACCGACACTGACGACCTGCAGACCATCTCCTTCCAGAGCGTGGGCTTCGCCCTGCAGAACGCCGGTACCGCGGAGGCCTGGGGCGGCGAGCTGGACCTGCTGTGGCAACCGCTCAACAACACCACGGTAACCCTGGCCTACGCCTACAACGACGCCGAGTACAAGGATTTCGAGCAGGGTAGCTGCTGGGTGGGCACGCCCTTCCATACCCAACAGCCCGACCCCCAGGAAAACGGCGACGGTTCCTGTGATCGCTCCGGCGGCGCGCTGTCGGGCAACCCGGAAAACGTGGTGGTCACCTCACTGCGCCAGGATTTCAATCTCGGCAGCAACATCACCGCCTTCCTGTACGGTGAATACATCTGGTTCGACGAGCGCATGACCGACGTTAACCAGGACCCGCTGAAGCTGGCGGATGAGTACGACATCATCAACCTGCGTGCCGGCCTGGTGTTCGAGAACTGGGACGCGGAGATCGTGGCCTGGGGCCGGAACATCGGCGACGAGGATTACACCAACACCATCGCTGACGGGGTTGCCCAGGACGGTCGCATGATCGCCTACTACAATGAGCCGTCTACCTGGGGCGTAACCCTGCGTAAGAACTTTAACTAGACCGCTTAGCGAGAGCCGGGAGGCCTGCTTATGAACACACTGCGTCAAGCGACGGGCCTCGGCGCCCTGCTCACAGCCCTGGTGTTGGCTCCGGCCACCCTGGCGGAGACCATCCATCCGGCCAAGATCAGCGCGGGCGACGCCGCCGGCGCTATCTTCAAGCGCCCGGACATGATCGCCACCACCCACGAGGACGGGCACAAGACCGAGGATGTGACCTCGCTGCTGAGCTCAGACGGGCGCTTTGCCTCCGGCATGTACAAGTCCGGCAAGACCCGCGCTGAGATCACCGAGCCTTACGGTGTGGATGAGTTCATGTACTTTGTCGAAGGCGGCGTCACGCTGGTCTCCAGCGACGGCACGGTCACCACGGTGTCCGCTGGTGAGGCGATCAGCGTGCCGAAGGAGTGGACCGGCACCTGGATTACCGAGGGCTACACCAAGTTCTGGGTGATCTACTCAGAGGATCCCGAGTACTTCAAGTAGCGCCGTAACACCCCCATAAAAAAAGGCGCCTGTTTCCGCAGGCGCCTTTTTTGTTTCACTCCAGAAATCCTAGCCGGCTGGCCTCCAGCCACCGTGAAAACCGATCGGTATGCGGTGCTCGAGTTTCGCCCTGGCCAGCGGCCCGGCGCTGACATTCTGCGCATCGAGTATGGCCAGGGAACTGGCGCCCTCGTTGAGGTCGGTGGCTACCGTGAGCAGGTAGCCCTCGTTTTCCGCCGCCTGGTCTGAGCGCGGTACGAAGATCGCCTCGGAAATGAAGTTGGTGCGGCGTTCACCAAAGGTGTAGCTGGCGCTGGCCCCGGTGTCATGGTCGAAGCACACCAGCTTGTTGTACATCTCACCGTCGTCGCTGTTCGCCGAGGTGTGGTAGCCGAAGCGGTAGTCCTGCATGGCACGGCGCGGGTCGGTGACCGGGAACTCGGCCCGGTCTTCCCCGATCTGGCGGTGTACCACCTTTGCCGAGGGGTTATTCATGTCGATGGTCCAGCGCGTCAGCACCGCGTCGTTGTCCGGCAGCATGGTGCCGTCGGGGCGCGGGAACAGCGGCGCATAGGCAAACTGACAGGCATCCACGGTAATCACGCCATCGCGGTCGAAGCCATTCATAAAGTGGAAGACGAACACCGGGTCGCACTCGACCCAGCGGATATCAGCAGCGCTGCCATGGCGCGGCAACACGGCGACTGAGGCGCCCTGGTCCGGCTCCCAGGCAAACGGCATCTTGCCTTCCATGGCCCGCTCGAGGGTGCCGATCAACGGGAAGATCGGGAACAGGATGTAGTTTTCCGTTACCACGAAGTCGTGCACCATCGCCGGGTAGGGCGTTTCGATCCTGTGTGACTCGGTCAACACCCCATTTGCATTGACCTTGTGCAAGGTCACATCCGAGGCGAAAGGCCCGGACGACATATAGGCGAAAAACAGCATTTCGCCGGTCAGCGGGTCGAGCTTGGGGTGGGCGGTCATGGCGGTTTCCAGCTTGCCGCCGTAGTTGAAGGAACCGAGGGACTCCAGGGTTACCGGGTCGACCTCGAAGGGCGGATGGCCCTCTTCCATTACCAGGAACTTGCCGCCGTGCCAGACACAGGCGGTATTGGCGAGACCGTCCTTGTCGTTGAAGACGAATTCCTCGAAGCCCTGCTCGCTGTTGAAGGGATTCATCGGGTCGATCATCGCCTTCTGGTGTTCCTGCTCCAGCTTGAACTTGGCGGTGCGAATCCAGCGATTGCGATAGCTGACCTTGCCGTCCTCGATATGGAAAGCGTGGGTCATGCCGTCGCCGGCAAACAGGTGATAGTCACCGCGCGGCGGGAATTGCTGGTTGGGTCCGTTGCGGAAGAAGCTGCCGTTGAGATCGCGGGGCACCTCACCTTCGATCTTCAACTCGGCAAGGTCATATTCAACATCAATGGGCGCGAACGCACCCTGCAGGAATCGGTTGTCGGGCATTGCCTCAGTCATCGCGGTCTCCCAGGTTTTTATTGTTTACTATGGAAACATAGCAGTGCTTTTTGAAGTTTACAATATAAACATCTGCATTTAATTGCAGTAGACTCAGAAACATGAATAGTCGTTTCCCATGGCAGTTGTAAAAGCGGCCTACCATCACGGCGATCTGCGCACTGCGCTGATTGAAGCCGCGCTGGAGATCATTGACGAGATCGGGCCCCAGGGGCTGACGATTCGCAAGGTGGCGCACCGCGCAGGTGTCTCCCACGCCGCACCCTACCGGCATTTCCCGGATAAGGATGACCTGATCCTGGCGGTGGTGGAGCGGGGTTTCGAGCTGCTGGACGAGGAGATGGACCGGGCGCGCAGCGCCGCCGGCAGCGACCCGATTGCGCAGTTTGCCGCCAGCGGCGAGGCCTACCTCGATTTCGCCATGAGCTACCCGGCCTACTACCGGGTCATGTTCAGCGGCGACCTGCTTGCCAGCAAGGGCAACGAGGCACTGCGCCATACCAGCGCCGCATCGTTTGTGCGCATGATCGACGACCTGCGCATGGCCCAGGACATGGGCCTGGTGCGCAGCGGCGACCCGACGCTGCAGGCCGTTGCCATTGTGTCCACGGTGCACGGCTTTGTGAGCCTTGCCAACGACAACCGGCTGGATCAGGTGTACGGCGGGCAGTACACGGAAAAGCAGGTACGGGACTTTGTTATTACCGCGATATTCGAGGGCCTGGGTGTGAACTGATCCCGGCCCTCAAGATAAAAAAACATAAAAACAACGCCACGCTCCCGAAGCAGTGGCGAGGAGGTCACCATGAAAACCATGCAAGCCCTGCCGGGGGCGATCACCCTGGCGTTGCTGGCGAGCGCCACTCAGGCCCAACTGCCGGGAGATTCCGGGGACGAGGCGGCGGCCATCGAGGAAGTCATCGTCACCGCCAACCGCCGTGAGCAGAACCTGCAGGAAGTCGCTGTGTCGGTGGCTGCCTTCACCAGTGAGTTCTTCAAGGACTCGGGCACCTACAACCTGCAGCAACTGGAGCAGTACACGCCGAGCCTGCGGATTGCCGCGGTGCAGGACAGCCGCTCCACCTCAATCCGCATCCGTGGCATCGGCTCCATCGGCACCAACGCCGGTATCGACCCCAGTGTCGGTATGTTCATCGACGGGGTTTACCAGGGTCGCGCCGGTATGAGCGTGGCCGACTTCATGGATATCGAGCGGGTCGAAGTACTGCGCGGCCCCCAGGGCACGCTGTACGGCAAGAACACCGCGGCCGGCGCCATGAACATCTATTCCAAGGCGCCCAGCGAAGTATTCGAAGCGGAGTTTGAAGGGGTGGTGGGCAACTACGACGCTTTTGAACTGCGCGGCATGGTGAATACCCCGCTCGGCAACAGCGGCCACGCCATGCGACTGTCCGCCTACAGCGTGGACCGCGACGGCTTCGATGACAACGAATACCTGGGCGATGAGACCAACAACGCCGACCGCTGGGGCGTGCGCTCGCGAACCCTGTTCAACCTCGGCGATGCCGGTGAGTTGATGCTGAGCCTGGACTACGCCGAGGAGAACAGCGACTGCTGCGCCCCGGACGTGATCGACTACATCGGTGGCGGCTCGGCCCTGGGCCTGCCCTTCGACCTGATCGCCGAGGAAACCGGGGAACCGCTGCCGGATCCGGACCCCAAGGACCGCAATGTCTATTTCAACCAGCCCTGGACCAACGAGGTCGAGGTGGGCGGCGTTGCCGCCGAGTGGAACCTGGAGATGGACAACGATTACAGCCTGACCTGGCTCAACGCCTGGCGGACCTATGAGAACAGCTCGATCTGGGACGGGGATTTTTCTCACTACGAAGCGGTGGCGGGCTCTACCCAGGTGGAAATGGACCAGTACTCCAGTGAATTCAGGATTACCTCGCCGGACTTCGAGAGCTGGGATTACGTGGCCGGCCTGTACTTCTTCTATTCGGAAATGGACACCCTGGGTGAAACCGGCATGCTGGAACTGCTGGGGCCGCTGTTCGGCTTCGGCCTGATTTTCCCGGAGGGGTCGGTCAACTACGACAACAACACCCACGAGACGACCAGCTACGCCGCCTTCGGCCAGGCTAACTGGGACTTCGCCGAAGACTGGCGGCTGACTGTCGGCGGCCGCGGCACCTACGAGGAAAAAGAGCGCTCCGGCACCCAGACCACGGTACCGGAAACCATCTTCGACGCACCGCCAATTGCCGGGCCCAACCTCGAAGTGGACGAACAGCGCGACGCCAGCGACTTCTCTGCCACCGTAGCCCTCAGCCACTTCCTGCGCGAGGACCTGATGCTGTACGCCAGCTTCGCCCAGGGTTTCAAGTCAGGCGGCTTCAACCAGCTGCGCACCGCGGTGGGGCTGTCCGGAGAGTTCGACGACGAGCGCTCGCGCAACTATGAGATGGGCTGGAAAGGCACCTGGCTGGAGCGGCGGCTGCAAGTCAATGGCACCGTGTTCTACATCGACTACGACGACTTCCAGGCCCAGGGCTTCGACGGCACCAACATCACCGTCCGCAACGCCGGCTCCCTGGAGAGCAGCGGTGTGGAGCTGGATATCGTCTATGTGCCGAACAGCAACGTGACCATGGGTGCCGCCATCGGCTACAACAAAGCCGAGTACCAGGACTTCGAAACCGGCGAGTGCACCGCCGCGCAGGTGTTCGAAGTGACCGGTGGCAGCCCCTTCGTCACCCCCGACTGTGTGCAGGACCTGTCCGGCGAGGCGCTGGACAACGCCCCCGAGTGGACCGTCTCCAACTTCCTGCAGATCGAGGACAACATCCCCGGCACCCGCATGGGCTGGCTGGGGCGGCTGGAGTACAACTACACCGACGAGTTCTACATGGCCCAGGACCTGGATGAAAACCTGGTCAACGACGAGGCCCACATCGTCAACCTGCGCATCGGTATCCACGGCGAAGACCGGCGCTGGGAGCTAACCGCCTGGAGCCGCAACCTGCTGGACGAGGAATACTACGCCATCGGCTTCGACATACCGGTACTGAGCGGCTACGCGGCCATCAACGCACCGCCGCGCACCTACGGCCTGACCTTCAACTACCGGATGGACTGAGCATGGGCGACGCGGCCGGTCTCAAGCGCTGGTGGTATCACTGGGGCCCCCAGGCCTGGATTGACATGTGGATGTCTAAGTCCATTCTGCTGGCGAAATCCATGCCGCTGGTCACCCACACCCTGCTGCCCATCCTGCGACTGTCGGGCGATCCCGCCGAGGTCGACGCCGGCTACCGGGAGATCAAGTCGCGGCGCGAGCTCTGCAGGTGGACCGATTCCCCGCGGGAGAAGTGGCGCAAGCGCTACGGCAACTTCGTGCGTGAAGCGGAGTGGGCCCTGCTGGAACTGCGCAAGCATTACTCCCAGGCCCAGTACGAGGAAATCGTGATCGGCACCTGCGTCGCCACCGCCGAGGAAACCACCGCAGATTTCATCGCCATGATGAACAGCATGTCGGAGAAGAACCGTCACAAGCAGGGTCAGCGCAAGGCACCCGGCCGGCTACAGAAATTCATCTTCGACAGCTTCAATCCGGCGGGCTTTCTCACCGGCCCGGCGGAGATGCGCGATATGGACATGGACGCGGGCACCATGACCATGTACGTGCCGGACTGCGCCTGGCACCGCTGCGCCGCCGCCGACACCCTGCCGGTGCCCGGGGAACTCCCCGCAGAGGGCTGCCAAATGATCTGCAAGGGCCCGTTCGAGGCCCTGTTCTCCAGCCCCGAGAACGGCCTGCGCATGGAGTTTGAACCGCACCTGCCGAACAGCGACTGCACCGTCCGACTGCGCTGGAAGTAGACTGCCGCCAGGTGGTCGATGCGCCGGGGCCGCGCAAGCGTAAACCCCCGGTACTCCTGCATGGCGTCTGTACTGCGCTGCCGCCACGAGGCCTCCAAGGACAGCGCGACACCCCACCAGGACTTTGGCAAAATGCTGGCTGGCTAGGAAAAACCATAACGATAAGCAGGCACCGCCAGGCGGCGCGCGCCCCGGACATCAATAGGACCCACCATGATCAGCATGATCGGCCTGGTCGGCGGTTTACTGCTGCTAACCCTACTGGCCCTGCGGGGCTGGAACCTGTTTATCGCCGCACCCTTCTGCGCCCTGATCGTGGGCATGACCGGCGGCGTACCCATTTTTCCGGAGGGTGAAGGGCCCGCCTTCGTCACCACCTACATGGACGGCTTCGCCAGCTTCGTCGCCGCCTGGTTCCTGATGTTCCTGCTGGGCAGCCTGTTCGGGAAGTTCATGGAAGACACCGGCTCTGCCGACAGCCTGGCGCGCTGGATCGTGAACCGCCTCGGTATGAAACACGCGGTGGCGGCCGTGGTGATCGCCTGCGCCATTCTCACCTACGGCGGTGTGAGCGTATTTATCGTGGCCTTCTCGGTGTATCCCATGGCCCTGAGCCTGTTCAAGGACGCCAACCTGCCGCGGCGCTTCATTCCCGGCGCCCTCGCCTTCGGCTCGGTGACCTTCACCATGACCAGCGCCGGCAGCCCGGAAATCCAGAACTGGATTCCCATCAAATTCCTGGGCACCACCCCCTATGCGGCCTGGGAAGTCAGCCTGGTGGTGGCCGTGTTCATGGCCAGCGCCGGCTTCTGGTGGCTGAAGCGCATGATTGCCGCCGCGGTCGCCAACGGCGAGCACTACGAGCATCGCCCGGGTGACCCGGAGATTCCGGAACGTGACTACCCGCACCCGGTCACTGGCCTGCTACCGCTGCTGGTGGTGCTGCTGGTGTCTTTTTTCTTCCACGAGGCCTATGCCCAGTACGCCCTGATTCTCGCCCTCGGCGGCGGCTGCCTGGCGATCATGGCGATCAACTGGAAACACTTTCACAACATGGACCGCGCCATCGGTGAAGGTACCACCGGCGCGCTGATAGCCATCGGCAATACCTCTGCGGTGGTGGGTTTCGGTACCGTGGCCAAGGCCAGCCCGGCCTTCGCCGTGGCGGTGGCGGCCATGACCGGTATTCCCGGCAGCGAGTTGATCGGCGCCGCGATCGCCGTCACCGTAATCGCCGGCCTCACCGGCTCCGCCTCCGGTGGCCTGTCGATTGCCCTGCCGGTACTGGCCCCCTACTACCAGGAAACCGATGTGAACATGGAGCAGCTACATCGCATCAGCTCCATCGCCTCCGGCGCCCTGGATTCCCTGCCCCACAACGGCTATGTGGTCACCACCATCCGCGCCATCTGCCGGGAAACCCACCACAGCGCCTACGGTCCGGTGGCTGCCCTCACCGTGGTGATTCCCATGGTCGGCCTGGTGATGGCCGTGGTACTGATGCACTGGATTTGAGGCATGAGCTCACCCCGGCTTTGAGACCTGTGTCGGCCGCCTCACAAGCTCCGTGCCTTATACTGCGGCGGTGTCTCCCAAAGACGATCCCCCATGAAACTGAGCGATGAGATGCTGGCGCTGCTGCGCTGTCCGGTTACCGGCGGCCCACTGGCGCCATCACAAGGCACGCTGCAATCGGCGCAGGGGGAACACCACTATCCGCTGATTAACGGCATCCCCTGGCTGCTACCCCATGCGCGCAACTCCTTGCTGGACTGGGGCGCCAAGCTCAATCACTTCCGGCAGGTCCTGCAGGCGGAAGCTGACAGCCTGGCCCGGGAGGCGCAGCGCGCGAACCCGGCCAGCCAGGCCAGGCTCACGAAGATGGCTGCGGCCAAGCGGGCCTTCCTGGAAACCGTAACGTCGCTGGTGGCGCCCATCGCGACTGCACGCGTGGCGGAGAAATCTCTTTACGACGCCCTGCGCGACCGGGCGCCCTCTACCCAGAACCTGTTGAGCTACGAGGCCAACCTCTACCGGGACTGGATCTGGGGCGACGCTGAGAATCGACAAAACTGCGAGCTGGTGCTGTCGCAGCTCGGCAGCCATCAGCCACGCAGAATGCTGGTGTTGGGCGCGGGCAGCGCGCGCCTGGCCCACGACCTGAATACGGCGTTGTCACCCGAACTCACCGTGGCGACGGATATCAACCCGCTGCTGTTGCTGGCGGCGGACCGGGTGTTTTCCGGTGAGGACTTCTCGCTGTGCGAGTTTCCCGCCCAGCCGCGCAGCCAGGAACACCTGGCCGTGAACCAGCACTTCAGGGGCCTGCCCGCCTGGCCGGACAATCTGCAGCTGGCCTTCGCCGACGTCGCCCGCCCCGCGTTTGCGCCGGGGGCTTTCGACCTGGTGGTCACGCCATGGCTGATCGACATCCAGCCCTATGAACTGAGCCGCTTCCTGACCGACCTGAACCAGTACCTGCCGGTGGGCGGCCGTTGGGTGAACTTCGGCAGCCTGGTGTTCAACCAGCGCCGCGACGCCTTCTGCTACACGGTGGAAGAGGTGCGCAACATCGCCAGCGACTGTGGATTTACCCTGGGCGAGGCGGCGGAGACCGAAATGCCCTACCTCAAATCCCCCCACAATGCCGGCTACCGCATGGAGCGGGTGTGGAGCTGGCGGGCCGAGAAAACCGCCGACGTCGCGGCCCGGGAGGCACCCCAGGTGTTACCGGGCTGGGCACTGGATACTGACAAACCGATCCCGGCCGTGCGCTACTTCCAGGACTTTGCGCGCCAGCACCGGGTACACAGCGAACTCGCCGCCGAAGTGGATGGCAAAACGTCCATCCAGGCCATCGCCGGCCGGCTGGCCAAACAGAACAAGCTGGACCGGGGTGAGGCGCTGGAGCTGGTGCGTAACTTCTTTATCGAGATCTACCGGCAGAACAATCCCGGCGCATGATTCAGGCCAGCCGCAGCTGCGGCGTGGGTTCGCCGCCGTGTTCATCCACGTATTCCTGGTACTTCTGGTGGGCTTGTTCGCCAAACAGTACCTGGCAGGCTTCCATCAGGCCGCGGGCGTGGATGATGTCGCCGTGCCGCACCACCTGGGAGATCTTTGAACGCCTGCGCAGGAAGTCTTCGAGTTTCACCACCATCTCGCTCTCGGCAGTCTCCTCAATTTCACAGCGCAGGTACTCGGTATGCTCAATCAGCAATTCCGCCTGGCCCGGGTCCTGGCGTATCGCCTCCAGCATGTCGATGGCCTTGTCACCGTAGCGGCGCCAGAGCCGAGCTGACAGCGGTTCTATCGAGGTGGGCGGCGTCAGGCTGTCGAGGTTCATCATGTGGGCCTGGTAGAGGAACTCCTCGCGAATGGCCTTGCCGGGTTCGCCGTACCACTTGCGCCGGAAATCCGGCACCTCGATGCCGAACTCGCGCACCGCCTGGGCCACCTCGTCACCGACGTTGAGGCAGTCGGTAAGCTTGCCGCCATAGATGCTGAGATGACGGTTGTCGGCATCCACCTCGATCTGGTGCTTGCGAGACAGCTGCACCCATTCCACGCCCTCGCAGTCCTCGGTGCTGCGGCGGGTAGCCAGCGGCCGCACGGCGCAGCGCTCGGCGATAATGTCCTCTACCCGCAGCGGCTTGGGCAGCTTCAGGAGGCTCGACACGTTGTCGAGCACAAAGCGGCGGTCGGCATCGGTAACGCCCTCTTTCGGGTCCTTCACACGGGTATCGGTGGTGCCGACACAGGTACGCTGCCCCATGGGGATGACAAAGAACAGGCGCCCGTCGCTGGCAAAAAAGGTCAACACCCGGTGGTGCGGCGTCACCCGGTCGACGATCAGGTGAATGCCCTTGGAGAACACATGCTGGTACTCGGTCTGCTCACCCACCAGCCGGTTGTGGGCGTCCACCCAGGGGCCGCAGGCGTTGATCAGGGCATGGCTGCGAATCGTAAACTCCTCGCCACCCTCTACATCCCGGGCCCTGAGCTGCCACTGGCCATCGCGGCGCTCGGCCCCCAGTGACTCCACGTAGTTTGCGGCGATGCAGCCGTAGTTCATGCTGGAGCGGATAAAATTGAACACAAAGCGAGCGTCGTTATCGTGCAGGTAGCAGTCGGAATACTCAAAGCCGCCGGCGGCGCCTTCCGTGTTGATTGCCGCATCGCGCCGGGCGAGCTGCTTACGCGTCAGGAAGCGCGGCGGGCTGGTGCCGAACAGGCCGATAAACCAGTAAAGAACCGTGCCCAGGAATATCAGGAAGGGCGGAAAGCGGAAGCCCTTCTGGATGGTGGTGAGAAAGCGGATTTCCTGTACCGTGGACGGGTATTCCCGCATCAACTGGTTGCGGCACTTGCAGAGTTTGCGCACCAGCAGGAACTCATAGCTCTCCAAGTACTTGATGCCACCCCAGGCCAGGTTGGATGAATGCGAACTCACCTCGCCGGCAAAGTCGCCGCGGTCAATCAGCGCCACCTTGACGCCGCGGGCCGCCAGCGATGCCGCAGACACCGCACCGTTGATGCCGCCGCCGACAATCAGCACGTCGAAGGTACGGTCTTTCAGCTTTTCGATATTGGCGTCGCGCAGGGACATACTCACCTCTCCACCTGCAAGGTTACCGCGCCCGGGTGACCGAGCAAAGTGAGCACGGTTGGCGACCCGCGGCGTTGGGAGTATCCTCTCAGGCCGTCACGGGGGGACCAATGAAACTATCTGCCTTCGGGGAAAAATTCTCCGGGAAATCCGGCATCGTCGAACTCATGGAAGACCTGGGTGATGCCCTGCACAGCAACCCGGATGCGATCTTCATGGGCGGCGGCAATCCCAGCCGGCTGATGGAGGTGGAAGCGGTGTTCCAGCAGCGACTGGACGCACTCATGCAGGACCCGCGCCAGCGCCACGCGCTGTTTGGCATCTACCAGTCACCCCAGGGCGATCTGGAGTTCCGCGAGCAGGTGGCCCGCTTTCTCGCCGACCAGTATGGCTGGCAGCTCAGCGCCCGCAATATCGCCGTGAGCAACGGCAGCCAGGCGGCTTTCTTCGTTATCTACAATATGTTCGCCGGCCAGATGGCCGATGGCAGCCAGCGCACCATCCACCTGCCGCTGACCCCGGAATACCTGGGCTACGCGGATGTCGGCCTGAGCGAGAATTTCTTCAGCGCCACCCGCCCCAGCATCGAGTTGCAGGACGACCACATATTCAAGTACCGGGTGGACTTCTCCCAACTGGACCCGGACGACAGCGTCGGCGCCCTGTGCGTGTCCAGGCCCACCAATCCATCGGGCAATGTGCTGACCGACGAGGAACTGGCCCACCTGGACCAGATTGCCCGCCAGCGGGATATCCCGCTGATCGTGGACGGCGCCTACGGCCTGCCCTTCCCCAACATCTGTTTCGTCGAAGCCACCCCGCTGTGGAACGACAACATCATCCTGGCGCTGAGCCTGTCCAAGCTGGGGCTGCCGGGGGTAAGGACTGGCATCATCGTCGCGGGCGAGGCCGTTATCGATGCCTACACCAACGCCAACACCATCGTCAGCCTGGCCTGCGGCAACCTTGGCCCGGCCATTGCCCGCGAGTGGTTCCGCAGTGGCGAAATTCTGGAACTGACTGCGCGCCACGTCACTCCGTTTTACCGGGAACGATCACAGCAGACCGTGCAGTGGTTCCGCGAGGCCATGGGCGACCTGCCCTTCCATATCCACAAACCGGAAGGCGCGATTTTCCTGTGGCTGTGGTTCGAGGGGCTGCCCATCTCCAGCCAGGTGCTGTATGAACGACTGAAAGCACGCGGGGTGCTGGTGGCGCCGGGGCAGGATTTCTTTATCGGCATCGACGGCGAGGACTGGCCGCACCGGGACGAGTGCATCCGCGTGTCCTATGCCCAGGATGCCGACAAGGTACAGGCCGGCGTCAAAATCATCGCCGAAGAGGTCGCCCGGGCCTACGCGGGCGGCTGACAGAAAAAACCCCCGGGCGGTTACCCGGCCGGGGGTTGTTGCTATGACTGACGCTTACAGGTTGGGAAGCAGCGGCAGGCCGCGGCCCGGCGTCCACGGTACCCCGGCTTTCTCGAGTTCTTCCTGCAAGGCGTTGAACTGACCGTTCACAAGGTCTTCCAGCTCGCGATAGATCTCGGCGTACTCATCCTCGGCAATCTTCAGGCTGGCGCGGGCTGCCTGGGTGGGGCCGTACAGCTCAGCACTCTTGGTGCCGCCGGCAAACTGCAGCCGGGTCAGCACCGGCACGGGACCGAGGTCGCCCAGCTCATCGCGCTGGGTGTTCTGGGTCAGGCGATCACGCAGGCGTTTGGCCTGCCGTTCGATACCCTGGGCACGCTCGTACAACGCCATATTGGCCCGCGACTCCATCAGCTTCTCCTTGGCAGCGCCGGTAGCGACCACCAGCCGGTCGATGGTGGAGACTGAGCCGCGCACCGCGCGTTCCAGCTCCTCTACGTAGAGGGCGTATTCGACGCGCTCCTGCTGGCTGACGTTGTCCAGCGTCGGGGTGCGGATAGACTCCACCTCAAAGCTCTGGGCCTGCGCCAGGGTTTCTACCTTGCCATCGACGCGCTTGGACAGGGTCACCGAGTAGCTGCCCGGCGCGGCCATCACGCCCACCGGGGTCTGCCACTGGAAGCCACGCTTGGACGGGTCGACCCAGGGACGGTTGATGGGGTAGCGCAGGTCCCAGGCGACGCGGTGGAAGCCCGCCTTGGGGGAACCTTCGATCTGCCGCACCAGATTGCCCTGGCTGTCGCGTACGGTCAGCACCACGGCCGGGGCGTCTTCGAGGTTCTCGGCCTCAATGGCAGCCCAGCCAGGGAACGGTGTATTACCGCCTTCCTTTTCGATGGGCTTCTCGCGCTCGCGGCGCTGGTCCTTCAGGCTGCGAATCTCTTCCGGCAGGTAGTAGGTGAAAACAGCGCCGAAGTCCGGGTTGGGCGCGGTGTAGAAGGCCTCGCCCAGGGACGACTTGCAGCCGGGGGTGCCACAACCGAGGCGGCGGGTCGGCACGTACCAGGGCGCCTTGCGGACCGGGAACAGCATGCTGTCGTTCTTCAGTGCGCTCTCGGAGATATCCCGCAGCGGTGAATAATCATCGAAGATGAAAATACCGCGGCCGAAGGTGGCCCCCACCACGTCGTTCTCACGACGCTGGATGACGACATCGCGGAAAGGAATGTTCGGTACATTGCCCTCCAGCTTCACCCAGCGGCTACCACCGTCGATGGTGAAGAACAGACCGAATTCGGTGCCCAGGAACAGCAGCTCCGGCTTGACGTGGTCCTGCACGATGCGCCAGGTGACGTGCCGTTCGGGCAGGTCACCGACGATGCTCTTCCAGCTCTTGCCACGGTTCTCACTCTTGAATACGTAGGGCTTGAAGTCACCCTGCTTGTGGTTATCGACCACCACATACACGGTATCCGGGTCGTGAAGGTCGGCGCGAATATCGTTCACGAAGAAGTAGCGCGGCACCCCCGGCAGCTTGTCGACGCGACGCCAGTTGGCACCGCCGTCTTCGCTGACCTGTATCAGGCCGTCGTCGGTGCCCGCGTACAGCAGGCCTTCCACCAGCGGCGACTCCGACAGGGAGGTGATGGTGGAAAACTTGGACATGGCGTACAGGTCCCAGGAGGAGTCGAAGCTCCACTGGCGGCCCATCATCGGCTCCTTCAGGCGGTCGATATCGCGGGTCAGATCGCCACTCACCGGCGTCCAGGAGTCACCGCGGTCATCGCTGCGCCAGACGCGCTGGCTGGCGAAGTACAGGCGCTTGGAATCGAAGGGGCTGATGAGGATGGGGGAATCCCAGTTGAAGCGCTCCGCCGGCTCGCCCTGGCGGGGCTGGGGCTGGATGTAGACGCTCTCGCCGGTGGCCTTGTCAAAGCGGGTCAGGTTCCCTTCCTGCCACTCGGCGTAGATGATGTTGGGGTTGTCCGGGTCGGCGAAGGACTGGTGGCCATCGGCCCACAGGGTGACGAACCAGTCGGAGTTGTGGATACCGGAGTGATCCACCGTGCGCGAGGGCACCCCCAGCGAGTTGTTGTCCTGGGTGCCGCCGTAGACGTTATAGAACGGCGTGTCGTAATCCACCGTCACCTTGTAGAACTGGGTCAGCGGCAGGTTGGCGACAAACTTGGAAGTCTGGCCCTTGTCAAAGCTCTCGTACACGCCACCGTCAGTGCCGATCAGCAGGTAATTCGGGTCCTTGGGATCAAAGGCCAGCGCGTGGTGGTCGGAGTGGCGCGCCGAGGTGGGCATACGCTCAATGTTCTTGCCGCCATCGGCGGTGCTGTGCAGGAAAACATCGGCCTGGTAGACCCGGTCGAACTCGTGAGGGCTGGCGAACAGCTCCTGGTAGTAGTGGGGGCCGGTGCCGCTGGACAGGTAGTCGTTGCGCTTCTCCCAGCTCTCGCCGCCGTCTGCGGAACGCCAGAAACCGCCGCTGCGGTTTTCCAGCTCAATCGTTGCATACAGCACGTCGGGGTTCACCGGCGATACCGCCAGGCCGGTTTTGCCCATGGCGCCCTTCGGCAAGCCTTCCGTGAGCTGGCGCCAGGTCTTGCCGCCATCGGTGGACTTGTAGATGCCGGTCTCCGGGCCGCCATCCATCAGCGCCGCCACCGTGCGCAGGCGCTGCCACTTCACGGCATACAGCACATCGGGGTCGCGCGGGTCCATATGCACTTCGCTGACGCCGGTGTAGTCGCCGCCGCTGAGAATATTGTCCCAGTTCTCACCGCCGTCGGTGGTCTTGTACAGACCGCGGTCACCACCGCCGGACCACAGCGGGCCCTGGGCGGCGACGTAAACCGTGTTGGGGTCTTCCGGGTGCACGCGAATCATACCGATGTGTTCGGACTGCTTCAGGCCCAGGTTTTCCCAGGTTTTGCCACCGTCGCGGCTGCGATAGACGCCATCGCCGAAACCCACGTGGCGGCCGGAGACGTTCTCACCGGTGCCCACCCAGACCGTGTCGGGATCGCTGGGATCAAGGGTAATCGCGCCTATGGAGTAGGAGCCTTCATTGTCGAAGATGGTCTCCCAGGTGGTACCGGCATTGGTGGTCTTCCAGATATTGCCGCTACCTACCGCGACGTACCACACGGCGCGATTGTCCGGGTGAATCACGATATCGGCGATGCGGCCCGAAGTGACCGACGGGCCGATATTGCGCAGCTCCAGGCCTTTCAGGGTGGCGGCATTGAGGCCGGGTTGCGGGGTTTCTTCCTGGGCATACGTAAAGGCGGGAGTAAGGGAAATGGCCAGGGCGAGGCTTATAGCGGCCTGCCAGAGTCGACGTCCGGTACGCATTATTGTCTCCGTTGGGCTACCGCGAAATCGCGGCGAATTCGACAGTATAGGTGAAAGTGCCCGGCAGGCGGTAGAGACCCTGGGCATCCCGGCCAGGAAAACGCTGCAACTGTAGGTGAATCGGGCCACCCCGCGTAAAATAGCGCCCATGGGTATGATGGACCGGGGCAATGATCCCATCAGCGGAGACGCGCTGGACGAACATATAGAGCGGGCGCTGACGGTGGCCCGGCCCGGGTCCATGTTTTACCTGGCCTACCCGCTGATCCGCCGCCTGCTGCGTGCGGAACTCGTCAACGCCCGCAATCTTCCCGATGAGCCTTGCCTGTTCATCGGCAACCACTCCCTGTTCGCCACCGACGGTATGATTTTTGCGCCCTTGATGTGGCACGAGCACGGCCGCTTCCTGCGCGGCCTGGGTGACAAGGCCCTGTGGAACCGCTACTCGGAAGATTTCCTGATCAGCCAGGGAGCTGTGATTGGCCACCCGCAGGTCTGCAGCGCCCTGATGGAAGCCGGCCACGATCTGATGGTGTTTCCTGGCGGTGCCCACGAGGCCACCAAAACCCAGGCCCAGCGCTATACCCTGCAGTGGAAGGACCGCGCCGGCTTCGTGCGCATGGCGGCCGAGCACGGCTACACCATCGTGCCCTGCGCGCACGTGGGACCGGACGAGTTCTATGAACACTGGATCGAAGGCCGTGACCTGCCCGACACACGGCTGGGTGAACTGCTGACCCGCGCCGGCCTGCTGACCGAAGACACCCGGCCGGACCTGTTGCCGCCGGTGCCGCTGGGCGCGCTCGGCACGCCCTTCCCCAAGCCCCAACGCTGCTATATTCAATTTGGAGAGCCGGTCAATCTGGCCGCCTACCGGGGCAAGCGCCTCCAGAAAAAGACGCTGATGAGTATTCGCGACGAGGTGGCGGCACAAATCGAGGCCATGCTGCCGGAGCTGTTTGCCCTGCGGGACGAGGCCCGCAACAGCCAGAGCTGGCTGCGGCGCCTGCTGACCACCGAACTGCTGGCCGAGGACTAGCCCGGGTATCACCACACACAAAAACAAGAGGGCGCACCGTGAGCAACCCCTTCAGCACCAATCTAGATAAGGTCGCCGCCAACCACATGCCGCTGACGCCGGTGGGCTTCCTGCCGCACACCGCGGCGATCTTCCCGGACCGCGATGCCGTGATCCACGGTGCGCTGCGCTACAGCTACCAGGCGTTGCTGGACCGTTGTGAGGCGCTGGCGCGCGCCCTGATTGCGAGAGGCATCGGCGCCGGCAACACCGTGTCGATCATCGCACCCAACGTACCCGCTCACCTGGAGGCGCATTTTGGCGTGCCCATGACCGGCGCCGTGCTGAATAGCATCAATATCCGCCTGGATGCCGCCACCGTCGGCTACATCCTCGACCACGGCGAATGTGACGTGCTGCTGGTGGATGCGCAGTTTGCTGACGTTGCCAGCGAGGCGCTGGGCAAGAGCGAGCGCCAGCCGCTGGTGATTGACCTGGACGACAGCCTGGGCCCGCAGGGTGTTGCTATCGGCAGCATGAACTACGAGGCCCTGCTGGCAGAGGCCGATCCCGCCACCGAGATTCCAGCGTTGACCGATGAGTGGCAGCCGATGGCGCTCAACTACACTTCCGGCACTACCGGGAATCCCAAGGGCGTGGTCTACCACCACCGCGGCGCCTACCTGAATGCCATCGGCAACAGCTTCGCCTGGGGCATGACACCAGGGCCCACCTACCTGTGGACCCTGCCGATGTTCCATTGCAATGGCTGGTGCTTCCCCTGGACCATTACCCTGCAGGGAGGCACCCACGTATGCCTGCGGGAGGTAGCGGCAGAGCCGATCATCGAGTCGCTGGCGGCCCACCAGGTGACCCATATGTGCGGCGCACCGATCGTGCTGTCCATGCTGGCCTCCGCCCCCGACGAGCTGAAAGCGAAAATCCCGCCGGGTCTGAAAATCATGACCGCAGGCGCAGCGCCGCCGGCGGCAGTCATCGCCGGCGTGGAAAGCCTGGGCGCGGAGATTACCCACACCTACGGTTTGACCGAGGTGTACGGACCCTGCGTGTACTGCGCCTGGCACGAAGAGTGGAACGGCCGGCCACTGGCTGACCGCGCCGCTCTCAAGGCGCGCCAGGGCGTGCCCTACCCGGTGCTGGCCGGGCTCGACGTGATCGACCCGGAAACCATGCAGCCGGTACCCACCGACGGGGAGACCATCGGTGAAGTGATGTTCCGCGGCAACGTGGTGATGAAAGGCTATCTCAAGAACCCGGATGCCACCCGCGAGTCACTGGAAGGTGGCTGGTTCCACTCCGGCGACCTCGCCGTCAAACACCCGGACAACTACATCGAGATCAAGGACCGCTCCAAGGACATCATTATTTCCGGCGGCGAGAACATTTCCTCCATCGAGGTGGAAGGCGCGCTTTACAAACACGAGTCCGTCATGGCCGCCGCGGTGGTGGCCAAACCGGATGACAAGTGGGGCGAAACCCCCTGTGCCTTCATCGAGCTCAAGCAAGGCGCCGAGGCGCCCAGCGATGAGGACCTGACTAGCTTCTGCCGAGAGCACCTGGCCGGCTTCAAGCTGCCCAAGACATTCGTCTACGGCGAACTGCCCAAGACCTCAACCGGGAAAATCCAGAAGTTTCTGCTACGGGAGCGGGCAAAGGCGCTTTAAGCCTGCTTATCGCTCTCCGCTCAAGCCGGAAATAGAGCACCACACTCGCCCCGTGAGCAACCGGGTCGACACTCTTACCGGACGAACCCTCGATACGGGCCAGACGCACAGTACTTCTAAGCTAACGGAGTTACCGATCCTTTTTCATTGGACACCAGCGATGCCCTGGCAAAAAGGCACGCACAAGCTGTTGAATTTAAAGAAAAATGGGGAGCAAAAGAGTGGTGAACTACTGAGCGGAAATGATGAAAAACTAGGGTGCCAAGCTCACTTTGTACCTACGACTATTGGGCTAGGACTTCCAGGTGCTTGTCTATAGAGGAGTTTTCCGGAGAATGATCCTTGCAACCCATACATACTGAGACGAGGAACAAATGAACCCCGTCCATTTATTTAGCTGTTATGAGGCCTTGGATTGAATACCGAGTTGAAGAAACTCGTTGAGCTTCTCTCGCTAGTCTTGGAGGAGGGGCTCGATTCCGATCTTGCAGAAGGTTTGAGTGAGAAAATCGACTGGAGCCAACTCCCCGAATTGAGTTCCGTATACTCGAATCTCTTCCACTATTGGCACGACTGTGACATACGAGAGAAGGACGCCGATTACGCCAGCATGCAAAAACGTGAAATGGAGCAGCTTTTACAACATCTCAAAGACGAGAACTTTTCCCGTGCGAGCGAAATTTCGTTTCTGGGCGCCTCACAGGCCTCATAACAAGGCAATGCTGTCGCTTCGCTGGGACACCCAACCTTCCGCTGCGCTCCAGGCTGGGCGCCCCTGCTTGCGGCGTTATGAGTCCCCTCAATAAGGATTTGAGCCAATGATCGGGAAAAGGATACTTGTCGGCCTGACATATCTAGATCAGGCAGGGGAAGTTTCAAGCCAGATCCAGATGCATGGCCTAATCCGGTCTACGGAGGGACACACACTTGTGTTTGATCGCTCCGATGGATTGGGGGATTTTTGCATACCTTATGATGGCTCGCTTGAAGAATCAGATCCCGAACTAATCTACACACTCCGCGGCACTGGTGAGAAGGTTACCGGCGTGCACTATGTGTCTACTTTTACCATTCACGAAGGAGCGGACGGTGACTCATAACAAGTCAAGGCTGCAAGGCCGCTTCGCGCCGGGACGCGCTACCGCGCGCCCCAGCTTGAAGCGTTAAAGGGCCTAAATGAAGCACGTTCCAATGCTGATTATCGTCGCACTTCTCTTGATGACTGTCGGCATGTCCTACATCGAGTTCCAAATGAACCTTGAAGGCGAGGAACTCTCAGAAACTACCTGGGGACTATGGGGGTTTTTATTCATTATTTTGGTAGGGACTTGGGTTCTGTATGACGGCAAGTCTGGTGACTTCGACAAGCCTTTCGACTTTGGCTTGTTCCTGTACTTATTCCTACCACTCTTGCTTCCCTACTATCTCGTTAGGACTAGGGGGCACGAGGGTATAGTGACATTTATGGGTTTCGTGGCGATCTATCTACTTCCAGAGTTCTGGGGCTTAGTGTCTTATGCCTATTACTACTACTGATCGGCCCATTAACGAGGCAAGGCTGTCGCTTCGCTGGGCCACCCAACCTTCCGCTACGCTCCAGGCTGGGCGCCCCAGCTTGCGGCGTTATGTGACTAGAGCATGACTCGGGGATTGGCAGTTTCTTCATATCTTGTTGCATGTTCCGTCGGCGCCGCTGTATCTATGGCTCTTATCCCCGCTAGCGCTTCTTCTCCATTCGCGACCCTTCTACCCGCCGGTTTAGTATTTTTCGGCCCTTTGTCTCTGTTCCTCTTGGCTTCGAATTACACCTACTTTTACTTCTTGCTCGGAGCTTGTAGCGCACTGGGAGCAGCGGGCGTATTCTTTCTAAAACGGGGCTATGCTCAAGGCTCTTCAGCCACAACCGTTCTAGGCAGCGGGTTGTGGGCGTTAGCCGGCACCATTGGAGTCACATGGAGTTTTCTCGCACAGTGTTGCTAACAACGTCACATAACAAGTCAAGGCTGCAAGGCCGCTTCGCGCCGGGACGGCCTACCGGCCGCCCCAGCTTGAAGCGTTAACTTTCAAGAGCGCGAAATGAGATTGGATTATCCACTAGAGCTGATTAATTCCAAGCTTCCTCATAAGCAACCTTCGTACTACCAAAAATTGCTGTTTGGTCTTTTTGCGGGCGTTATTGCTCTCCTGTTTTTTCTATTGGTGGCTGGAGCGCCCCAAACTACGGTTTCACTATTTTTAGTAATTTTCGGGTTTGCGATGGGATTTGTATTTCTCGCTTTTTGTCTATCCAAACTCTACAACGACGAAAGTGACGCCCGCGATTTCGTGGCGATCTATTTCCCATCGCTAGTGGCGTCACCGTCATTCAACGTCGCTTATAAAGCTTTTAAAGGCGTTTCAAGGTGGTTATTAGTTTTGTTTACATACATATTGCTGTTCATGTTGGTTTTATTAATGGGGCTGATAGTTGCGGCAAGAATTGAAAGTTAACAAGCGCAGGCACCAACACTCCGCGCCTTTGGCGCTGCGTTGGACTCGCGGACAAGCCGCTCGCCAGTGCTGCGGGCGTTATGAGTAGCTAGTGACAGAGCACGTCCCACAGATAGCCCTCTTTCTCGTTCTCTGCGCGTTGATGTTTATTTGGGCCCGATCAATTCGCAACGCAAAGTCAGCCGGCAGCGAACTTGACTCATTTGTCCTCCAATTGAAGGCTGAGCTTACCGGGTCTATAGAGAACTACTCTTTCTACACTGACGGCCATCCGTATACTTGGACTGAAGTAGATTTCGAAGAATTGCTCTCCGACATGAGGAAGCAACTCCCTAAGCGCTGGGTTGCAGGTGGCATTGGCCACTATCGAAAATTTTGCTGTTGGTGTCGAGTGGACAATCCTAATCTTCGAGTCTATTTAGTCCCAGATGTTTTAGATTTCGATGCTTCAGGGCTTATGCACTATGAAGATTGGGTCAATTCGTCAGGTGAAGTCGCAGAGAACATTGCCAGGCACCATGAACAACACTCATAACAAGGCAATGCTGTCGCTTCGCTGGGACACCCAACCTTCCGCTGCGCTCCAGGCTGGGCGCCCCAGCTTGCGGCGTTAAATGGCCTTATGCGTTGCCCAAGCTGTGAAACCGTACTAGGAAGAACCGAGGCTCTGAAAGTTGCTCTCAGTTCTGAAGTGCAGTGCCCAGGTTGCGATGCCTGTTTTTACCTGGAAAGTGCATGGCACAGATACACTGTCATAGCCATTGTTTTTGGCTTCGCGATACTAGTTGGGTTCATGGCCAAATCGGATGGCGGAGATTTCTTCGCTGCGCATCTTGTAGGCTTTGTCATCGGGTTCGTGCTAGCCAGTGGTTACTTACAGGTTTTCGGGAGGTTGCGTGCCAAGTAGCGGCCACTTAACAAGTCAAGGCTGCAAGGCCGCTTCGCGCCGGGAC
>JANQIO010000013.1 GCA_028282105.1 Halieaceae bacterium | reverse complement strand
GTGTCCGGTGGCAAAGCCTGCTCGCTGGTAATAGTTCGGGTCGCCCAGCACCATCACGAAGGTCGCGCCCTGCGACCGAAGCTGCTCCAGGCCGGCGCGAATCAGGGCGCTGCCCACGCCGCCGCCCTGCATGCCGGGCAGCACCGCCAGTGGCGCCAGGATGTAGCCGCCCTGCGCAGGGTGATCTTCCAGTGTGACGGGCGTGAACAGCACGTGGCCGATCAGCGCACGCTCCGCCTCCGCCACCAGGGACAACAGTGGCTGGGCGCTGGGGTCTTCCAGCAAGTCGGCCACCAGCGTTGCGATAGTGTTGCCTGCGGCTTCGCCTTCGGCGGCAGCGAAGGCAGCGCGATGTACGTCTGGCAGGGTATCCTGCTCCTGGGGTTGGGCCTCACGAATCTGCACGGTCTTCCTGGCTCTTGTGAGCAAGGCTGTCGGCGTGTTGCTCCCAGTTCCTGCCGTCAAACTCGGTGATATTGATCTGCGCCGCCTTTGTGTCGAGGCAGTTCACATTGATATCGATTCCATCCGGGTTGGAGCGCGGCGTGTAGAACGGTTTGACGCCACAGTAGCGGCAGAAAGTGTGCTTGGCGACGCCGGTGTTAAAGGTGTAGGTGGTGATGGCGTCTTCACCGCACAGCAGCTTGAACTTGCTCAGCGGCAGGATCAGGTGCAGAAAGCCCGATTTCGAGCAGATGGAACAGTTGCAGAGGTCCGCCTCAATGACGTCGGGGGCCTCGATCTCAAAACGGATGGCCTGGCAGTGGCAGCTTCCCTGGTACTTCACGCGCCGTATCTCTCATGGATTGGAGGCGGCTAGTAAAACACAGTCAGCTAGAAGCTGTCGCTCTGAGGGACGCCGTCGTCGAGGCTGTAGTAGTCGCCCTTGTCGCCCACGAACGTATGCTTCCTGAGAGTGGTACCCGTGGGGCCATCAAACAGGCCCATGGCGACGGCGATCCAGGCGTAGTCTTCCATATTCGGCGCCCAGAACAGGGTGGAACCGCAGCGGGTACAGAAACCGCGGTCCACCTTGTCAGACGACGGGTACCAGCCCACCAGGTCTTGCCCCTCAATAGCCAGTGCGCTCTTGCGAACGTTCACTGCCGTCAGAAAGCTGCCCGATTGTTTGCGGCACTGGCTGCAGTGGCAGGCTTCCGGCGCGTGTTCCAGTTCACCGGTCACGCTGATCTTGATGCCTCTGCACAGGCAGCTGCCTTTTAGCATTGCTTTCTACTCTCTCAATGCGAGCCGGCCTGGGCGGCCAGGTCGTTGCGGGCAAGGATAAACACGGAGTCACCCTCTTCGAATTCCTTGTACAGATAGGACTGGCGGATGGTGAAGTACCGGGAAACCAGCGCTTCCAGGCGGTCCCTGTCGTGAAAGAAAAAGCGCATGCCGTCTATGGTGAACTCCTTGTCGCCCAGCCAGAAGGTATGGGCAAACAGGCCGTTTTCAGCGATCACCTGCTGCTGCCGCCGGAACGAAGCCACCAGTTGCTCATTATCAAGGTGGTGGAGGACCTTGTTGGAGTAGATGCAGTCAAAGACCTCGCTGGTTTCAATCGACACCGCATCGAGTGTCACAAACGGTAGGTCTGGGAACTTTGCCCGACAGCGCGACAGGAACTCGTCGGACAGATCCGAGCCTGTCACCGTGTAGAGGTCCAGGAAGTGGCGAATATCGTTTCCCGGCCCACAGCCGAGTTCCAGCAATGAGGCACCTTCGGTCAGGTGCTTCTCCAGCACCGCGTAGAGCTCAGTGCCGTCGTACTCCTCGCACATCTTCTCGTACTGGTCGACTTTGGCCGGATCGTTGTAGAAGTTCATCAGCTTACCCTGTTCTCTATCGGGTGACCGGAGCGCAACTTAGGACTCGCGAAAGCCCACCAGCAGCGAAAACGAGAAGGCCAGCGCCGACAGGAAAAGGAAGTAAGCGACGCTGGCGGTATAGGCAAAGCGAACGTCTGGCAGCCATCCAAAATACACCGCTGTCTGTGCCGCCAGCACGGACAGTCCGGCCGGGAAGCCGGCGAGCACGACAGTGGTTTCGAGTTGCTTCATGCTGCTGAAATCAAGCCTGCGAATTCGCCCCAGGGTCCAGAGGGCACTGCCGGCGTGAATCAGTACGACGACCCCCAATGAAGTTCGCCACAGGTCGGCTGGCGGATGTGCCAGTGCCTGGAGTACGCCAGGGAGTAATCCGGCGAAGGCGGCAATCAGGCTCCACTGCAACAGCGCCGCCAGCAGGAAGCGGTCAAACGATGTGGGGCTGCGCTCGTTGCGGTGCGTCAACACGGACACCACGCCGGTGAACCCGGTCAGGCTGATGGCGATGCCGCTCATCGACAGGAGTATTTCAGCTTTCATAGGTGGGCCCTGTGGTCATGCCGGTACCGCTCTGGCCGATTCTGGAAGCCGCCTCTACTACCCCCGCCGCGGTATCGATGCTCGCTTTCCACTCTTCGATCTCTCTTTACATCCTCTGGTCTCGAGCCTTTGTCCCGGACTTAGCCAAGTGGCTCCGCAATCAGCGGGCGGCTCGCGTAAACCTCGGTAGCCTCCAGACCGGCATTGCGGTGCACCAGCGCGGCCTGGTATTCCGGGTCCAGCAGCATATCGATGAAGGCGTTGATGCTCTGGTACTCCATGGTGGCGATGCGCTCCCAAACGGCGCCGCCGATGACGGTGCGCTCCACATCGTTCAGCGTCATCAGCCTGCCGCCGCGCTTAGTCACCTGGGCCAGCGCCACAGCGCCGTACTGATCGTAGGCCTCGGCACCGCTGAGTGATGCGCCAGCCAGCTCATGGCCTTCGGGGTAGCTCGCCTGCACCTTGAACTTCAGCAGGTTCACGAAGTGGAAGGGCCCTTCCAGCGGGCCGCTCAACAGGCCGCGCAACTGTTCCTCGGTGGGGTCGATGGGTAGCTGCCCGTGCTGGGAGAGCATGTTGACGATACTGTCGATGTTCGAGTCGTTGATCACGCTTCTGATTTACTCTGGTAGTCCTGCTCTGAGTATACGCCGATCAGCCTTCGAGTAGTCGGAAGCTGCGCCGATCGCTAAGGGTTACCAGACAGCTGCGCCCAGAGATTGATGGTGCCCAACAGGTAGAAGAGGCCAAAAATACAGCAAATGGCCGAGCTGACCATCCAGAAGCTCAGTGAATTTGCGGCTATAGCCGGGTGACTGCTGACGAAAGGAAGCACCAGTCCTGCCAGCCCCCTGGCCAGATACACTGCGGTAATCGCGCACAACGCCACTCGCAGGAACGGCAGCCTGGGGATCACACCTGCCCCGGACAGCGCATACAACCCCCAGGCCGCGAGCACACAGGCGATGATGGATGTCACCATCATAGGATAGCGGCTCCCCGACTCGGCCAGCTTTGCCATGCCCTCGCCGGCGCCAAAGAAGCGATACCAGTTCCCGCCGCCGATAATGATCGCCACATGCAGCAGTGAGGCACAGAAACTGAGCAGGGCGGCAATGATGAGTTGCTGGTGTCCGTTCACGCGTCACAGGCTCCTGCAGCAGTGTAGGCGCCCACGTGTCTGTTTGCCTGCTGCATACACGCGGCCAGGACGGGTCTTGGGAGCGTGGCGCGATCAGGCCTTGTCATAGTCAAATCCTGCCTGCGCCAGCTTTCTCCAGCGCGCCTGGCGATGACCATAAAACACCCGGGCAAACAGCCAGATAAAAGGTGTGAGAATGCCGGCTTCCAGGTCCAGTTGGTCCCGGTAGAGCACTTCCCCGTTGCTCTCTGTGATAGTGATTGTGTGGTCCCACTGACGAATCAGGGCACTGAACCCGTTGTCACGCACCACGAAGCAGCCCGGCCGTTCCGCAAAAGAAATACGAACCGCCTGTTTTCCAAAGGGCAGTACGCCAAACAGCTTTAGCTGGAACCAATAGCTGCGTTCACGCCATTGCTTGGGTATCACGGTTCCATCGCAGGGTGCAAAGTGGACCATGGGCCGGGCGATGTGGAACAACAGCCTGGGTTGCTTCACCTCGGCAACGGCCTGTTCGAAGCTGCAGGGCAGGCGGGAGTCGAGTTCAAGATGCATCTGGGGCGTCTGACGTTTACCGCTTGGAGGATAAAACGGTAACGCGGTATGGGCGGTCCAGCAAGAGCGGTGGCTAGCGCCTGTAACCACTGAATCCTCAACCGTCCGTTTGCGAAAACGTGTCTCTCCGCAGGTAGAAGTACCGCATAAGCCCTCTACCATCTGCCACCGAGTTGTACAGGTCGACCCCTCTCCCGGGTTCAAACCCAAGTTTGCGAAGCACAGCCTGGGAAGCGTGGTTTTCCTCAAAGGTCACCGCGTAGGTGCCGTCGATATCACTGTTGGCAAATGCCCAGCGTACAGCCGCGGCTGTTGCTTCCGAGACCAGGCCCTGCCCCCACCAGGGTCTGCCCAGGGCGTAGCCCAGTTCCGGGTCAGGTGATTGCAGCTTGCTGGCAAAAAAGCCGCAGAACCCGATGGCGGATTCATCGCCAGCCGGCGTATTGAGGCAAACCGCCCAGGCGCCGATGCCACCCTCTTGCCAGGGCCGCCGTGCATCATCAATGTACTCCTGGGCCACCGACCGTTGCTCGTTGTAGTCGTCCACCCTCACCTCCGGGAGTGTAGCCATTACCGCTGCATCGGATACCAGGTGGTCAACGAAGCCCTGCAGGTCGTCCTGTCTGAATGCCCTGAGTGTCAGCCGCTCGGTCTTGATGGTGGGTGTATTGTTCACGTGCTCGCCTCCGGGGCGCCGGAAGCATATCGAAGCCCGTAATCAGGTTTTAGCCTCGACCAGTCCATGTCGACAGAAATGAAGTCATAAGCGCCACTCTGGATCAGCAACTACGTACTGGCAAGAGTGTGAGGATTGACCAGGCGATGTGCGCGATGCGGGTCGATGTCAGTACTCTCAAGGGGTAGCAGGCGTGCGATACTCACCGATCACCTCGATATTGCCAACAATATTGTCGTTCAGCTCAGCCAGCTCCGCATCAGGCACCCACCATTCAGCATGGTGCGATGCGCCAACAACCTGAATCTCATAGCGATCCATGAACTCGCGCTTCACTCTGAAGCGGGTGACAAAGCCGACACCGCTGTCTTTCACGTTCCATTGCGAAGCGATTTCGATGGCGTATTGCTCGTTGGTCACAGGATAGAAGAAGGGTTGGCCAGGCAGCCGGGGCGGCCAGCGCTTGAAACCGGAATCTTCAACGAGCTTGAGTTCTTCCGGCCCGGTAGGGCGAAAGAGCGTGACCGTTTCTGCTTGCTCGCTCATGGCGCTTACTTACGCTGAACTAACGGACGCAAGCCAGTGAAGCTGGTTGGGATACTGTTGAACAACAAGTCAGGCCTCTTCATGGCAGACCACCTCGATATTGTGACCGTCCGGGTCAAGAACAAACGCCGCGTAATACTGATTGCTGTACTGAGGACGCAGGCCAGGTGGTCCGTTGTCCCGCCCGCCTGCGCCCAGCGCGGCGTGGTAAAACGCATCAACTTGTTGCCGGTTCTCGGCTATGAAAGCAACATGGAGATGCGCAGGTGTCTCGTCGGTTTGGTACAGGCATAGTGAACTGTTGCCTGCGGGCTGACTCAGTTCAACCCCGTTTGGGGGCCAATCGGTGGCTACAGTCACCCCAATCGGCTCAAGCGCCTTCAGGTAGAAGTTCTTGCTCCGCACAAAGTCGCGTACGCCAAACTTCACGTGATCAAACATGTGTTTCCAAGTCCTCTTCGCCGGGAGAGGTTGCAGTAGCGGGGCCTAACGCTACCAACAACGAGTGGGCACTTGATGCCTGCGGCTGGGGCGGCAAACCGCGAAGCGGTGAAGGTGTCCCAGCCAGCCCGCGCTTGTTATGTGCCATACGCTAAAGATTGCAATACTCATTAACTGCGCCTGCTATGACCTGAGCACAATAATCACTATCTTGATATGGCTCACAGTAGTTTTTGGGCAAGGAACTCGCCGCCTGCTTACCCACACAGTAGTCATTTCGATTCCCAGGCGCTTCTTCCATGCAAGCTAGGCCGAATGATGTTGTGGAGACTAAGCACATAGCACCGGAGCATTCTGAGATGCGAAGGGCTGTTTCATCCAAACATCCATTTTTGTCAGTTGTTTGGGCGAATGCATTTACATCTTCATCAAGATCAGCAGCGAAGAAGTACAAAAAGAGACCAAACCCTAGAGACAGCACTACCAAGCCGCCCATGATCCCTATGGTCCAAAGTAGGATTTTCTTAAGTAGTTTCAATTTGTTGTCCTAGAACTTGGTGGCTTGGCACATAACGCCTACGGCTGGGGCTGCCGTACGGCAGTCCCAGCAAGCCCGCACTTGTTATGTGGTGGCCGCTCATTCGTCAGTTCCTCCCTTGGATGCCAACTCTTGGAATTTGAGGCCCTTCATAAGCCCAACTCCAACTGATGCAAGGAGTAGCCACGGCACCAAGTATTCCTGCTCGTAGTAGATGCCATTCCATTGACGGTACGCATAGCTGCCAATCAGCAATGGAAAGAATATAACGATCGGAAATATCGCTCCGAGCCAGAAGGCTTTCGAAGGCCCAAAACCGCCAGAGGTCACTTTATCCTCTAGCGCACCGCTTACAAAGAAGTAGACAAGAATCCCTAGAAGTGGGGTGTACTCCATCGCTAATCGCAACCACCTAACGTATAGAGCTATGGAGCTGAGCGCTTTTCAGCTCAGTCTCCATGAGCGACTTGTTAGGTGATCGCTGGCTAGAACAATCACTGTGGCTGGTTCTA
>JANQIO010000153.1 GCA_028282105.1 Halieaceae bacterium | reverse complement strand
CCGCGCCCGGGCCGGACAGCCGCAGCCGCAACTTGCCTTCAGAGAAGCTGGCCCCGCTCAGCGGATAACCGCGCTGAACCCAGCCACGCACCGCAGCCTGGCTGCTTTCGAGATCCGCACAGGAGAGGGCCAGGCTAATCTCCTGCTGAGGTCGCGGCACGACCTTCAGTGACAGTTCGAGAATCACGCCGAGGCGCCCGCAGGAGCCCACCATCAGTCGCGACACGTCGAAGCCCGCCACGTTCTTCATCACCTGGCCCCCAAAGCGCAGATCATCGCCCTGGCCGTTCACCATGCGCAGTCCCAACACACTGTCGCGCACACCGCCGGCAAAGGCCGAGCGGGAGCCCGACCATCCCAGCGCCACGGCACCGCCGATAGTGGAGCCGCCATTGAAATCCGGTGTTTCCATCGCCAGCATCTGGCCGCGCTCCGCAAGCGCTGCCTCCAGTTCCGCCAGTGGGGTGCCGGCGCGGGCTACGACCACCAGTTCGGCCGGGTCGTACTGCAGGATGCCGGTGTGAGCGGCCAGCGACAGCCGCTGGCTGCGGTCCGCTGCCATCGCCATCCAGGGTTTGCTGCCGGCACCGCACACGGTAAGGCGCTGGCCACCGGCAGCAGCGGCCCGCACCTGGTCGATGATGCTGCTACTGGCATCCATGCTTAGTGGGCCCGGTCTTTGACGATCGAGCGGTACTCCTGGCAGCGCTTGAGGGTGGGAATGGTCTTGCCCGGATTCAGCAGGCCCTGGGGGTCGAAGGCGCGCTTCAGGCGTCGGAACTGGTCGAGCTCGGCGTCGCTGAACTGGACGGCCATCTGGTTGATCTTCTCCCGGCCCACACCGTGTTCACCGGTAATGGTGCCGCCCAGCGCGATGCACTTCTCGAGGATCTCGGCGCCGAGCAGCTCGGATTTTTCCAGGGCGCCCGGCTCGTTGGCATCGAACAGGATCAGCGGGTGCAGGTTGCCGTCACCGGCATGGAAGACGTTGGCGACCGGCAGGCCGTAGACTTCCGAGCGCGCGCAGATATAGTCCAGCACTTCACCAATGGCGGCGCGGGGGATGGTACCGTCCATGCAATAGTAGTCGGGCTGCAGCTTGGCCACCGCCGGAAAGGCGCTCTTGCGGCCTTTCCACAACAGGGCCCGCTCCTCGTCGTTGCCAGCGCAGCGGATCGAGGTGGCGCCGGCATCGCGCATCACCTGCTCCAGCGCCTCGCGCTCGGCCGCCACACTGGCCGCATGACCATCCAGTTCCACCAGCAATATGGCGGTGGCGTCACGGGGATAGCCGGCGCGGGCAAAGTCCTCGGCGGCGCGCAGGGCCATCTGGTCCATCATTTCCATGCCGGCGGGAATGATGCCTTGGGCGATGGTGGTCGACACCGCGCGACTGCAATCGGACATGCTGTCGAAAGCCACCAGCAGCGTTTCCACCGCGGGCGGTGCGGCCAGCAGCTTGACGGTGATCTCCACGGCGATACCAAACAGGCCCTCGGAGCCGATAAAGGCGGCCAACAAATCGGGCCCCAGGTCGTCGACGCTCAACTCCAGCAGCTCGCCGTCCATGGTCACCACTGTTACTGCATGTACATTGTTGACCGTCAGTCCGTACTTCAGGCAGTGCACGCCGCCGGCATTCTCCGCGACATTCCCGCCGATGGAACAGGCCAGCTGGGAAGAGGGGTCGGGGGCGTAGAACAGGCCGTGGGCCGCCACCGCATCAGACACCGCCAGGTTGCGCACCCCCGGCTGCACCCGCGCCAGGCGCGCCTCGGTATCCACGGAGAGCACGGCATCCAGGCGGCTGGTCACCAACAGCACCCCCGTTTCCACCGGGGTGGCCCCGCAGGACAGGCCGGTGCCGGCGCCGCGGGTCACCACAGGCACACCCAACTCGGCACAGGTTCTTACTACCGCCTGAACTTCGGCCACCGTTTCCGGCAGCACTGTGAGCAGCGGCAGCGCCCGCACCGTCGGCAGCGCGTCGCACTCGTAGGGGCGCAGTTGCTCGGGCTCGGTCAGCAGCGCAGCGGGCGGCAGCACCTGTTGCAATGCAGCCAGCAGGGCCTGCCGGTCGACCGCGGGCAGCGCGTCGTCCAGGGCTTGATCGAAAATTCCGGTCATGTTCGCAGTATGAATGATTGGAACGGAGTCACCAACATAGTGTCCGATGGGCCCCCTATCACTTAGAATGCGCCCTCTTTGTGGCGCGTATTGGAGTTAACATGGATTACGATCTGTTTGTCATCGGCGCCGGTTCCGGCGGCGTCCGGGCGGCGAGGATGGCCGCCGGCTTCGGCGCCAAAGTCGCCGTGGCAGAAGACCGCTACATGGGTGGCACCTGCGTGAATGTGGGCTGCGTGCCCAAGAAGTTGTACGTATACGCCTCCGAATTCAGTCACGCCTTCGAGGATGCCCGCGGTTTCGGCTGGAACAGCGACGTGCCGGGCTTTACCTGGGAGACCCTGCGCGACAACAAGAAGCAGGAAATCAGCCGTCTCAACGCTATCTACGACAACCTGCTGTCCGGCGTAAACGCCGACGTGATCAATGGCCGTGCCACAATCGTTGATGCCCACACTGTGGAGGTGAATGGCCAGCACTATACCGCCGAAAAAATCCTGGTTGCCACCGGCGGCTGGCCCCGTCGCGACCACCGTCCCGGCGCTGAGCTGGGCGTGGATTCCAATGAGATTTTCGACCTGGACCAGTTCCCGGAACGCATCCTGATCGCCGGCGGCGGCTATATCGCCGTGGAGTTCGCCGGCATCTTCAACGGGCTGGGCTCAAAGGTGACCCAGCTCTACCGGGGCCCGCTGTTTCTGCGCGGCTTCGACCAGGACATCCGCGAGTTTGCCGCCCAGGAGTTGCCGAAGTCCGGAATAGACCTGCGTTTCAACACCATTATCGACTCGATTGAGCGCCGCTCCGACGGCCTGCTGTGCAAGCTGTCCGACGGCACCGAAATGGTGGTTGACCAGGTGCTGTATGCCATCGGCCGCGAACCTCACACCGAGGGCCTGGGTCTTGAGAACGTCAACGTGGAACTGGATGACAAGGGCTATATCAAGGTGGACGATGAGTTCCGCACCGGCGAGCCGTCGGTCTTCGCGGTGGGTGATATCATCGGCGGCATGGAACTGACCCCGGTGGCGCTGGCCGAGGGCATGTCCTTTGCGCGCAAGCAGTTCGGCCCGGCGCAGAGAGAAGTGGAGTACGACTTTATTCCCTCGGCCGTGTTCTGCCAGCCCAATATCGGCACGGTAGGCTTTACCGAGGAACAGGCCCGGGAAGAGTTCGGCGAGATCACCCTCTACAAGTCGAGCTTCAAGCCCATGAAGCACACCATTTCAGGTCGTGACGAAAGGACCTTCATGAAGCTGATTGTCGACAACGCCAGCGACCGCGTGGTGGGCGTGCATATGATGGGCCCCGATGCCGGCGAGATTATCCAGGGCATTGCCATCGCCCTGAAGGCCGGCGCCACCAAGGCCACCTTTGACGCCACCATCGGCATACACCCCACCGCCGCCGAGGAGTTCGTCACCATGCGGGAACCCTGGACGGCGTGAAGCAAGGCGCCCGCAGCGGTTGGTAATGGAGATCTGGCAGCTGGGCCTGCTGTCTGCCATTGGCGTGGTAGCGGGCTTCCTCAATGTCATGGCGGGCGGCGGCTCACTATTGACGGTACCGGTGATGGTATTCATGGGCGTGCCCGGGCCGGTGGCCAACGGCACCAACCGCATCGCCATCCTCGCCCAGAACATCACCGCCGTGTTCGCCTTTTTCCGCAAAGGGTTTTCCGACTTCAAACTGAGCCTGACCCTGGCTGCCTGCGCTCTGCCCGGCGCTGTGGCCGGGGCCCTGGTCGGCACCCGGCTGGAAGGCGTGTGGTTCAACCGGGTGCTGGCAGTGATCATGCTGGGGGTCATGCTGATCATGGCCACCGGCGGCAACCGCAAGAACAAAGACGCGGGCGGCGAGCCCAGCGCCCGTCAGCGGCTGTGGGGTCATATCTGCATGGTCGGCGTCGGTTTCTATGGCGGCTTTATCCAGCTCGGCGTCGGTTTCATCATCATGCCGGTGCTACACCGGGTCATGGGCCTGGACCTGGTACGCACCAATATGCACAAGGTCTTTATCGTCATGGTCTACACGGTGGCGGCGCTGGCGGTATTCGCCTCCCAGGTAGAGATGCTGTGGATCGTCGGCGCAGCGCTCGCGCTGGGCAACTCTGTGGGCGGCTGGATTGCCACCCACGTGCAGTTGGAACGCGGCGAGGGCGTGATCAACCTGGTGCTGAACAGCGTGCTGGTGGTGTTCATCATCAAGCTGCTGTTCTTCCCCTGAGCCGGGCGAGCGATCCGCGCCAGGCGTCCTAAAAACCTGCAGGAATAGCATTTCAGGTGCTTGACGAAGATGGCGGGATTTAGAAAATATGCCCCGCAATCGACATCAGGGTGCACTGGGAGTATTGCATGATCAACGTGAAAAACCTGGCGCGCGCCTACGGCGAATTCCTCGCTGTTGACGGGGTGTCCTTCGATATACCCGATGGTGAGATCGTCGGCCTGCTGGGCCACAACGGCGCCGGCAAGACCACCATCATGAAGATGCTGAGCGGCTACCTGGAGCCCTCCGCCGGCAACATTGCCATCGACGACATCGACCTGGCGCAGGACCCGCAGGCAGTGCAGGCCCGCCTCGGCTACCTGCCGGAAAACCTGCCGGTCTACCCGGATATGAGTGTGGCGGACTACCTCGACTACGCCGCCACCCTGAAAGGGCTGGAAGGCGCGGCGCGTCACGACAGCTTGCGCCGCGCGGTAGGCGCTACTGAGCTGGCCGGCAAGCTGCTAGACCCCATCAATACCCTGTCCCGCGGTTACCGCCAGCGGGTGGGCGTGGCCCAGGCCCTGCTGGGATCACCGCGGGTGCTGATCCTCGACGAGCCGACCAACGGGCTTGATCCTACCCAGACCCAGCACATGCGCGAGCTGATCAAGGCCTTCGCACAGCAGGCCACCGTCATTCTCTCCACTCATATCATGCAGGAAGTCGATGCCATCTGTGACCGGGTGCTGATCCTCAACGCCGGCAAGCTGGTGGTGGACCAGCGCCTGGACGCCCTGCGCAGCGCCGGCCAGCTGCAGCTCAAAACCAATCTCAGCGCCAACCGCCTGCGCGAACTGCTGCCCCATCTCACGGTGGCCGAAGCCAGTGACCGGCTGCGTGTCAGCCTGCCGGCGGGCGAAGACTACGATGCCCTCGCGGCGAGACTGGCCCGCGCCATTGCCGAGGCCGGCGGCGAGCTATACCAGCTCTCTCCGGAGCGCCGCGACCTGGAGTCGGTGTTCCGAGAGGTCAGCAACGAGGGGCACCAGCATGCTGCTTAAGCCGTCCATCCAACGGGTGGCGCAGAAAGAAATCACCCTGTTCTTTGCTTCCCCGGTCGCGTGGCTGTTCCTGGGCAGCTTTGCCGCCGTCACCCTGTTCGCGTTTTTCTGGGGCGAAGCGTTCTTTGCCCGCAATGTCGCCGACGTGCGGCCACTGTTCGAGTGGATGCCGATTCTGCTGATCTTCCTGGGCTCGGCGCTGACCATGCGCATGTGGTCTGAAGAACGCCGCACCGGCACCCTGGAGCACGTGATAACCCAGCCAGTGCCGCTCTGGCATTTCGTGGTCGGCAAATTCCTCGGCTGCATCGGCCTGCTGTTGCTGGCACTGCTGATCACCCTGCCGCTGCCCATGACCGTGTCACTGCTGGGGGACCTCGACTGGGGCCCGGTGCTGGCGGGCTACCTGGCGACGCTGCTGCTGGGCGCGGGCTATATCAGCATCGGGCTGTTCGTCTCTGCGCGCAGCGACAATGCGATTGTCAGCCTGATCGGCTCGGTATTGCTGTGCAGCCTGCTCTACCTGGCCGGCACCTCGACCTTCACCGGGTTTTTCGGCAACTTCAGCGGCGAACTGCTGCGCGGCCTGTCCACCGGCGCGCGCTTCGAGTCCATCACCCGCGGCGTGATCGACCTTCGCGACCTGGTGTATTACCTGAGCCTGGTGCTGGTGTTCCTGTGCCTGAATGTTCACGCCCTGGAAAGCGAGCGCTGGGCCCAGGACCGCGCCCACAGCCAACACCGGCGCTGGCGCACCGTGACCGCACTGGTGCTTGCCAACGCGCTGGTGGCCAACCTTTGGCTGAGTCAGCTCAGCCTGCGTGCCGACGTTACCGAGGGCAGGCTTTACTCGATTTCCGATGCCACTCACCACTACCTTGATCGGCTACAGGAACCGCTGCTGCTACGCGGCTACTTCAGCGCCAAGACCCACCCGCTGCTGGCGCCGCTGGTGCCCCAGCTACGCGACCTGTTAAAGGAATACGAGGTGGCCGGAGGGGGCAAGGTGCGGGTGGAGATCATCGACCCGGTGGACGACCCGGCTGTCGAAGAGGAGGCCAACCAGAAGTACGGCATCCAGTCAGTGCCTTTCCAGGTGGCTGACCGCTACCAGGCCGCCCTGGTCAATTCCTACTTTAATGTGCTGGTGCAATACGGCGACAGCTATGAAGTCCTGGGCTTCGGCGATCTCATCGAGGTCAAGGCGGGCACCACCACCAGCCTGGAAGTGCGCCTGCGCAACCCGGAGTTCGACCTGACCCGGGCTATCAAACAGGTACTGAACAGCTATGCCGCCGGCGGCAATCTGTTCGACAGTATTCCCTCGGATATTAGCTTTACCGGCTATATTTCCGCCGACGCCTTGCTGCCAGAAACCCTGGTGGAGTACCGCCAGGCCATTACTGCCGAGCTGGAGGCGCTGGCGGCAGAATCCGGCGGCCGCTTCAGCCTGCAGTTCATCGAGCCCGAGGCTAACGGCGGCGAAGTCGCCGCGCGGATTCGTGAGGAGTGGGGTTTCCGGCCCATGACCACCAGCCTGCTGGATGACGAGGCCTTCTATTTCTACCTGACCGTGGAGGACGACCGCCAGGTGGTGCAGGTGCCTACCGACTTCGAGGCCGAGTCCTTCCGCCAGGCCCTGGACGCCAGCCTCAAGCGTTTTGCCCAGGGCTTTACCAAGGTGGTGGCTTACAGCGCGCCCCAGCTCAACCCGCAGATGGCCCAGTTCGGCATGGCCGGCCCGACTTTCCGTAACCTGGAAACCGCCATCACCGAGAACCACACCATTCGCGTGGAGGACCTCAGCGATGGCGCCGTGACCGCGGAGGCCGATCTGCTGGTGGTGGTGGCGCCCGAGAACCTGGACGACAAGGCCCTGTTCGCCATCGACCAGTTCCTGATGCGCGGCGGTAGCGTGACTCTGGTGAGCTCGCCGTTCATATCGCGGGTGGCCGGCGGCAGCCTCGCCATGATGAACCGGGTGAGCGGGCTGGAAGCCTGGCTGGCTCACCACGGCCTGACGCTGGGCGACTCGCTGGTGCTGGACCCACAAAACTCGGCGTTCCCGATCCCGGTGACTCGCGAGGTCGGTGGCTTCCGCTTCCAGGAGGTGCGCATGGTGGACTACCCGTTTTTTGTCGATGCCCGTGAACCCGGACTCAACCCGGCCCACCCGGTGACGACCGGCATTCCCCAAATCACCCTGGCCTGGCCCTCGCCTATTGAGCTGGACGAGGATAAGAACAGGGGCCGTAAGGTGGTGCAGCTGATCGAGTCATCCCCGGGCTCCTGGACGGAGACCGGTATGGATGTGCTGCCGCGGGTATCCGACAGCGGCGTCAGCGAGTGGCAGGCGCCGGCCAACACCGCGCCCCAGCTGCTGGGAGTGGCGGTGAGCGGCCAGTTTTCCTCGTTCTTTGCCGGCCGGGATTCTCCGCTGACCGCCAGCCCGGAAACCGAGGGCGACCAAGAAGCTGCCATCAGTGGTGTGATCGAGCGATCGCCGGAGTCTGCGCGACTGGTGCTCTATAGCTCCAACGATTTTCTCACTGACCAGATTCTCGGCACCATGAGCTCGATGACCGGCGCCCAGTATCTCGGCCCGCTGGAACTGGTCGCCAATACGCTGGACTGGGCGGTGGAAGACGAGGGCCTGCTGGGTATTCGCTCGCTGGCGCATTTCAACCGCAGCCTGCCGCCACTCGAAAAGGACCGGCAGCTGTTCTGGGAGTACCTCAACTACGGCCTGGCCGTCCTGGCGTTGGCCATCATCGGCCTGTGGCAGCGGCTCAAGCGGCGCAAACGTCAGCAGCGCTACCTGGCCATACTGGGTGACGCCGGCAGCTCGGGAGGTGCCGCATGAATCGCCTGACAACCCTGTTGGCCGCCGCGCTGGCACTGCAGCTGGCGCTGTCCGTGGCGCTGTTATGGCCGCGCGAAAACCCCGGCGCGAGCGACGCCCGGCTGGCGCTGATGAACGTGGCTGCGGACCAGGTGGACAAGCTGATTGTCAGCAGTGGTGAAGACAGCCTGCTGATACAGCGGGCGGAGAGTGGCTGGGTCATGCCCGACTACCACGGCCTGCCGGTACAGACGAGCCGCCTCAATCGTGTACTAATCGACCTGCCCGCGCTGCCGCGCGGCTGGCCGGTGGCCAGCAGCGACACCGCCGCCAGCCGCTTCCAGGTGGCGGCAGAGGAGTTCCAGCGGCGGGTCGAGTTCTACCGGGGAGAGGACAGCCAGGGCACGGTCTATGTGGGCACCTCGCCGGGCTTCCGCAAGGTGCATGTGCGGCCGGCAGATGCCAGCCAGGTCTTCGCGGTAGAGTTCAATAGCTTCGAGTTACCGTTGCTGGCCGCCGAATGGCTGGACAAGTCGCTGCTGCAGCTGCGCGACGTCACCGACATCGAGGGCCTCGACTATCGGCTCTCACGCGAGGGTGATCGCTGGCGGGGCAGCGAGGCCGCGCCGCCATCCACGGACGTCGTCGACACCCTGGTCAACGGTCTCACCAGCCTGCGGGTGACCGGTGCCGCGGATATCGCCACCGCCAGTCTGCTGTCGGACCTGTCAGCGCCGCCCACCCTGCAGGTGACTGCCGGCGGCGAACGCTATGCTTTCCGTCTCTACGAAATGGAAGACAACTACTTCATCCAGCGCGAGGATATCCCGGTGTTCTTCAGCCTCAGCGCGCTCGACTACGACCGTCTCAACGACGTCGACGCGGAATCGCTGTATGCTGCCCCGCAGGACAGTGAGGAAAGCAGCGATGACAGTGAGACCGACAGCGAAGCCGGCTGAACGCGGCGGGGCGGGCCTGAAAAAGTGATACCATGCGCCGCTCTCGCGCACCGCTGCACAAGCCCGCCCGCTGACTGGCCAAACCGTGAATCCAAAGCCCGCTGACACGCCCTCACAAGCGATCCTGGTACTTGGCTGCCACCGTTCCGGTACCAGCCTGCTGACGCGGGGAATGCTGGCCGCGGGGGCGAGCCTGGCGCAGGACCTTGTCGCACCTGCCGCCGACAATCCCACCGGATTCTGGGAAGACGCCGAGGTGGTGGCGCTGAACCGCGAAATGCTGCTGGCGACCGGCAACACCTGGGACAGCACCTCGCCACACCCGGTAGAGCAGTTGGAAAATCGACAGCAGTGGATTGACCGCGCTGCCGGCCTGCTGCAAGCGAACTACCGGGGCTGTGATCGCTTTGCGCTGAAGGACCCCGCCATGTGCCTGCTGCTGCCTATATGGGTGGCCGCCTTCCAACAACTGGGTATCGCCCTGCGCGTCGCCATCATTCTGCGCTCGCCGTTGGCGGTGGCGGACTCCCTGCAGGCACGCAATGGGTTCTCGGTAGAGAAGTCGCTGATGATCTGGCTGGCCTATAACTGGACGCTGGCAACCAGCCCTGAACTGGAGGATCTCACCCTCGCCGTCTGCGACTACGATCAACTGATAGCCAGGCCGGCAGTCATCCTGCAGGGGCTATTGGACACCCTGGGTCTGCCCTGCGATGAAGCAGGGCTGGCAGAATTTGCCGGGGAGTTCGTGGACCCAGGCCTGCAACACAGCGAACGCGCCCTTGAGGAGCTGGCGGACGACCCCGCTGCGCAACTCGCGGGCCAGCTTGCAGCGGCGCTGTTTCCGTTGGGCGAGCTAAGCCATGGCGAGGCTATCCACGATGCGCTGGAGAGCCTGCGATCTGATGAGCTGGGTCAGTCGCTGCCCACCCTGGTCAACAGCTTTATCGGCAGGGATCGCAGCGACATGGTAGAAGCCCTGCGCACAGACCTCGATGAAACCCGGGAAGCGCTGAGTCAGGCTGAAGGCTGGCGTGATGAAGCCGAGCGGCTGGAAACTGAACTGCAGCGTGAAGAAGCCGGTTTCAAGGCCGAGCTGGATCGACTGAACACCTTGCTGGGCGACAAGGAGGCCAGCTACCAGGGCGCGATGGCACGACTGGAAGCTGAGCTGAAACAGGCCCACAGCGACTACGGGCAGGAGCTGGAGCGGAGCGCCGCAGAGCTGGCAGGCGAAACCCGGGCGAGGCAGGCGGAAGCGTCGGCACGTGCCGGCGCCGACCAACGCGCCGCGGAGGGTGAACGACTGAGCGCCGGGGTGGCCAGCGGC
>JANQIO010000128.1 GCA_028282105.1 Halieaceae bacterium | reverse complement strand
TCAGCAGGCTGGCCCGGGGCTGGCATCCTGTGTACAGTCCCGAACAGGACCCAGGGAGCCGTAAGACCTCATGGCGGTTTACGCCACGCGAAAAATCCGCAATACCGCAGCCTTGCTGATGATGTTGAGCGGCATCAGCCATGTCGCCCAGCTCTGGCTGCGCGAGACCAATGCCGCCACCCTGCTCACGGCGCTGGCGGGCATGTACTACCTGCTGCTGGCGCTGGGACTCTCCGGACAGTCACGCTTTACCCTGTGGATCAGCACGATCTCCGTCACCGCGGGGGGCACGGTACGTACCGGACAGCTAAGCACCAGTGCGCCTGATCCGGCGCTGTCCTGGCACCTGAGCGCCGACCTGGTGGTCGCGGCCCTGTGCCTCTACGTCCTCTATCGCACCCGCTACGCGGACATGGACTGAGCCTGGATAGCGCCATCGATGTTTGAGCCAATCACAATTGTCTGTGCGCTGGTTTGCGGTGTTATCGCCCGCGCCATCGGCCTGCCCGCCCTGGTAGGCTACCTGGCCTCTGGCTTCGTGTTGTATGAGATGGGCACCACGCCGGGGCCGATTATCGAACAGTTGGCAGAGCTGGGCGTTACCCTGCTGCTGTTTTCTATCGGCCTCAAGCTGAGGCCCATGGAACTGCTGGAGAAACGCGTCTGGGGTTCGACCCTGGTGCACATGGGCGTGACCATCCTGTTCTTCACACCGCTGCTGGTCGTGGCCACCCAGCTGATGCCCGGGGTCACCATGAGTTTCGACGATTCGGTGCTGGTGGCCTTTGCGCTGTCCTTCTCGAGCACGGTATTCGCCATCCAGGTGATGCAGTCCCGCGGTGAAATGTCTTCCCGGCACGCCAGCCTGGCGATCGGCATTCTGCTGATCCAGGACGTAGCAGCCGTGTTGTACATCGCCATTGCCACCGGCAAAGTGCCCGAGCCAACCGCCCTGTTACTACTGCTGTTTATCCCGGCGCGCCCGCTGATTATCCGCGTCCTGAGTCTGTCAGGCCATGATGAGCTGTTTACGCTGTTCGGCCTGGCGCTGGCGATCCTGGGCGCAGATTTGTTCGAACTGGTGGGGGTCAAGGGGGACCTCGGCGCATTGATCCTGGGCACCCTGCTGGCGGGACACCCGCTCGGCAAGGAGTTGGCCAAGAACCTGCTGCAATTCAAGGATCTGTTCCTGGTGGGCTTCTTTGTCAGCATCGGCCTGTCCGGCTGGCCTGCCGAGGAGCTGGTCTACGTGGCCGTGCTGGTGGGCGTGCTGGCGCCATTGAAGTCGCCGCTGTATTTCTGGCTTATGACCCGCTTCATGACACGCCCGCGCACGTCCCTGCTGAGCGCGGCAGCGCTGTCCAACTACAGTGAGTTCGGCCTGATCGTAATCGCGATTGCCAGCAAGGAAGGCCTGATTGACCCCCAGTGGTCCGCTGCCCTGTCGCTCAGCATCGCTGTCAGTTTCCTGCTGTCCACCGGCATCAACCTGCAGGTGCACTCGTTCTACCTGCAACATTTCACGCGGCTGCGCCGTTTCCGGAATCGCAAGCTGGATGTCGGCCTACCCGATTGCAGCAATGTTGAAGTCATCGTGCTGGGCATGGGACGCATCGGCAGCGGCGCCTATGACATCCTGCACCGCCGCCACGGCGACGCGGTGCTGGGTGTGGATGATAACGACCAAAAGCTCGAGAACTGCCGTCAGCGCCAACAGCGTGTGGTGGCGGCCGATGCCAGCGACCCGCTGTTCTGGATGAATGTGGACCTCGACCAGGTAGAGCAAATCCTGATCGCCCTGACCAACCACCGCGAGAATATGCTGGTCGGCAAGCTGCTGCGTGATATGGGCTATGAGGGACTGATTACTGCGGCCATACGCTTTGAAGACGAGGCAACGGACCTGGCGCGTTACGATATTGCCAGCTTCAATGTCTATGCGGAGGCGGGCGCCGGCCTGGCGACTCATGCCGAGCTGGGCCGGGCCCTGTCGCCCGGATAAGAGCCATCACCGCCCTGAACTGACCAGGAGCAGCAACATGATCACACGCCGAGAACTGCTGGGAGCGGCCGCCTCCCTCCCCTTTGTCGCAACGCCCTCCTGGGCCGAGACACAATCCGCGGTCATCACCCGCCCCATTCCCTCCAGCGGCGAGCTGCTGCCGGTCATGGGCATGGGCTCTTCGCGCACCTTCGACGTGGCGCTCGACAGCCCGATGATGGCCCAGCTCACCGAAGTGGTGCGCCTGTTCTTCGCCGGCCGGGGAGCCCTGATCGACTCCTCCCCCATGTATGGTCAAGCCGAGTCGGCGCTGGGCGCGGTGCTCGAAAAACTCAGCATGCCGGCAGGGCTGTTCGCCGCCACCAAGGTCTGGACCTATGGCGCGGAAGCCGGGGTGGGGCAGATGCAGGAGTCCAGTCGCCGTATGCGTGTGCCCGCATTCGACCTGATGCAGATTCATAACCTGCGGGACTGGAAACTGCACCTGCCAACGCTCAGACAATGGAAAGAAGAAGGCAAGATCCGCTACCTGGGCATTACCACCTCGCACCAGCGCAACCACCGTGAACTCGAGGACATCATGCGCACGGAGGCGCTGGACTTTGTGCAGTTCAGCTACAACATCGAAAACCGGCTGGCTGAGGAGCGGTTGCTGCCTATTGCCGCGGAGCGCGGCATTGCCACCATCATCAATCGCCCCTTCCAGCGCGGTGCGCTGTTTTCCAGGTCAAAGGGCAAGCCTCTGCCGCCGCTGGCGCAGGAACTGGCCTGTGAAAGCTGGGGCCAGTTCTACCTGAAGTGGATCATCGGCCACCCGGCGGTGACTGTACTGATACCGGCCACCTCGAAGCCCAAACACATGAAGGACAATATGGGCGCCAACGTTGGCCAGGTGCCGGACGTCGCCCAACGGGCGGAAATGCTCAAGATATTCAAGGCGCTGTAACCCTCCGCCTGATGAGGGTAGGCGCTATTTTCGCGCCAGCGCGAAAGCGGGCATCCGCGCGTTGGCCAACACCGGCAACACCAGCACATTCAGCAGCGCATAGGCGGCCGCGGAAACGGCGAGCAACAGGCCAAATCCCGCCTGCCAGCCCAGCCAGGCAGCCAGCGCCACCAATACCAGGCGGGCAATCTCGAGGTTGAGCACCCGCCGGCCGTCCAGCCAGTGACCGGTGCACACCATGGTAAACAGCATCAGCCCAACCACCGTGGCATTCGTGGCCCATCCCAGGCCGGGGATAAACAGCAGTGCAATACCCACCGCCACCACCACCGCCAGTTGCACCAGGGCGTAGGCGTTCACCGCGCCGCTCACAGCGGGGTCGAACTTGTGGAAATTGGCAAGATCAGTTTTGTCACGCGGGTAGCGCTCTGCCACATCCTCGGGCCGCCAGCCGGTGCGCGCCACCAGCACGTGCAGCTTGTCGCGCCAGCGCTGCGCCCGCCAGGCGTCCTGGGCCATACCCACGTAGATATGTACGTTGGCCCACAGCGGGCTGAAGGTATGCAGTGGCCCGCGAATGCCGAAAATGCAGGGCTCATCGTCCAACTCTTCCTGAAAAGTGCCGAACAGCCGGTCCCAGACAATGAACACGCCACCGTAGTTGCGATCCACGTAGATATCGTTCTGGGCGTGATGTACCCGGTGATTTGACGGCGTCACGAAAAGCCATTCGTACCAGCCCAGCTTGGGGACGTGCTCGGTATGCACCCAATACTGGTAAATCAGATTGGCCGATGCGACGGTCACGTATACCTCCGCCGGCACCCCCAGCAGGAACAGCGGCACATAAAACAGCCAGCTCAGCAGGAAGCCGGTGCTGGTCTGGCGCAGCGCCGTGGTGAGGTTGTATTCCTCGCTCTGATGGTGGGCCACATGCGAGGCCCAGAACACCTGGCGCTCGTGGCCGATGCGGTGATTCCAGTAATAGCACAGGTCGTAGGCCACAAAGGCAAACACCCAGGTTGCCCAGTGGCCGGTGTCCATGCGCCACAGGGCGTAGTGGTTTTCGATGGCTGCAAAAATGGCGCCGCCAAATCCGATGAGCACCAGCTTGCTGGCGGTGCGCAGGGTACCCATAAACAGGCTGCCCACCGAGTCGTTGATGCGGTAGGTGTTGCGGCCGCGTGCCAGCCCATAGGCAAATTCAATACCCATGAGCAGGAAGAAGAACGGAATAGCGTAAGGGACTAGATCCATAGCGGCCGCTATTGTACTGCTCAGCCCTCGGTGCGCAAACTGTCGATGAACTCGTCAGAGCTGGCAATAGCTTTGCGCATGTCCTGGATCAAGACATCGATTTCCCTGTCGATGTTACTGAACTCCGTCTTGAGCGCAGCCACCGCCTGGGCATTGAGGTTGTGCTTGAGGTACAGCACGTTGTCATTGAGGGCGGCCAACACGGGTTGCATGCGATCCTCCGAACGGCGCATCACCCTGACCAGTTCCGCATAGCGGCGCTGGGTGTCCTTGAGCTTGCGCTCACTGTCGGTGCGCAGTCGGGCATTGCTGTACTGCCCCAGCTCATCGCTCCACTCGTCAAACAGCGCGTCTGCCACATCCTCGATGGCGTCGATGCGCGACGAGACTTCCTCCGCGGCGTCCCGTGAGGCCTCGTACTCGTCCGACAAGCCCTCGTACACCTCCTGTAGCTCGCCACCATCGAAGGCGATCAGGCTCAGGAGATGTTCCTGAGCAGACTCAAACTGCTGCTCGGCTTCCGCCTGCGCATCGCGGGCGCCCTCGACCCGATCCACCAGGATTTCGCGCTTGTGATAGCCGACCTGCTCCGCCGCCGCGTAATAAGCTGACTGGCAGGCGCTCAACATCAGCGACGCGGCCAACACCGCGAAAACTGCAAAAAACTGCTTCATACCATTCTCCAAATGCTCCGCAGCATGCTAGTGCAATAGCCGCTGATTACAAGCGCGATACAGGGCCGAATCTGGCTAGTGGTTAGCCGAGGCCTCGGTCTATAGTAAGGCCATGAACGCACTGGACCCCACGGTATGCCGACGCGCCCGACTGGCTCGTGACCCTCGCTTCGATGGCGAGTTTTTCCTGGCCGTGGTTACCACCGGCATCTATTGCCGGCCGGTCTGCCCGGCGCGGCCGCCACGCGAGGAGAATGTACGCTACTATCGCAGCGCCGCCGAGGCTGCCCAGGCTGGCTTTCGGCCCTGCCTGCGGTGCCGGCCGGAGTCCGCGCCCTGGAGCCCGGCCTGGCTGGGCACGGACACTACCGTGCGCCGCGCTCTGGAGTTCATCCAGGCGGGATTTCTCAACGGTCACAGCCTCGCCCAGCTGGCAGACAAACTGGGGATAGGGGAGCGCTACCTGCGCAAACTGTTCGACCAGAAACTTGGGGTCAGCCCCAATGCCGTGGCCCAAACCCAGCGTCTGCACTTTGCCCAGAAGCTGATCCTCGAAACCGACCTGTCGATGACCGATGTGGCGTTTGCCGCGGGCTATTCGAGCCTGCGCCGTTTCAACAGCGCGACGCGGGAGAACTTTGGCTGCGCCGCCAGCGAATTGCGGCGCCGCAAGCAGCCCCGTGGACGCGGCCCGGGCATTCATCTCAGCCTGGCGGCACGCCCACCCTACGATGCCGGGTCGGTGCTGGCACTGTTTGAGCGGCACGCCGTCGCCGGCCTGGAACAGGTGAAGGATGGCTGCTGGCGGCGCACCCTGCACACGGAGCGCGGTACCGCACTGGTCGAGCTGCGGCCCGGGCCACAGGGCATCGACCTGGTAGCCAGGCTGTCAGACAACCGGGACCTGATGCCGCTGATCGCGCTGCTGCGGCGCATGTTTGACCTCGATGCGCAGCCGCTGGAGATCGAAGACTGCCTGGCCCAGGACCCGCTATTGGCACCGCTGGTGGCAGCGCAACCCGGCGTGAGATCGCCGGTATTCTCGTCACCGTTTGAAGCCTGCGTGCGCACTATCCTCGGGCAGCAGGTCAGTACCGTGGCCGCCCGCAGCCTGTGCGCTGCCATTGTGGCGGCAGCGGACTGTCGCGCGGAACTGGACGGTGAGTCGCTGTTGGTGTTTCCCACGCCGGAAGCGCTGCTCGCGGTACCGGACACTGTACTCAAAATGCCCGGCAGTCGACGTCAGACACTGCGCGCCGTTTGTGAAATGTTCACCCACCAGCCACCGCCCTCAGAGCTACTCGAAGCACTTGCAGCGCTCAGAGGTGTGGGACCCTGGACCCTGGATCTGGTCGCGATGCGCGGACTCGGAGACCCGGACCGCTTTCCCGCCACTGACCTGGGCCTGCTCAAGGCCGTCGGCGGCACAGACCGCAAGGCACTGCTGGCACGCAGTGAACACTGGCAACCCTGGCGATCTTACGCCGCCAACCTGCTCTGGAGGAGCCTAGGCAATGGCTGATACCACACGCTACACAGTTATCGACACCCCGATTGGCAAGCTGCGCCTGGTCTCTGACGGCGATGCGCTGCTGCGAGTGGAGTTCCAGGGCCAGCACGGCAGCGACGGAGTAGCTGGCAAGGACAGGGTGTTGCAACAGGCCGCCACACAGCTTGGGGAGTATTTTGCCGGCAAGCGCCGGCACTTCGACCTGCCGCTGGGGGCCGACGGTACCGCTTTTCAGCATGCGGTGTGGGAATCGCTGCGGGCAATTCCCTACGGCGAGCTGCGCAGCTACCGGGATATCGCCGTAACCCTGGGCAAGCCCCGGGCGGTGCGCGCCGTGGGAGCCGCCAACGGTCGTAACCCGCTACCCATCGTCGTACCCTGCCACCGGGTGGTGGGCAGTAACGGGAAGCTCACCGGCTTCGCCGGCGGCCTGGAGTGCAAGCGCCGGCTGCTGGCTCTCGAGGGTATCGAGGTCGCTGACTAACGCGGGCTGGTAGCGATAAACGAGATCCAGCGCTCGGCGTTGATAAAGCCGCTGCCCCAACTGTCCCACTTGGCATCCAGCCCCGCCGCCTGCATCGCCGCCAGGTCCATACCCCTGGCTTGCATGCTCCGGACTTCCTCGCGGGTCTCCACCAACATGTTGTAGAAGCGCGCCAGGTCCTCCTGGTTGGCGAGGTCGCCGTGGCCGGGGACGATGACCGTGTAATAGTCCACCCGACTGAGCAGCGCGCGGATGTTGTCTATCAAGCCGCCCACCGAGCCACCGGAGCCAATGTCCACGAAGGGAAACCGATCCTTGAAGTAGTGGTCGCCGGTGTGGACCACGTTGGCCTCCACGAAGAACACCATGCTGTCACCGTCGGTGTGGCCCTGGGGAAAATGCTGCACTTCCACAGTTTCCCCGTTGACGTGCAGGGCCAGCGAGTCCGCGAATGTCACCAGCGGCCAGGCCGATATCGGCGCGGCCTCGACCATCCGGTTGAAAGCCTTGATGTCCTGGCGGGTGGACAGGCGCTGGCGCACGTTGTCATGGGCCAGGATCATGCTGCCGCTCTCACCCCAGGCGGCATTGCCGCCGGTGTGATCGCCGTGCCAGTGGGTATTGACGATAAAGCGCACACCGTCAGCACCCAGCGCCTTGACCGCCTGCAGGTAGGCGGGCTGGTACTGGGGATAGTCGTCATCCACCAGCAGCATGCCGTCCTCTCCCTCCGAGGCCACCACGTTGCCGCCGCGGCCCTGCAGCAGGAAGAGGCCATCCTTGATCGGCGTCACGCTGACCGTCGGCTCCTCGTCGGACTGAGCCCGAACCTGAGTGGATAGCGCAAGCGCCAGCAGTATCAGGGTACGCAGAATCATGGCGGGCTCCTTGTGGGTGCGACCCTGGGGCCGGCTTTGGGTGATGGGGGTTCAGGCCGGAAGATCCGGGATCAATTCGTCCTTGAGCCGTTCGATCAGATCCTTGAGCTGCAGCTTTTTCTTCTTGAGGCGCTGCAATTGCAACTGGTCGCGGTAGGGGAATTCGTACAGCGACTCGATCTCCGCATCCAGCGCCCGATGCTCATCCTGCACCTGCTGCAGCCGCGTGGCCAGGTTGACCTCGTTGGCGGCTTCGTCTTCTACAGGGCCCTGGGGCGGTGTCAGGTCACTCACGGGTTAACGACAAAGTTCGAGATAGAGTTGTTGGCGCGAGTGAATCATCTCGCGGCAGGTTTGCTCCATGGAGAAGTCGATGGCCTCACCGCTGGCCTGCAGGGCACTGAGCTGCTCTTCCAGGGCCTGGATCTCCGCTACCAGCTTTTCTCGAAGTTGGGTGCTGCGCTGAGGGTCCAGCGGGTTGTCCAGACTGGTCGCGAGGTCCTTCTCAAGGTTCAGGCACGTGTAATTGTTATCTGCCATGGTGGGTCTCAGCGGGTGAACACTATTTATAGCCCAAGAGCCGGCCTGGCGCGACGGTTGACAAGCTTCAGCCAAGAGATTTCCACAGCGGGTGCTGCGGATCCGCCATGGCGTGGAAGTGGGGGCTGAGCAGGGTGTCCCGCGCGTTGTATCTGAGCGGCTCGCCATCCATGCCCAGCACGGCGCCGCCGGCGCCCTCGACTATGGCCTGACCGGCGGCGGTGTCCCATTCGGAACAGGGTGAGTAGCGCGGGTAGAAGTCCGCGCGGCCCTCGGCAAGGTGACAGAACTTCAGGGCGCTACCAGCGTGATCACGGCGAAATCCAGGGAAGCGCTGCTCAAGGGTCGCCAGGCTGGCATCCAGTTTTTCGCCGCGGTGGCGGCGGCTGGCGGTCACGACCAGGGTTTCCGCCTCAGGCAGGGGCCGGCAATGAATCGGCACCCAGTGCTCGGAGACTCGCTTCCAGGCCCCCAGCCCCTTGCCGCCCGCATAGACAGCACCACCCACCGGCACGGCGATCAGGCCAAAGCTGGCGCAATGCCCCTCGATCAGCGCGATATTGATGGTGAACTCTCCGGTACGGCCGAGGAACTCCCGGGTGCCGTCCAGCGGGTCGACCATCCAGAATGCGGGCCAGTCGCGCCGCGCACTGGCCTCGTTGGCAGACTCTTCCGATAGCACCGGCAATCCAAAGCGCGCCAGGCCATCCACCAGCAGGTGGTGGGCGGCGAGATCTGCCGCGGTGACCGGGGTATTGTCGGCCTTGGCCTCGCTTTCCACCTCCTCGCCCGAATGGTAGAAGCGCAGGATCTCTTCACCGGTGGCCCGCACGAGTGCGTGCAGCGGCTCGAGAATTTCGTCCAGTGCGAACTGTTGGATGGTGCCCCTCCGGCAGCGTCAGGTATTGGCAAAGCATACCGGGTTGGCGGGGTAAAAGTCCTTCAGTCAGCCGCCTGGCCAGGCAGGACGCGCTTCGGGTGCATGCCATTCACCATGCCCATAAAAGGCGGGTGAATCGAGTAGCCCAGCAGCCGCTGCATGTCTTCGGACAGGCTGGCTACCGTCTCGCGTTCGACCGAGAGGAAATAGTTCTCCTGGGTGCGGGCCCAGGGTTCGCAGTACTGGGCAGTCAGGGCCAGGCGCGGCTTGTCGGTGCGATTCTCACCGCCCCCATGCCACAGGTTGCCCAGGAACAGGATGCAGGAGCCGGCCGGCATCACCGCCGACACGCACTCATCACCGGGCTGCGGGTCGCGGTCCTGGCCCCAACGGTGGCTGCCGGGGATCGCGACGGTGGCACCGTTATCGGCGGTGAAGTCGTCGATGGCAAACACAGTGGCGGCACTGATCGCCGGGCGCGGGCGCGGCCAGGGGTAGAAACCGTCGTCGAGGTGCAGCGGCTGGGAGGGGGAACCGCTCAGGATATTGATAATCTGGGCCTGGGAAAGCAGGTAGTTCGGCATGAACAGACGGTCGAGGTGCGCCAGCACCAGGGGGTGGGTAATAAACGCATCGGCGGCACGCAACTTCTCGGGCAAGCCATAGATGCGCTGCGTCAGTTCGCCTTCGAAGGAGTTGCGACCCACCTGCTCCAGGTGAGGTGTGGCGGCGGCGCGCAGGGCATCGAGCTGCTCGTGGGAGATCATGTTTTCGATGATGACGTAGCCATCGCGAAGCAGGTTCTCGTGCTGTTCATCCAGCAGGTCCTGGTCTACCTGCTGGGCGGCCTCACTGCGGGTGAAGCCGTAGGTGCGCGCCAGGTCTTGCCCGAAATAGTCATCCATGGAGATAACCTCCCGGAACTGGGGGTCGTTACGACCGTTCGGTGACTCACTCATTTTTGCTCTCCTGCCCCTTGCGGTGGGGGCTATTCAAAATCAGCTCAGGTGGCGTTTGCGGGCTCTAGGCTGTCTATCTGTGGGCTCAGGGCTGTCTATCTATGGGCTCAAGGCTGTCTATCTGTGGGCTCAGGGCTGTCTATCTATGGGCTCAAGGCTGTTCCAAACCGAGGCCAGCACCCAGGAACTGCCAGATCGCATCGGCCAGGGCCTGGGGGTCCACCACAGCGTCGCGCGACAGCTCGCTGGATGCGGCGGAGCGCACCGCGCCCAATACCATGGCTGCCAGCAAGTGGCTGTCCTGCTCGACCCGGATCGCGCCGCGGGCCTGACCTTCGGCGATATTGCGGGCGCCTTCATCAATCAGCCGCTGCCAACGCCGTGCCTCCACCGCAGCCACTGCCGGGGCGCCGGTAGAGCGGATGATGACGGTGCGGGTGAGAGGATCTTCCAGCAGGAAGGTCAGATAGCTGGCCACTCGACCACGCTCCCGTTCGCTCCAATCCTCGTCGTCATCCAGTTTGGCCATCAGCACCGACGCCTCAACGCGATCGTAGAAGTCCTCCACCACGGCCCCCAGCAAACCATCTTTAGAACCGAAGTGGTGGTAAGCGAGGCCCTGGGAGACTCCAGCCGCCTTCGCTACCCAGCTCATCTCCAGATTGCCGTCCCCCTCAGTCAGCAGGGTCTTGGCGGCATCCAGTATCCGGGCACGTGTGGCGGCCGGGTTGCGCCGAGGGCGCGACTCAGACTTGGCGGATTCAGCGTTCATGAGGCAGGACTATAAACACTTACTGAACTGAATTCAATTCAAATAAGCAAAAAAGGGAACGCGTGAGCCGTGGCTCACACATTCCTGGGTCAATAGGGCAGGAAGTCGAAGGAGTAATTGACCGTTGTGGCGACCACATCCGCCGCGTCGAAGCGAATCATGCGAATACGGGCCAGGATCTTCTCGGTCAGGCTCTCGTCGGCCAGTTCGCTGGATACCAGGGTCAGTGAGGAGATCGCCCCAGAGGGATCGATCTGCATTTCGAACACCAGCTTGCCGGCCAGGGTCGGGTCCCTGCGCAGGGCGCGGTTGTAGACCGCGAAAATTGCCCCCTTGTTGCGGTCCATCACCCGGCGGATCGACTCGTCGCTACGGCCGCCGAGGCGGGCTGATACGCCACTGTCGCCACGGTCGGCGGCATTGGCGGCGATGGTGCTCTCGACCTTGGTGGTTTCGCGCCCGGACAGGGCCGGCCCACCGGTGTCGCGGCTCAGGTTGCCGGTCTGGATGCCACCGCTGCCGCCTTTGGCGGCGCCGGCAATAATCGAACGCTCGGTTTTGGCAGCCTGGGCCTCACCCCGGCTCATACCGGTATCCCCGAGGCTGTCCACATCGACGCTGTCACGCATGTCGGCCAGGGCATCCTGGAAGGCCAGCACCCCGCTCACCGCGGCCACCTTGCGCGCCTCCTCGACCCTGTCGACGGGCGGGGGCGGCGGCTCCTTGGGTTTCGGTTCAGGCTTGGGTTCCGGCTTTTTCTCTACCGGCTTTTCCGGCTTTTGCTCAACTTTTTTCTCCACCGGCTTGGGCGGCGGTGGCGGTGGCAGCACTTTTTTCTCCAGCACCACCCGGGCCAGGTGCGGCGGCAGTGCTTCCTGCTTCTCGCGGCTCAACTCCTCAACCGGCAGAAACGGCATCACGATGCCGAAGGCCAACAGGGCCGCCAGTAGCGTGCGGAGTATCCTGCGGTAACGGGCGTCCTCCTGCTCCGAGGATTCCCAGGGCAGCAACAGGTCCGGCGTCATCATGCGCATGGTCATCGAGGTCATCGCTCAGCCTCCCCCCGCCAGCAGCGGCTCGTCGAGGTCAGGGGTGGCTGCGGTGTTCACCGCCAGGGTGATGTCCCGGTAGTCGCTGTCGGCACAGGTAGTCATGATGCGCTTGAGGAGCTTGTAGGGCATGCCCTGGTCGCCCATGATCACCACCGGGCGGCCGATTTCTGCCTCGCGCTCGGTCATCGTGGGGGCGCGGGAAGCCTGATAGGCCAGCTCCTGCTTGAGGGCATCGATCACGTTGCCGTCCTGGGCCAGCACCTCGGCAACGCTGCCCATGCGGCGGCCCTGCACAACGATGTCGTCAGGGCTGACCTTGATGGTCAGGGCAATATCGGGTTTCTGCTCGGAAACGGACTCGGGCAAGCTGATATTCTTGTCCGCCTCCAGCACCTCGACATCGCCGCTGTTCACCATCAGGAAGAACACCAGGATGGTGAAGATATCCATCAGCGA